>CAZXFE010000016.1:8983-22787 GCA_964639795.1 uncultured Enterobacteriaceae bacterium | reverse complement strand
CCTTCTCAGAATACCCCTCAGCCACAGACTTTATCATCTACAACGTCCCAGCATCCAGAGTCGCCGCCTCTGTCCCAGAGCGTTCCTCCAGCACCATCCCAGATTTTGTCTGCACCCAACCCGATTGTCTTGGCAAAAAAAGCCTCTCCGCTCGGCGCGACACCCCCAAGAGCACCCTCGTTACTGCCCGCACCCGTTCCGCTGGCTACCCCTCAGGTAAGCACAGAGGAGCTTCCGCCACAGTCCGCCTCCCAGGCGAAGATGACAGCTGTCCCCGACGCGACCCCTTCAACACCAGCTTCAGCGCAACCGCAGCTCGCCCCAGAGATCCCTTCTCAGAATACCCCTCAGCCACAGACTTTATCATCTACAACGTCCCAGCATCTCAGGCGAGGACAATCTCTCTATACTGAAGGAAATTTGGATGGAGCGATTCTCCAATGGCGAAAAGCCGCACGCTTGGCGCCCACCAATGCCGAGGTCCAGTACCGCTTAGGACTGGCGTTGGAGAATCGTGGCGATCTGATCCAGGCGATTACAGCGTTTGGCGAGTCTCTCCGCCTCAATCTACACGACGCCAACGTACATATTCATCTTGCTCGGGCGCTTGAAGTCACGGGCGACACACAGAATGCGCTGGCGGCGTATAACAACGCCCTGCAGCTCGTCCCAAATTCAGCCCATGTGCACAATCGGCTGGGCCATGTGTTAGTGGCCGAGGGCGACGTAGCAGGCGCAGTGCGGGCCTGGAAGCAGACGATACACTTACAACCTGATTATGCCTACGCGTATGTGAGCTTGGGGGAGGCCCTTGCACAGCAGGGGCAGAAGGCAGAAGCCTTAACCGTGTATGAGCGCGCTCTTCTTCTAGACCCTCAAGCGCCTTTTGTCGCAGATGTACGTCAGCGGGTGAGTCAGCTTCGCAGCGCCAATTTATCAGAAGAAAATGCGCCGCACCGGCTCAAACGGCAGAACGAGCACGGCGCAGGGCAGCCTGAAATTTCGGGATAGACAAAATACCGCCGATCGTACGACTTAACGCCAAAGTGAGTACATCGTCGGCTGTGCGGTAATGATGTTGATCGCCGTGTCCGGGCGGGTCGTGGACAACGTCCCAGACCCGCTCCTGCCACACGACCTTTCCCGACGGTAACTGGTACAGGGAGAGGGAGAGGGACACAGCCGCCCGTGTAGGTCCTCGCACCGGCAATTCTATCCGACGCGACCCGAGACGGACCTGTTGGTAGCGCCTGAGGCTGAACAGAGAAAACTCATCTATCGTACAGCCAAGGGCATACACTACGCGCTGATTTCCCGCTTCCAGCGGTTCTGGGAAGGTGAAAGGCAGCACTTCTGTTTCAATTCCTGCTTCACGGAAATGCAACGTCAGGGCGAATTGGACGGTCTCGGGCAACCGGTCTATCGTAAAGAATATTTTTGGAATATCCGGAAGGTGGGGCATCCCTGCGTCCATCCGGGGTAACCCCTGTAGACTTCGTCGCCCTCTCACTGCTGCGATTGTTACATGTCCTTCTTGAAAACTCAGACCGGTAAATCCAATGACCTTGTCTGTTTCCTGAGGAAGCAGCAGTTCTTTGTCACGGCTTGCATGGATTACCGGAGGCGGACGGCGGTCAATCGGGCGTAGAACGAGGATGTAGAGTGGCGGAAGCAGTGGAGGCTTTCTCTTCCTCAACTTGGGGATGTAGCCAACGGCGACAGGATATATTCTTGGCGAGCGTGGTCCGCGGGTGAACATTTCCCTCAACCATGACCCCCCATGAGGGTCAATCAGTCCGGTGCCCGGTCCACACGCATTCAAGCCGATGAGAAGAAAGCCAAGGAGCGGCCACACACAGGACTGTTTAAGAAGCCGTTTCTGCAACACGTACATTTTTAGGGTCCCTATCCTGAGCGTCTCTGGATGTCTGAGGGATAGTGGAGGCACTGTACTATGTCCCCAGACAAATCGCCAGAGGGACGCATGGGTGAAGAGAAAGAAACCGCACGGTCACAAATAAGATTTGCGAGCGCATGTCTCCCAAAAGGACCCCTACAACTGAGAAAATGCTTATCCTAACAAACGAGCGGGCCAAGCGAGCGGGCGCTGATAAGAGAATAAAAAAGGAGGATTTCTCAAATGTCACATTTGCTCTCGGCGGATCCGTCTGCTGATATCTTGAGCACCACGGACACACAACGCGCCCGTCACGGCTGTGGGGCTTATCCGTATGACAACGGAACTTTACTCGGAGTGCTTGCAGCCGTAGTCCAGGTTACGCGCATTATCGAAGTGGGAACTGCGTTTGGGTACAGTGCGGTCAGCTATCTCAACAGGTCCACCGCCGCGCGGGCCGTGATAATAGCGACACCTTCGACACTACCCAGGCTCAACAAATATTTCTTATCACCACTCACCAGACCATCCGCTTGGGCGGCTAGCGCCGTTGCCAGGATCGGATTGTCGTCTGGATCAGGAGAAATGTCTACGTCTGGTAAGGAATGAAAAACGCTCGCCTTACGCCGTAAGTTGTCCAGCATCATCTGCGCGACAGGAGCAGAAAGATATTTCTGGAGCTGCTCATACTGAACCACTTGCGCGAACTCACGCACCTGCGCCTCGGAAGTCGCAAGCACCGACCTACCTTGTTGCCATGCTTGATACAGTTGGTCGGAGGGTGCACGGAATGATTAACGCACTAATCAGGGTCGAGGTATCAAGGACGAAGACCACGTGCCCGCTCTACCGCTTCCTCTATCGTCTCGGTGATTTCACGCGGATCATACTGCGCGTTGTGTGCTTTGACTTCGCGCACCGTCTCAGCAAATAGCCGGTCTTTGACAGCCCCCTCCACAAACGTGGAAAGGACGCCCGCCGCTCCGTGCCGTTCCGCCAGAAACGCTTTTAAGGCCTTATCGGTTTCGTCAGATATTTTGACAAACCATTCGGCGATCGTTCATACATGCTGCTCTAAGCAGTTTTTCCAGTATAGACCGGAGAAAGTAGAGAAATCCGGGGATTTCTACAAATTCCTCCAAAATCAAAGTGTACGTAAAACAGTCCATTTTCCCCACGAATCCTTGCCGTCGCCCGGCCTTAGTAGCCCCGCGCCCAGTCCAATACATTCAGGAGAGATTGGCCGGTGATGTAACGCTGCAAATTATCACAAAACAACTCTATGCCTTTTGCTTGTTGGACATCAGTTCCACCTGACGTATGTGGCGTGATCATGACATTCGGCAGTTTCCAGAGTTCCTCTGGCGGTGGTCCTGTGAATTCTCCGCGGTAGACATCTAGGCCCGCCCCGGCGATCCATCCTTCACGTAGCGCCTTGGTTAAGGCCGATTGGTCAATCAGTTCACCACGGGCCACGTTGATGAGATACGCCCTCGGTTTCATCTGACGCAGCTCAGCTTCACCAATGAGTCCGTCCGTTTCCGGTGTCCACTGCGCACTCAATACAACAAAATCACTCTGCTCGAGCAGAGTAGACAGTTCTGATGGCAGGAGCAGTTCGTCAACGTTTTGCGTCTTGCTCTGTGCAACGGTTCCTGATCGCCGTGTTGCCACAACAGACATCCCAACTGCTTTGGCGAGACGCGCGACCGCACTCCCAATGCCACCCAGGCCTATAATGCCTACGGTTTTCCCCTGTACCAGTATCGAACGATATTCTCGGCGTTCGAATGCCTGATTGTTCTGATCACGAAAAGCTTGAGGAAAAGACTTCGCAAAGAGGAAGATGGTGGACAGAACATATTCCGCGATAGGCAAAGGGTTATTTAGCCCACGCGAAGTTGTGACGATAACGTCGCTGCCCCACATGTCGCCCATGCGCAGGTTTGAGGCACCCGCAGGTGTTTGGTGTAGCCATTTGAGTTGTGAGGCCCTGGCTTGAAGATCAAGCGGAAAAGGGAAACGAATGCAGATGATCTCGGCTTCAGCCAGCAGTGCGTCGCGCTCGGCGCGGGTCGAGGTGTTTGCTTCTACGAGTGATTGCGGCACATAGCGACGAACGGATTCTGCCGGCCAGGTTTCGGCATACTCGACCTCGAATTTCCCGCGTGCATTCACAACCCGAATACGAGGATCTATCGCGCTAATCTTCTCGATGACACAATCACCCATAGGACCGAGAAGCAGGATATTGAGAGAATGAGCCATTCCGGTTGCAGTCGAGCTACTTATTCAGCTCCGATTGCATCAAGCGCCGCGCGAGCGCATTCAATATCTTCATCCTCCGTTCCACCGCTGGCACCTACACCGCCAAGAAACTCGCCATTCACAGCCAGAGGCAATCCACCTCCAGCCAACAGCAACGGCCGTCCAATAATGTCGGCAACGCTGCTAAACAACATCGAGCGTGATTCCGCCAGTTCGGCGACCTCGCGTGAGGTCCGGCGGAAAGTTCCCGCGGTAAACGCCTTGCTCTGGGCAACACCAGTCGTCAGCCAGCGGGCATCATCCATGCGGGCTAGTGCCGCCAAGTTTCCGGCGGAATCCACGACGGCAAAGCTCATATCCCAACCTTTTTCTTGGGCCTTTTGTTTGGCTGCAGCAATAAACTGCTCTGCAAGGGCTAATGTGAGAGGCATGCTTTCTCCTTGTCTATGGGGGGACGAATACAGGAGAGGCAGCCACATCGGGCTGCCTCTCCAATCTTTTTACAATCTCGCGCGAGCAAGCTAGCGCTGATGATACAGCGGATGGCCTTTGTAGGGAGTCTTGAGACAACTGAAGTGCTCGGCTTCGAGATTGGCAATATACAGCGTCTGCAAGTCCGGCCCACCAAAGGCGCAGTTGGTCGGAAAGTTCAGCTTCTTGCCCTCGGCAGAATCATCGATCAGCATGCTCCAATTGCCGTTGGTATCAATGGCGATGACCTGATGGGCTGGGGTCATATCTCCACCTTTCACCACAGCCGGCAGAGTCACATACATATTGCCTGCCACATCAAAAGCCATCCCATCTGGCAAAGACGGAAAATCCTTGGAGTAGATCTCTGGTTTGCCGAAAGTGCCATCTTTCTTTATTTGAATACGCAGACAGTCATTCCGAGTGCTTTCCAGCACGTAGACGGCGTCTTCTTTGGGATCGATAGCGGTGCCGTTGGCCAGATAAATACCCTCGGCCACAACTTCAGTCTTTCCGTTCGGGCGGATGACGCCGAGCGCCCCCTTGGCGGAGGGGGTGGCTAATTCGGCAAGGACGTTTTCAATACTCGAAGTACTCGAATTCGAGACGTATAAATTACCTTCAGCATCATAGCTAGCAAAATTCGGCAGCGTCAGCTTGAGCGAGCCAATCTGATCCGCAATCAGCGACACTTCGCCACTCTGAGTGACGCGCATCATGGCCTGTTTGCCCAGGTCGCAGTACACCAGATCGCCATTCTGGTCCATCGTAACGCCATTCGGAATAGACCCCTCGGGCAGTGTCGCCAACTCACTCACAGTGCCATCGGGTGTGACCTTATACATGATGCCATTTCGCCCACCGCCGTATACATTCCCCTCCTTATCAACCACCACACCCTCGGCTTGCAGCACACCTTTGCCAAAAATCTCAACCTGATCAACAGCAAATGTTGCCATATCCAGTCCTCCTTTTCGCTGACTATGTAGGAACGCAGGTCACACTGGGCGACCCGCCGGTCGCCCCTACAGCGTTTTACCGATCACCTACAGTGCTCTCGCTACGCCGGTACCCCTGGCGCTTCCGCCTCGTCTCTGTGTTTCGTGAACGTTACCTCTCCCACTTCCGAACCACTCAAAACGACTAAAAGATTCGTCTCTTCGTCACCAACATTCCGAAAGCCTTCTGGTGTTCCAGCTGGAAAGGAAATCGTGTCCCATTGTTCCAGCACGACCTCATTCTTGCCGTCGTCTCCCCAGAAGAAAGCGCATTTTCCAGACAGCACCACGAAGACTTCTGGTTTTGTATGGCTATGCAGCGGGGCTCCCTTGCCCGGGTTTACCTTGTTAATCACCATGGTAAAACCATGGCTTCCTGTGATCGCAGGAGCAGTCTTGCCCACCTCCCCAATCAACGCGTAGCCCCGCATCCCGTCAGGTTCGTAGTTCTTGATAAAGCTCGCGTAGTCAATCGGCTTGAGATCATCAAACCGCGCTATACTCGTATTCATACCTTGCCCTCCTTCGTCGCTATTCGTCTAAATAACTCCCGCTTCTCTCCAACGCGTCATATCCGCTTCCGCATATCCCAACCACTCGCAATAGACCTGGCTGTTGTGCTCGCCAGGTTGCGGTATCGGACCGATTTCCCCCGGTGTGTCGGAGAACTTGACGGTCAGACCCGGCACATAGGTCTTGCCCTTTTCTTGATCCTCAATCTCAACCAGCATCTTCCGCTCCCATAGATGCGGATCTTGGGCCGCTTGCGGAATACTATGCACCGGTCCGACTGGCACCTCAGCCTGCTCTAAGATTCGCACTACTTCCGCAACAGTCTTGTCCTTGATCCAGCCCTCTACCAGAGCGTTGACCTCGTCGGCATGCGAGGCCCGGCTCGGAATACTAGAGAAGCGTTCGTCATCAATCAGATCCTCACGACCGATGCCGCGACAGAACCGGCCCCACATATGCTGTGGTACTGCCAGGATATACACCCAGCCATCTGTGGCCTGGTAAGTGTTGCATGGGGCAAGACCGCCTGGTGCATTGCCCCGCCGCTGAGGCTCTTTGCCGCTCAACAAATACTGGGCGATCGGAATTTCCATTAGGGTGTAGCCGGTGTCGAGCAGACACACATCAAGCGCTTGGCCCTCACCAGTCATATCTCGGCGATGCAGCGCGCCTAGCGCGCCGATGGTGGCATGCAGCGCAGTAATACGATCAATAATCGGCGAATTGGTCATAATCGGGGGGCCGTCGGGG
This sequence comes from uncultured Enterobacteriaceae bacterium, assembly GCA_964639795.1. GTDB lineage: Bacteria > Desulfobacterota > Binatia > Bin18 > Bin18 > Bin18. The sequence goes on along the minus strand of CAZXFE010000016.1, from coordinate 15,890 downwards.
AAGCCAGTAAAACCCATCAGACCTGACATGGCTTGGCCAATCGGGTCGTAGGCCGGGCGGTCACGGTACGGACCTTCCTGACCAAAGCCAGACACATTAATGAGAATAAGCCCACGGTTAAGCCGCTTGAGCGTATCATACCCGAGGCCCATCTTCTCCATCACACCAGGCCGAAAGTTTTGAAGCAGCATGTCAACTTTCGGTACGAGGGACTTGAGAATGGCGATCCCCTGCTCGCTACGCAGATTCAGCGTTATGCTCTTCTTGCCCCGGTTATACACCGACCAATACACGCTGCCTAAACTACGCGACTCATCCCCACCCGGCGCTTCGACCTTAATCACCTCTGCGCCAAGATCGCCCAAGACCATCGCACAGCGTGGACCGGCCTGATAGCGCCCAAGATCAAGGACTTTTATGCCGTCGAGACAACCTGCCATATTCTTTCTATCCACCTATATGATCTAGTCCATACAGCTGAGCCGCGTTGCCGGCTACCATCTGATAGACCTCGGCCTCCGGTACTCCAGCAAAGTCTTTGGCGACCTGTTCTACCGAATGCGGAAACGTCCCTTCCGTATGCGGATAGTCTGCGCCCCACATCAAACGATCCACGCCAAGGATATCGCGGGTCTGAACTCCGGCGCGATCGTCTTCGAATGTGGCCCAGAATTGGCGTTTGAAATAAGTACTCGGTTTTTCATCTAGCTTAGGCTCCATCCAGTGGCGGTGATCGTTCCACCAGTGATCCATGAAGCCAAGCACGGAGGCCATCCAGCCGACCCCGCCCTCAGCGATGACAAAACGCAGCTTGGGATAACGCTGAGGCGCACCACTCCAGAGCAGGTCGACGAATGCTCGCATAGGCTGAAACATCTTCATTTCAACAACGGCCATACCTGTGCCCATACGCTGGTATTTCGAATAAAACTCTTCGGCTGTCCCCGTGCCGGAATGTGTGGAAACAGGCAGCCCAATATCTTGGAGTGTGGTCCACAAGCGCTCATAGTCCGACGTGGCGTATGAACGATCGGGTACATCAGCAGGAATCGTGAGAGTCCGCAGACCTTGCTCGGCGCAGCGTTCGGCTTCCTCACAGGCCCACTCGAGGGGTCCACGCATAGGCAACAGGCCGGCGCCAAGTAATCGGTCTGGCGCGGCTGCGCAGAATTCACTCAGCCAGTCATTATATACCCGCATGGCCTCGCGTTGGTATTCGGCGTCCTGAAGCGTATAAAACTGGAGTCCAAACGCGCCCGCGTAAATAACCTCAGCCCGGACATTATCCATATCCTGGTCGAGGAGCCGCTGTTGTGGGTCCCATGCCCCTGGTCGCGTATCAGCATGCCTACTCGCCATCGTCTCAATTTTGCCCGCGAGCTTGTCTTCCATGCTGGCGCCTTCGAGTCCAACCGGAAATGGCGTCAGCCCATCAATAATGTAATAGTCGGCATCCTCGCGTGCCTCAACCCGCGGGGCGCGGTCACGAAAGCGTTTGTCCATGCGCGTGGTCCACAGATCTGCAGGCTCAACAACGTGGCCGTCAGCGGACACATAACCACTGGTGCCTATCTCCATCTCAAATCGCTCCTTTATTATGGATACAGAGATTGGTCGTCCTGTTCAGCCAGGCCACAACCGAGCCGAAGGCTCGTTACTCACTGCAAATGTGGCATCACATATTTGGCAAAGCGCTCAATGGACCCCATGATCTTCTCGTGTGGAATATTATGCACCTGCTGCATGAGCAAAACACTGTCCGCCCCAGCTTCCTTATGGAGTTTGAGCTTACGAATGCATTCCTCCGGATCACCAACCACGACCAGATCATGGTCGTTGAGATAATCAAAAGTAATCGTTTCCATATCAATGCCAAATATCTGCTGCAAATAGCTGTAATCGCCGGTCGCCTTCTTGGCCATCGGCAGCACCATATCGATCGCTCGTTTGGTAGCCCAGACCATGCTGTCCGCGGCAGTCTGACGCGCCTCCTGCGGACTCTCACCGCAGTAACCCATGGCAAAGACGGCCGTTTGCTCGTTCACGAATGCGCCAATGGGTTTTGCCTCTTTAATCGCTGCTCGATACTTAGCAATCCGGCTGGCTAGTTCCGGAGGTTCGACTAATAAAGTGAAAGACAACAGGCCCAAGCCTTTTTGGCCGGCTAACTCGTGTCCTTCGGCACTCGTCGTCGCCATCCATAGCGGCGGATGGGGCTTTTGGCGAGGTTTAGGAACAACGTTACGAGGCGGGATCTTAAAATACTTGCCTTCCCACTCAAAGGTCTCATTGGTCCAAATCTGGGGCAACATATGCAAGGCTTCGTCCCAACGCGCCCGAGTCTCCTCAGCGGGAATGCCAAATCCGTCCAGTTCGATTTCGGTGGTTGAACGCCCGGTTCCAACGTCGATGCGACCGTTACTCAGCAGATCGAGCACGGCTACACGTTCGGCAACCCGAACCGGATGGTTATACGGAAAAGGCAGCAACACCACCCCATGTCCGATGCGAATATTTTTAGTACGCTGACTAACGGCGCCATATAGCACTTCCGGTGCAGAGCAGTGCGAGAACTCAGAGAAGAAGTGGTGCTCCACCGTCCAGAACGAATCAAACCCGACCTCGTCAGCCAGTTGGGCCTGATCAAGCACCTGTTGGTAGATTTCGAATTCTTTATCCTCGTGCCATGGCTTGGGCACTTGGATCTCATAGAACATGCCAAACTTCATCCCCTCCCCTTTCGCGGCCGTCCGATTTTTTAGTTATTGCAGCTATTCCGCCACTGAAAAAAAACGGGGAACCAGAGAGGATTCTCCGGTTCCCCGTCCTAGCGTCTTGGGTTCCGATTCGAGATGTAACGCTCTAGGCGGATTGCCTAGCCGGCTGCACCGTTACGGAGCAGTGCACCCGAGGTGTTCCCGGTGCATTCGCCATCCCGGAAGGTCTGTTCGCCGTTGACCAGGATGTGCTTGTAGCCCTCAGCCTTTTGGACCCGCCGCCACTCGTTGGCCGGGAGATCGTGTGCGATCTCACTCGGAAGGGCGTTCACCGTATCGGCATCGTAGACCACGACGTCGGCCGCTTGGCCTGCGCGTAGCGTTCCGCGGTCCGTGATACCTGCCGCCCAAGCCATAATTCCGCTGAGACGGAAATGGGCTTCTTCCAGGCTCAGGACTTCCTGCTCCCGCACCAGCCAGGACAGGACTTCGGTCGGGTAGATAGCCGGCGTAATGAACTTCACATGCGCACCACCATCCGAGACGCCTGGCAGCGTGTACGGTGAGCCCATCAGCTCCTTGTAGCCCGCGATGTTGGCATTGGCAATTGGGCCGGCCCACTCGGTTCGCAGGTCGTCCGCCACCGAAAGATCCAGCATGGCATCGATGACGTGCTTGCCTTCTTTTTCGGCGATTTGCTCAACCGACAGGCCTTCGTATTGCAGTTTGAGGTCACGGTCACGAACCTTGCGCGCGATGAACTTGTGGAACTCGCCGAAGACAATATTCATCGTTTCCATACCGCCACCGTCGTAGTCTTCTCGCATTTCCTTGCGTAGTTCAGGCTTCGACAGTTTGGCTTTGCGCTCTTCGACCGTTCCGAGCGTGGCTTCCTTCCAGGCCGGAATACCATCAAACAGATTCCAGTCTTCCAGGGTCATGCGGACCGGGGCCCGGGCAGTGACGCCCTGTCCAAACACGCGCGCGCCGCGTTTGTTAGCTGCTTCAACCCAGTTCAGCTGGGCTTGGTGGGATTCGGGATGCTTATCACTGATTAACATGGCGTTGTACAGCAGCGGCTGGCCGGCTGTCTTAGTCATCTCTTCCAGGAATTTGAAGTCATCATCGACACCGAACGAGCTTTCGCTTGCACCCGACTGGGTGAACTGAATACACCCCTGGCCTACTTCGCCCATGGCCTTGGCCATATCCATGTAGAACTCATCTGGCAGGATATCCGTGATCATAGGGGTGCCATCATAGTCGCGCTGTACAGACACACGGCTTTCGGGTACCAGACGCTGGGCTGACCAACCCGCTGCGCCAGCTTTCACGGCTTCTTTGTACATGCCCGTAATGGTGGCCATCTCTTCCTTATTCGGGAAGCGCTTCTTGGCGTCGTCAAAGCCGCCCATCACATACGCCACTGCTGGTGCAAGCGGGAAGAGATGGGAAACATTGACGCCTAACGGCATGCGCGACAGCCGGTCCATATATTGGGGGAAGGTTTCCCAGTCAACTTTCATCGACACGCGCATGGGTTCCAGCGGGATCGCCTCTGTGCGGGACAAAGCCAACATGGCCCGGTCGACGTCTTGCGGGCGCAACGGGGCAAAACCAAAACCACAGTTCCCAATGGTGACCGTGGTCACGCCGTGCCAACTGCCGATCGTGCAGAACGGGTCCCAGTGCAACTGGGCATCATAGTGGGTGTGTAGATCAATGAACCCGGGAGCCACTACCAGCCCACTGGCATCAATCTCCTTCTTAGCATCACTGCTGTTGATGCGACCGATCTCAGCAACCTTACCGTCCTTGATGCCAAGGTCAGCCCGGTAACGCGGCACCTTCGTTCCATCGACGATCGTACCATCCTTGATAACTGTATCAAACTGCGGCATATCTCCCTCCTTCTACCTTTGGTTTTTGGGCAATCATCTTACTTCGAGTTTTCGGCATACTCGCAACAGAATCCCCTGTCAACCTTAAACCGAGAAAATACACATTTTCCGTTACGGGGGGCTCCGACCGTGGCAATGGGTTTTCATGCGCTTCCAATGATCTGCAGGGTCCGTTTGAGCATTAGTGAAAATGCGGCATGACTTCTTTGGCGAACAGTTCAAGACAGCCCGTGACTTTCTCCAGTGCCAGCCCGGGCAGATGCATGCCCATGGCCAAATGCGTCACTCGTGTTTCGTCTTGGTAGCGTTGAATAGCCTGAATACAATCGTCAGGCGTTCCTACGATCGGCGCTCCTCCTGGAATTGTCGGGTCAATATTGCGGAGTTCTTCTATGCTGGGGACTTGGGACATAGCGCGATCGGAACGTAAATCTCCCGCTGCCTTCAGCAACGGAAAGGCAGACGCAAACAGATAATGCATATGCTCGCCAACCTCGTCCCAGGCCTTTTCTCGACTCTCAGCCACATACACCCAGCGTAGTTGGGCCAGCGAGAAGTCTTTCGGAGCGCGGCCACAGCGCTGCAATTCATCGTCATAGGCACGCTGTTGGGCGACTTCGCCCGTACCCATGAGATGAAATCCCATCCGAGCTGCCCGTTCGACGGCCTTCTTTCCCCGGGCGCCTATCCAGATGGGAGGGTGAGGCTGCTGGACGGGTCTCGGGGTAAGACGAGCTTCCTTAAGGTGGTAATAGTTTCCGTCAAAGGAGAACGCGTCGTTTGTCCACAGCCCGCGAATGACCTCAAGGTCTTCTTCCATGCGGGCGTCGCGTTGCTCGCGCGGAAAACCAAACGCGTCAAACTCTTTGTTCCGATAGCCCTTCCCTACCCCAAGGTCGAACCGGCCATTGGATAAGAGATCAACAGTGATGGCATCCTCTGCAACACGCAACGCGTGCTGAAAGGGTAGAATAAGAATAAATGTGCCGATGCGGATGCGCGTCGTGCGCGTGGCAATTCCCGCAGCCAATGGCAGCAATGCCGGCGACCAACCATCGTCGTCAAAGTGATGCTCGGTCAACCATATGTTATCGTAGCCGAGCTCTTCTATTCGGACAATTTGATCCAGCAGATCTTGATACAGAGTAGGAAAAGACCGTTCCCAGCGGGCAGGATTCCAGAACGGCATCAAAAGACCAAACTTCATACTTCCCCCCCATACAGGCTCTAGAGATCGGGCAATTATTCAGACTGAAGGTCCATGCAGGTTTAACACCTCACAACGCTGTTTTCTACCCGTAGCGCAATGCTCCTATCCCGTCAGCAGAAAATAACTTGCCCGATTGGGCCAGGGCTCAATGGACGTCGCTTGAGAACATCTCCGCTCCCCTCGAACTCTGGCAGCGCAGATGTTAAGCTTCAGCCGAGAAAAGCGTCCGACAGCCGACTTAACAACTGGGAGAAGTCACAGTGTTTTATCATCGGATAGGGAGGGTATCGACATGGCGAGAGTATTCCAACACATCGTTGTCTGCAGCTTGGTTGGGATGGTCGTTGCGACCATGCCCATTGCACTTGCAGCGGAAGATGAATCAATAGAGTCAAAAGATACAAAGATCAAACGTGCGATGAGCGCCGCTCCCGCCTCCATCAGCAAGGACGCGACCATCCTTGATGTCGACGGCACTGAGTTACAGGCAGGAACGAACGGATGGACGTGTATGCCCGGCATCATGCCCGGCGATACGCACCCAATGTGTAATGATGCGACGTGGATGCAGCTCATGCAGGCGGTGGCAGCCAAGGGTGATTTCCAGACAGACCAGCTGGGCACCTCTTATATGCTCCAAGGCGATGCGCATGTAAGCAATACCAATCCCTTTGCTACCGACCCGAAAAATGGGGATGTGTGGGTTCAGGAAGGACCACACCTGATGGTCATTGTTCCCGATCGAAAGCTGCTGGAGGGGGTCTCAGACGATCCTTACAATGGCGGCCCCTACGTGATGTGGAAAGATACCCCGTACGTCCACATCATGGTGCCTCTTGGTCCGAACCATGAGTAGCGCGAGAGAGTCCCAAAAAACACGACCCCTGGCTTCCCTCAGAGGAGAAACGTCGCTAGTGGTTCAGCATCTGGCAATAGGTGTGCTCGGACCGAGACCGTTCACCCCAGACCTCAAACGGGCCGCAATACCGTGCAGTGGCTTGCTTAGCTGGCCCCCCGAGACCGAATCACTTGCCCTGTAATTCATCCAGCCTCATCTGAGGCCAAGAAGGCTATTAACC
>CAZXFE010000016.1:0-8973 GCA_964639795.1 uncultured Enterobacteriaceae bacterium | reverse complement strand
GGCAATCAGCGTTTCCTGCAGTTCCGTCTCCATCCAGCCCGTATCGGTTGGACCGGGATCTACCGCATTTACCGTAATTCCAAGCTAGGCAACTGCAGCACTCAGGCTCAGGGTGAATGCCTCAACTCCGCCTTTGGTTGCGGCATACGCAAGTTCGTTTGGCATCGGGGACAGACCTTGACCAGAGGTGAGATTGATAATTCGCCCAACGTCTCCTCGAGTGTATCCTTTGACAAATTCCTGACATAATAAAATCACGGTACGCAGGTCGACTCCTATAGTGGAGATCCAGGTCTTCTGCGGCCATTCCCTTGATATGCGTCCGTGTCGAATACGCTGCATTATTGACGAGAATCTCGACTCTACCAAAAACATCTCTCGGGCAAGTCTGAACAGCCTTCTCGGCCCATCTGCTTGCCCTAGGTCTATCTCAAAGCCGTCTGCACTCACCCCACTCGCGCAGAGCGGGGCAAGGAGGTCTTCGGATTCCATGTCCTCAACACTCCAAGGCATAGTCTGGTCACACGGGCGATAGTAGGCCATGCACACATACATACCGGTATACCGGTCCAAGCCAGCTCTAGAGTAATTGCTGCACCAATCCCCTTGCGGCGAATAACTCCGGTGACCAGAGCTATTTTTTTATGGGCACGCAGAGTCATACGAGCCCAATACGAGCTCAATACTCGCGCTCCCGCAGGCACTCGGATTCTCCGCCCGTTGTCAGCTCTGCCCCTTCGCCTTGGGCAAACTTTGGCTTGAAAATCGCAAACATGGCTGGCGTAAGAATGAGCGCCGAGAGCCAATGGGTCACCATCAGAATCGCCAGCAGGACAGCCATCTGGGCTGAGAAGCGCAGACTCGACAAAAAATACCAGGGGAGAATACCAGCAATCATGGTCACCCCAGTAAGCGTCACGGCCATACCCGTTGTAAAAATCGTGTTTTTTATCCCTAGGATCATATCGCCCCCAGCGCGGGGTACCTCACGTCGAATACGGTCAACAATATACAAAATATAATCCACCCCTATCCCCATCCCAACAGCCGTAACCGGCAGCGAATTAATATGCAGCCCAATACCCATGAACGAGATATACATATAACTGGCGACTCCGGCCGCCACGAGCGCCATCAAAACCATATTGGCTGCCGCAAATGAGCCATAGCTGAGCAAAACTAAGCTATACACAGTCAAGATGACGAGAGCGGCCGCTTTCTTCTCAGTGCGATCGATCTCTTCATTTAAGGCAGCCGTAGTCCCGATCAATCCGCCTGCCAAACGAAACTGTAGGTCTGGAATAGGATGCTCGGTTATAAATTTTTTGGCACGGGCAATTGCCTCACGAATGGTGTCGCCTGTCGCACTCTTGTAAAACACCACAAATTGACCATTCCGAAACATGCGATCGGTGTACTCGAGAATGGCACCTGAGTTGGGCGCCCCCATCTCGTAGACCAAGAGAAAATTGGCTGAGGTCGTTCGGTCAGGGGGCAGGATCTGCCAGGCCGGATCGCCGTAGTGCCACAGCCGGTTAATACTTTTGAGCAAGGTGGCCAACTCGCGCGTCCCCCCAGCCTCTGGCTGAGTCAGCATATAACGCCGAAATTCTTCTAAGGTCGCAATCACCTGCGGTTCCTTGAGAATATGATCGCGCTCGCCCTCCAAATAAATCACTAGCTGTGTGGAACCGGCAAACTGTTTGTTAATCTCGCGAACCGAGACATTATAGTGCGAATCCCGCCATAAAAGGGGCGAGCCCGATTCCTGCTCCCCAATTGGAACGTTGAGAGCCGTGCGCAAGCCAAAGGCAATAATCAACGCCCCAATCCCAACTATCACCCACCGGCCGATACGGCCGGTGGTTAATTCGCCCAGCCACGTCAGCACGGTCTGCATCCAGCTTGGAATGACATGTGCGGTACGCTGCGGCTGCGGAAAGTAGGAAAGTAAGATGGGCATAAGGTGGGTCAGGCAAAACAGATTAGCAAAAGCCCAGAATCCGCCGCTGAAATACGCCAATTTTTGGATCAGAGGAATTGTGGCGACAGCGAGGACAAGAATGCCGCCGGCATCGCTAATTACACTCGTCACTCCAGGTAGGAAAAGATCGTCCATACACGTAAACGCGGCCCGTTCCTGGTCACCGTTGGCATCCAACGCTTCAAAATAGCGCTCAACCAGCTGCACTCCATGGCTGATCGCCCGTGCGGTAATCAATAAAGGAATGACTAAAATCAGGGGATCAAGATTAGTCTGCCACCAGCCTATCCAGCCCAGACCCCACACACCTTGCATCAGCGCTCCAAAGAGCGGAATGAGAATGCCGTACGCCCGCCGGAAGTACAGCAACAATGCCGTCACTACCAAAACGCCGGTTAAAATAAAAATCAAAAAGAGCTCATCGGTAAAACGCCACACCCAGCCTTTGAGCATGGGCTCTCCAGCGGCGTACAGGACGGTGTTATCGTCCTCAACCTGGTCTTTGAGAACAGTGATCTGATGATAAATTTCGCGATAATCGAGACGCTCCTCGTTAAAGCCAGCCAGTATCAAAGCCGCCTTACCATCGGCAGAGATATACTGGTTGTAGACAATATCGTTGTTGAACATCTCCAGGCGCAGCGCGGCCAGCATTTGCGGATCAGACGGAATCTCAGCCGGCAGGACAGGGAGAGATCGAATCATGCCTCCGGGCGAGGTCTTCAGGTTGCGAATTTTGATGTGATAAATCGAGGCAATCTGGTTGTGATCAACACCAGTGATGAGCGCCATTTGTTCAGTGAGCAGTTTCACTTTTTCCAGCGTCACTTTGGTGAAAATATCGCCGTCTTTGACTCGCAGCACCATGGTGAGAACGTTCGCGGCTCCACCAAAGAGGGCTTTATGATGGTTATATGCTTGAATATACGGATGTTGCTGAGGCAGCAGATCAGAAAACTGGCTATACATCTCAACCCGGGGGATTTGAAACGCCCAGAAGACGGTAATCGCTCCCAGCAGACACAGTACGACAGGGCGATGTCGCCACAGAAAACGGACGTATCTCTCGACAAGACGGTCGGCCAGGTTATGGTGTCTCTGCTCCATTCAGTACAGTTTCCTTTCGAACTTTCCGCAAAATATGCTGTTTCTGCTCAGTCTTTTGCATGTCACTAGGCATAACGTGTTATAAATTTACAGCACGTTATAGTTTTTTCGTGAAAGAGAATACCGGGAGTATTCTGTTAAATTCTATCCACAATCCAACCCAATAGTGTAGCCATAGGAGCTAGAAGGTGCCCCTCGTTAAGGGCTTGAGAAGGAAGGGTGGACGAGAAAAAAGAGGAGAATAGTCCACGGGGAAGGGGCGGGTCTGATTTGACCCGTTACCTTGACTCAACGCGAAGTGTCAATGACTCTATTCGGGGTTTGCACGCGAACGACTGCAATATACTCGTCAGCCGCACTGTCGTTACCCATTTCGGATCCAACGCCTCATATTCCATTTACCCCTTTTGTCATATTTGCACTTTTCAGCAACGTTCTCATGTGGGGAAGGCAAACGTAATGTCCGCATATGGAGTTAATCACTCCTACTCAGCCTTCTTCGCTACAATAAACACTCCTTCGTTTTTGCCCGGGCGCCATTGGTAGTAAATCTCAAAACCAGCATCGCTCAGACAGTCTTTCAATTCTCTTGTGGTACAGACCTTGAACAACGGCAGTAAACCTAAGAATTTTCCAATCGGTGCGACAATCTTAAAAAAACCATTAAAAAACTACATATCTCCAATACACGCGGTTCTGGTAACGAAAATGCCACCCGGCCTGAGCATTCGGGTCAAAGCGACTCGGTGGCTCGCCGCGCGCAATAAAATCCATTAACGTGTAATCCACTAAAGAACGCCCTCCGTTCAAGCCTGAGTTCGCGTTCATCCAACTCATCACTAAGACAAAAACCCGTTTCATTTTGCCACTTGTTGTACTGCGCCATTTCCATTGAGATCATTTTGTACGTCGACATCTGTTTGTCCAATTCTTAACGTAGCAGCACCTTTTGAGGCTCGTTTGAATTTTTCTTCTTATGCATCAATGCTTTTGTGAGCAACCTTGTGCGCATGTTGCTCCCAGTTTTGCCCATCAAACTTGGTAATGTTTACAGAAACTGCTTGTGTATCGAGACAGTGTATATTGACATCCACTCCATCGGGATTTGAGCGTGGGGTATAAAAAGGCTTTATGCCGCAAACGCTACAGAAAGTGTGTTTAGCAACCCCGGTATTGAAGGCATACGTGGTAAGCGCATGAGCGCCGGATAGGAGCGTGAATTTGCTTTTCGGAACTATGAGGTGCAGAAAACCAGATTTGGCACATATTGAACAATTACAATCATAGACATTCAATACGTCAAGAGCTTCAACCTCGAATGTTACGGCACCACAATGACAACTCCCTTGATAGAGCACAGCACTTCTCCTTGATACATCGCCATCATTACTAAGAGCAAAAGAGCCCCTGTGACATTTTATTCGTTGTTGGCCGTCGGAACCATGGGGTCACCTATTCGATGGGACGAAAAAAGCTGTATGAAAAGTACGTCATGCCGTTTGAGAGATATTCCGCGTTTGGTCGATATCTCCGGCAGGCGAGGAATGCTGGGCCACAGAATCGCCTTCCTCATTCAGGTAAACAAGTACCCAGAACTCGACATCCCCACCGTCGACGCTATCGAAGTAAATAAATCCTTTCACAATATTCTGAAGTGAGGGGACGATAAGAAAATAGCCCCTGAAAACGGTTCACCGGTCCACGCATATTTCTTTGGGGCGACGGGCGCTAATCAGATGACGCCTGGTTACTTCGCAATTGCGAAGGATTTGGTCTCCCACACGAGATCTGATGTCGATGAGTTTTGCCATTTAGCGACAGATGGGATGGTCCCGATCCTGAATGAACTCGTGGAAATATCTGAAAGGATTTGGCACACAGATACAACCGCCAGCGGTAATCCCCGGTTCGCACCAGCTATGCATAGAAAAACCGGTAGATGCTCTCGTGGCTGATTACCGGGCCGCCGATCTCAACTGCCAGCCGCTCGCCCACCTGCTCTGGAGACCAGCCTGCGCCCGGAGTGGCCAGGACCGTGGCGCGCAGCTCCCGCTTGCGTTCCAGCTTCGAGCCGCGCCACCGCCGGGAGCAGGCTTGCTGATCCGCACAGGCGGGTGTGTAGGTCCCCTGGGGTCCCTCAGTTCCGTGTTATCTCGCGAGCAATCGTCGATGGCGCGCGATCCAGAGCAGTTGCAATTTGCCGGAGCGAGGCCCACGTGCCTTGAAGACCTACGATCCAACACCGCTCTTCAAGGGAAAGCTGTCTGTACCTTTTTTCCGTGGCAACACCTTAGCAAGCTGGTGTTGCACCTGATTTGTGAATCTAGAGTATCCAGGGGGTTGAGGGCCGGGAATTTAGGCGCAGGCACCCTGCAGTCGAAAACGTTCCTCTTACCGCCGATCATACAGCGGGTGTCCTTTTCTACCGAGGTGCACTTTAGCAACATGGTCTGCTTCAAGGTGGGCGATATACAGGTGGTCAAAATTCGGCCCACCAAAGGCGCAATTGGTCGGCCCTTGGGTCTTTGTCCCGTCTGGATCGTCAATCAGGATGGACAGTTTACCCTCGGGATCGAGCACAGCCAGGCGGTTGATCATGGGCAAGGTCACGATCAAATAGCCTTCCGTATCGAAAGCCATTCCGTCCGGTAGACCGCCAAGATCTTCACCAAAGACCTCGGGCTTGCCATGGCTGCCGTCCGGATGCATCGCCACCCGGATGCAGTTGTTTTTGCTTGACTGCAAAACATAGACAGCTTGTTCTTGCGGATCGATGGCCGTACCGTTGGCGAAATAGAGGCCAGTGGCTGCAACGTCTCCGCTTCCGTCAGGCCGAAAGCGGACCAAGCTGCCCTTGGGCACGGGATTGCGGATCTCTTTCATGACTTGTTCAAGGTCGGCCAAAACAAAGTCTGACGAGTTGGATACGTACAGATTGCCCTCGGCGTCAAAGACAGGAAAATTTGGTAGCGTCAGTTTGATGTCGCCAACTTGATCGGCAAACAGGCTCACCTGGCCATCCACTGTGACCTTGAGAACTGCCGCCTTGCCAGGGTCACACACAAACAAATTCCCCTGTTGGTCGAGCGCCATTCCAGCCGGCCGGCCTCCGGTACGAGCGAATTCAGTGACCGTTCCATCATTCGCAAGCTTGCGAATGATCCCATCCGTTCCGCCGCCGTACACATTACCTTCGCGATCGACGACCACGCCTTCCGGACCTTTGAATCCAGTGGCAGCCGTTTCCACCTGATCGAGACTGAGTTGCTGGTAGGCCATACTATACCTCTTTCGCCGTTTACTATTTTGCTGTCTGCTGTTAGCGGCCCATTTTGAGCCGATCTTCCTGTGCCCAGCCTTCTTTGAGAGGAACGGTAAAATACGGGGTGAGCGACATCTTCTTGAACTTCCACTCCCCGTTCTGTTTGACGTATTCATCGTCATAGCGGGCGGCCACGACATACGCCTCACCTTTGGCAATCGTTTTGGCTTCGAGGTAGGCATACCCTTTGCCTTGATCGCCTTGGACATCTATGGCGTGGTTATGAATGAACTGCTTCACAAAGGATAGCAAGCTCTCAACCAGTTGAAAGAATTTCGCTATCTCAGCCCGGCCTCTGGCTTTTCCCAGGTAGTCGAAGTCCAGTTCCGCATCTTCGGTGAACAGACCGGCGATGGCATCTAACTCCTCCCCATTGATGCACTCGTGGTAGCGGAAGCGGAGCGAGCGTATCGCTTCGCGGTCGCTGAGATCTTGGATCTTGGCTTCCAGGGCTTGTAAACGGGTTTCTACATCTTGGGACATGGTCTCCTCCTTGTTGACGCTATTTACGCTTGTGCTTTCGGCTCCAAACTTTCAAACCACGGTAGGACGTGTGTTTCATTGATGCTGTAGGTCAAAGCGTGGCTCCAATCGGGCAGTTCGGTATACTTCACCTGGTAGCCAATATGTTCAAGCAGCTCGTTCGATGATCGAACGGCTTCAACCGGAAAGATAAAATCGTGTACACCGTGAACCACATGAATCGGAACATCGATGCCTTGTTTTTGTCGCAGCATGCCATCAGCCGCAGGACTGAGTTCACCTGCAATAGGCGCAATGCCGACAAAGAGTTCGGCTTGATCCAATCCGAGCAAATACGTATAGGTCCCGCCATCCGACAAGCCCGACAAATACACCCGCGAGCGGTCAACGCTATAGGTCTCACACACCTCGTCAAACATGGCCCGGATAGATCCGCTGTCAACAGGCGGTTGCAGGACGGACCAAGTCAGGCCTAAAGACTTTGGTGACAGCAGCAGATAGCCCTTACTCTTGGCCGGACGAAGCCACGTCCAAATGTAATCGTCGCCCCGTCCGTACCCACCATGCAAACAGATAATCAGCGGCCAGGTTTTATCAGGGGTGTAATATTCTGGCACGTATAACGAGTAATCCGCGTGCTCCGGCGTTTGCGGGTGATGGATCATACCAACGGGAACACCCACACCGTCAGTCTGGGGCTCCAATGCATCGCGGGTGGACTCTGCTTCCGGCAACAGCCAGTATGATCGCAGCGTCGGTAGATGAGCGCGCTGGTTATATAACACATTTAGTCCTCGGCACAGCGAGAAACGACTATTGACAAACGCTCCACCAAAATTCGGTCCAGGTACCCCTTCAAGAAAACCCGTGCTGGAATTGTTCAAGTGCGCTAGCGCAGCAGAAAATGCAGAGTGAAACTCTTTGAGGTCTTCTGGTGGTTCGAGGATAGTGAGCGTGGACGGAGCGGATTCAAAAAAATCACCAATAGTGTCTCGCAGCCGTGCTTGTGCTTCTGGAATCCTCCCAAAATGCATATTCTCCTGAATGTCTTCAAACGTTCGTAAAAAGAGCAGGATCTTTTCTTCTGCCTGCTGAATATATCCTTGATACTGTTCCTGGCTTACCATGCTTACCCTAGCCCCCTTTTGCAATTGCAGCTGCGTCGCTGGAGCTCTATGCGTGGCCTTTGTACAATCCTTTGCATCTGCTTGCAAATTGGCCTATCGTTGCGAACTCACCTATCGTGCGGGTGTCTGACTCAGACAAAGGAGGGAATTATGAGCACAGCGACAATCCAGAGCTTGCCAGGAAATGCGCAAGCGCTAGCGAGACGCTTTGGCGATCCGGACCAACTCGCCGTCAAACATAAACTACCCTATATCGATGAAGCCGCCACACGCTTTCTTGAGCAGTGCCCCTTTGTGATTGTTTCCACTGCCGATGCTCAAGGCCGGTGTGATGCCTCGCCCAAAGGCGATCCGCCGGGGTTTATCGGGATTGGAGATAAACACACCCTGTACCTGCCTGATCGTGCGGGCAATAAGATGTTCCAGAGCATCAGCAATATTCTGGAGAATCCACACGTCGGCCTGCTTTTTCTGATTCCTGGCGAAGAATGGACCATGCGTATCAATGGTCACGCCCGCATTACCGATGAACCCCAGCTTTTGGAGAAACTCAGCGCGCGTAACCGTCCGGCCCAACTTGCCATCGAAGTGAAAGTCGAAGAATGCTACTTCCACTGCCCCAAGTCGTTCAAACGGGCCGAACTGTGGAATATTGACAACTTCCACAAATATGACGGCGACTCGTGGGGTGTCATCCTAGCTCAACGGACGAAGCTGGAGCAGGAAAAGGCCAAAGAACTCGACGGCATGATCAAAGAGTCGGTCAAGAATTTGTAGCCAAGAGGCAAGCATGCCAACGGTGCGCATTGATGAGACCCTCGACCTGCACTACGAACTCGACGACTGTACAGATCCATGGACAAAGCCGGAAACCATCCTCCTCATTCATGGCGTAGCCGACACGAGTAAGGCGTGGTTCGCTTGGATACCTCGCCTAGCCCGACGGTTCC
>CAZXFE010000015.1:0-27435 GCA_964639795.1 uncultured Enterobacteriaceae bacterium | reverse complement strand
TAAACATTGTCACCCCTCCTATTGCGTCTGTGCGGCCGGCAAATGATACACCCTTAGGCCGGGCAGCTGTCAACCAGGATCATCGTCATCAGACAGCCGCTATCCGGGCTACCGAGCTGGGCGCTTGGTTTGAAGTGTGCTACAGGCTGCTAGAGGTAGAAAACCTCAGAACCAGGGATGATTCGGACGAGGGAAGAAAGAGGAGCACGCCATGCTACGCGGTGTCTATTCTGCACTCATTACACCTTTTGATGAAAACGAAAACATCGATGAGAAGGGGTTAGAGAAACTGCTGGAATGGACAATCGGCAAGGGCATTAGCGGCGTTTTTATTGTGAGTAGCACCGGCGAGACATGGGCTTTGAGCTTAGAGGAGAAGACACGGCTTTTTAAGCAGACGGTTGAGATTGTTAATAAACGGGCCTCAGTTATTGCTGGCGTAGGTGTGCCATCAACCCGAGAGGCGATTCGTCTCACGGAAGCGGCCCAGACGGCAGGCGCGGATTATATATGTGCGGTGCCGCCTAGCTTTGTCCGGCCCTCACAGGACGAAATGATTCAGCATTACAGCGCCATTGCTGAGGCTACGACAGTCCCCATGCTGCTGTACAATATTCCAATGCTGGCCGGTAATGTATTGGAGCCACCGGCCGTGCGAACCTTGGCTCAGCGTTATGCCCATATCGCTGGGATTAAAGACAGTAGTGGTGATCTCACCTTGCTTAATAACTTGATGCTCCAGCGGCGAGCTGATTTTAGCGTGCTGACCGGGATTGATACCTTAGTGCTGCCAGGGCTCCTGGCCGGTAGCCAGGGCGCTATCTTAGGCAGCGCGAATGTGTGTCCTGAACTCTCGCTGGAAATCGTCCGCTTGTATGATGCCGGCCAGCACGACAAGGCCTGGGAGGTCCAAAATCGTTTAACCCGCTTTTGGTTAGCCATGAGCTTGGGATCCTTTCCCGCACCGATCAAGGCGGCCATGCAACTCCGGGGTCTTCCTGCCGGTCCGGCCCGTAGCCCGATCACTGCGCTGACAAACGAAGCTCGTAGAGCTTTGCGACAAGAGTTGCAAACTATGCGTGTCGTGGAGTGAGGCGATCGGAGAAGCTGTTTTTTGCTTGCAATGGCAGTTCATCCGATTGAGTCTGGAGAACAGTGGGCGAGTCAGGCTTTACAATTGAACGCAAAGGCGACCCAGTGGGCTAGGGATACCCCGTTTGCTTCTATTTTCAATACGCAGTGGACGTTCGCCCGTAAGGCATTGGAGTCGTCGACGGCAATGGCCCGCCAGATGTGGCAGCTTGAGCCCAAGGCTGAGGAGACGGCAGAGTCGACTCAGTCGGTTGACTAATCCGTTCGAGAGTGAATCGCGCTGATGCGGGGTCTAGCCAGCCATTGATCCCTTGTCTTTTTCTCTCCCTCTCTTCTAAGGCTAGGCCTGCGACTTCTCTCAGACCTGCAGGCCTGACAATCAGCTTCCGGCCATCTCTGATCAGGTACTGCTGTCGCTCCAACTCTTTCATATGCTCAGTGACTTTCTGCCGGGACGCACCCACGAGATCGGCTAAATCTTCATGCGTGAGTTGTAATATCAACATCGTTCCACGCGCATCCTGAACACCGAATTTTTGGGCGAGTTCAAGGAGCGCCAACGCGAGTTTTTGATGTAGGTTCGAACTCTGGAAGCGGGTATAGCGGTAGAGTAAAGCGAACCAACGTCCAACTGTCCCCTCCATCATTGAGCTAAACTCGCCAAAGGGGATGTCTAACAGCGTTGTCACAAAAACGTCCGGTTCAACGGAACTGACCCAACAGTCGCTAAAGGCTTCGGAGCGAAAGGCGCGGTACATACCCGGCATCAATGAGGTAATACCGAAGAGTTCGCCGGGCGAGATTAAACTGACTAATACGTGCTCTTCATCTGGACTGCGCAGGGACAGTTTGACAACGCCCGAGATCAAGAGATAAACCGAATCCGATGGCGCTCCCTCGTTAAAGACAATCGTCCGTTTTCCAATATGGTGGAGGGTCATCTGACCCAGAAGCCGTTGGATTTGTCGGTCAGACGCCCAGGGAAAGGCTTTGAGTCTGCGGATAGTTGTGACATTTAAGACTGGTGTGCGGGCCATACTCTCCCTATGTAAAAAGAATAACTGTCAGGCTGAATGTGTTGATTTAGCATTGCAGCATCCTTTCTTTTGTTTTATGTATTGTCACCTAGGTGACAAAAATGCAAGATGGCTTGAGCATACCACTGTTTTTCTCACACTGAGATATGCATAGACGTGACCTGCTTTTCATGTAATATACAGGCCTTATAAAAAGACTGTGCATACAGCACAAATTCTGTGTTTGACGATGAAGGAGGGCGGATGCGAAACACTCAGATGGATCACAGACTACTTTCTTGTGTGGTGATGGTCAGCTGCTTGTTTGTCTGGGCTTGCGGTGAACGGCCGATGGGACCAAAGGAAGAGCAGGCCATTCAAACTGTGAAGGCCTACCAACAGGGAGACGACTTCAGCGTTGTCTCGAATGTTGAGAAGCATGGGCAGGATGCTGCCCGCGCCGGTAATGCATGGAAAATGAAGTCGTGGGAGGCTGGATTATTGTCTCAGCAGGACCGCATTTATGATGAACTGAGTCAGTATTTTAATATCTTTGAAGCCCCAGGCGGCCGTTGGGTCCGATTCTCGTATACGGATAACGATGGGGTGCATGAAGCACTCTGGGAGATTGATCTTTACAAAAAGAGCGTCGAGGCGAAGGATGACACTGCCAAAGAACTTATGGCGTCACCAACCTCGTAACGCTTACGTACTGATCTGCGCGTGTGGTGAAAACAAAGCGAGAGGGAACAGCAATACGGCTCTTCCCTCTCAACTTTACAAGCGCTGTCGTTTTTAGTCAGCATTTTCCTTAACGTCTTCTAATTCTGAAAAAGACGCAACGGTTAGGTTAGCGTTACGTCTTTTCTGCTGCAGACGAGAAAGAACTTCTGCAAAAACGCGGTAGACCGGAGGGTTGACCATCAAGCCGATGTGGTGTCCTGTCACTTCCCGGTTCTCCCGCTGTGGATCAATACTGGCGTTCCCCGTCACGACTTCGTCTTCTCTCGAGAAAATGGTTTAAGCACCCTAGCATCAGGAACACTGTACTTTCTGAAGGCTGGGCAACATCTAACGGCCCGGGAAAACTAGAGACTGAAGAAATATAGATTTCAGTATAGCAAAGAGACCGAAGCGCAATCCGTGTGTTTACACAAGGCAGAGGAACTTTGCGCTGTAGGAGAGTGGCTAAGAAAAAGGAGCTCGAGAAAGCTGAGGAAGTCTAGAATGTCCATAATGTCACAGCAGAAAGGAGAATATAGATGAAGCGTTGGACAACAGTTTTGGCATGTGCCCTGACGGTAGGATTCTTAGGTGCTCCGGTGGGAGCATACGCAGACCACCATGAGGGAGGTCATAGCGATAGTGACAGTTCAATGAGCGATGCAGCGGAGCAGATGGAAGGCCAGGCAGAAGAGGCGGCTGCTTCAATGGAGGAAAAGGCCGAAGCGACTGCCACTGACGCTGCGGATAAGATGGAAGGCGAGGCCAAAAAAGCCAAGAACGAGGGTGGAGGCCACGAAGGATCGCATTAGTCCGCCTACACGCGGGGTTCCCGACAGGGGGGACCCGCTTCCCACTTTGGCCGGGCACTTCGTTTCCCGCTCTCTCGTCACTACAATGCTGATTTATTGTAATAAATCGACCCACAAAGGCGGGAGATATTTTCTTCCCCCTCTCCTGTTCTGGTGTTAGACTAAAATACACATGCATGCAGGGAGAGGGGCAGTGGAGGATACTCCTTTTAGCGAGGCGTTCTATTCGGATGTCACCTCAGCGGACATCCAGCGTGAGAAGAACCGTGCGCGCGAACTCCGCCGGTCTGCCTGGTGGAAGCGCAAACGCGCGAGCGGCATGTGCCACTACTGTCAGCAGAAGTTCTCGCCCGCTGAACTCACGATGGACCATTTGATTCCGGTTGTACGCGGTGGAAAGTCCACCAAGGGCAATCTTGTGGCAGCGTGCAAGGCCTGTAACAGCAGCAAAAAATATGCCTTGCCGTGGGAATGGGAGATGGAGAAAACCTCTGCCTGATCTTCCTTTGGACTTCCCAAGCCGCCTATTTTTCTTTCAATAATCCTTTCTTCTGGGCAAAGTCTCTGAGTACTTGCTGGAGTAATCGTCGCGCGCGGGACAGCCGAGAGCGGATCGTGCCGATCTGACAGTCGAGAGCCTTAGCCGCTTCTTCGTAGGTGCACTCCTCAATATCAACCAGGAACAGAGTTGAGCGATATTCTTCTGGAAGAGCCAAGAGGGCATCGATGATTTCCCCATATAGGAGGCGGGCGAGGATAATTTCGGCCGGATCGTCCTGATTTTCCGCGCCAATAGATATCAGTTTTCGTTCATATTCGTACTGCGCATTTTCAACATCGACCACGTGGCCCGCCCGGACTCGCTGGGCATAGCGGTTGCCAAAAGCGTTATACATGATGGTCAGCAGCCAGGACAGACAGTTTGTCCCTGGTGTGAGTTGGTGAAAAAAGCGAAACGCACGCAGAAAGGTTTCTTGAAGGAGGTTGGCCGCGTCGTCTGTATTCCGCGTCAGGGGCAGCCAGGCCGTATAGAGTTGATCCTTATGCGAATGCGCCCACTGCTCGAGGAGAACGTGTTTCTCCTTCTCCTCTTTGCTGTGGGCCATGCGGCACTAGTACTACAAACCGAGGGGGAGGAGCATCCCCAGTAGTACCGTCTCAGCTAAGAAAACTCTAAGTTGAAGCAATTCTTACAAGCCAGCTACGGCTTTCTTCCCAAATAAATTGGTTGGTGTGACACGAATAAGAATCTCGCCTGGCAGGCCATTGCGCTTGCCGTAGGATTCAGCTTGTTCCTGCCCCATATACCGACGGCCAATACGGGTGGCCCAATAGAGGAGCTGGTCTGAGTCTGTCTCTAAAGTGACCGTGCCTTGCAGTTGGACGAAAGTATATGGTGGAACCTGATCGTCAACGCTCAGACAGATCCGCGGATCTCGGCGTAGGGTGGCCACTTTGACGGCCTTATGCCGGGTGGCGAACACTAGAGTCTCATCGTCCATATCAAACCAAATCGGCACCAGGTGCGGCCGCCAGTCAGTGCGAACGGTCGCGCACTGCGCTGTGCGGAGGGCTACGCTGAAAATCCCAGCATTCGTCCGTGACCATGTTTTTCATCCATTCTTGGCTGCAGGCGGACTCGTGATGGTCCATCCTATCACTCTCTCAATAGTCAGCCCCTGAACGGCTATAGAAAAAATAACGATAACGTAGGTGATGGCAACGATCACATGACGTTCCGGACCCGGAGGCAATGACAGTGCAAGCGCGACTGATATCCCACCCCGCAGCCCACCCCAGGTAAGGATGCGGATCGTTCCAGGACTAAACTCTCGAACCAGACGCAGCAGAGTAACGGGGATACCAATCGCGACAAACCGGGCGAAGAGAACACACGGAACCAGCAAAAGGCTGGCAATGAGATACTGCTGAGAAAAGGTCAAGACGAGCATTTCCAGACCAATCAGTACAAATAATATGGCATTGAGGACTTCGTCCAAAAGCTCCCAAAAAAGATCCAGTTGATGCCGGGTTTCCTCGGACATACCAAACAGACGGCCATGATTACCTATCAACAGCCCGGCGACCACAATCGTGATAGGGCCGGAGACATGGAGTGCTGTGGCGAGAGCATAACCGCCCGAGACCAAAGCGAGGGTCAGTAAAATCTCAACCTGATAATTGTTTACAGTCTTGAGCATGCGATAGGTCAGATAGCCGCAGCCAAGACCAAAGACCGCACCGCCAATGGTTTCTTGGGCAAACAACACTATGATGGACCCTGCGCTGACCGCGTGTGTGCCGGTCGCAATATCAAATATGACCAGGAAGACCACGATGCCTATCCCGTCATTAAATAAAGACTCCCCGGTAATTTTAATCTCAAGATTTTTAGGTGCCTTGGCTGTCTTCAAGATACCCAGGACCGCAATCGGGTCAGTAGGAGAGATCAAAGCGCCGAAAAGCAGGCAGTAAACATAGGGTAATGCAACGCCGATCCAGCCTACTATCCACCAGCTGAGTGTCCCAACCAGAAAGGTTGAGATCAGCGTCCCGATTGTTGCCAGGGCAGCGATACTCCACTTCCACTCGGCCAAGTCGTTGATGTCAACGTGCAGTGCCCCGGCGAATAAAAGAAAACTCAACATACCGTGCAGGACGGTTATATTAAAATCAATCGAGCTGAGCCATCTTTCCGCGTGGTGCGCTGCGTTGAAGCCGAACAGATCCAAGAGGTGTAGCCCAAGGGACATGGCGAGCGCAATCAACATCACCCCGATAGTTACGGGAAGTCCGATGTAGCGGTGATTAAAATAGCTAAAGATCGCAGTCAGCGAGATCAAAATGGCGAGAATTTTTAAAAAATCCATAAGGATAGGAGAAGACCTTAATCGAGTTCAACTTCTATTGTTTCACCGCTGTAATGCACTGGATAGGTCCGAACGGGCTTACGCGCTGGACCGCGCAACACCTGCCCGGTTTTCAGATCAAACCGTGCCCCGTGGGCACGACAGACGAGGATTTGATCACTGACGATACCGCTAGAGAGGGGAACGCGATTGTGCGGGCAGGCGTTGTGCAAGGCGAAGAGTTCTTCTCCTAGACGAAACACCGCCAGTCTTCTTCCTGCTGCAACAACCGGCGTGCCTTGTCCTTGCGGGAAATCGGAGGTCTTTCCGATTGAAACACGAACAGCCTTTTTAGGGGTTGCGAGATGGGCGGCGGGGACTAGGAAGGGGAAGAGGCGGTGGAGAAGTTTTTGATATAAGCGCAAAAATATCGACCTTACGTGTCATTCTGAGAAGCTACGCGACGAAGAATCTCTCTGTCTGTGTACGTCGGAGAAATTCTTCACCTTCGCAAAGCCTGTCATGAGCGTAGTCGATGGGCTTCGGCTCAGAATGACAGATCCTTCGTTATGGGTTTTGGCTGAGTGCCTCAACCTGTAGCCTCTAATCACCTTACCAATTTCACTCCGCAGGAAAGCCGTACAGCCTCACGCAGTTATCGTGAACGATCTTGCGTGTATCCTCCTCTGGAATCGCAGCAAAATTATCCGCCACCTGCTTGCGCGAGAAGGGCCACACACCTTCGGTGTGCGGATAGTCCGAGCCCCACATCAGGTTCTCGACTCCCATAAGATCGCGCGTTAGTACGCCAGCCCGGTCGTCTTCAAAAGTGGCGTAAAACTGGCGGTGAAAATAGGTGCTGGGCGGCTCCGGCAGGCGTGGCTCCATCCAACCCTTATGGTCATTCCACCAGTGATCCATAAATCCCAAAGCAGCGCCAATCCAACCAATGCCGCTTTCGACCAATGCCCATTTGAGCTTGGGGAAGCGGACCGGCGCGCCGCCCCAAATAATATGTTGCAGGGTATCGTTCATCTCAAACTTCACAATACCGATGATGATCCCACCCGCACCCGGACCGTGCGCCCGGCCAAATGGATCGCGGCCACCGATATGGATGCTTACGACGAGGTTCATATCCTGCAGTGCGGCCCAGAGTGGATCCCAGTCGGGAAGGTTGTAAGGACGATCATCCACCCATGCCGGCAGCATGACGCTGACCAGGCCCAACTTAGCGCAGCGTTCTGTTTCCTCAATGGCCCACTCAATAGCGCCTCGACAAGGAATCATGCCGACACCTTTAAGACGATCCGGATAGGCTGCACAATATTCTGCCAGCCAATCGTTATACGCCCGGCAGCATGCGTAGAGGTATTCTCCGTCAGGCGCTCGCACGAGGGTGAGACCCACTCCAGGATAGATGATTTCCCCGGACACCCCATCCGTATCCTGGTCTTTCAGTCGTTCGTGGGGGTCCCAGCTCCCAGGACGATTGTCCGAATACTTAAAGCCTTTAGGCGCGGGAATATCCATGCCTTGGGCTTTGAGATCCTGCATGGGGCCTTCGAATGCCAAGGGACGTGGGTGGAGACCGTCAATGATAATATAGTCTCCTGTCTCGTCCAACGCCTCGATGCGTGGTGCTTTATCTCGCCATTTTTTGTCCATACGAGTCAGCCACAGGTCGGCCGGCTCGACAATATGAGAGTCAGCCGAGAGCAGGCGTTTGGTATACGGCTCGGTCATATCTTTCTCCGTCTGTTTTACTTCTTTGCCGCAACTGTCCTTTTCGCAGTCGTCCGCTTTTTTGTGGGAGCCCGCTTTGCTGATGCTATTCGTTTTTTCGCGGGCTTGAGTGCTAACCTATTACACGTACAGGTGCCAACCTGATGCAGCTCGATGACATTATCAAAAGGGTCGCGGACAAACACTTGGTCCGAGTTTTTACCGACTAGGCCCTGAATACCCCAATACCAAATACCGCGCTTATCGAGTTCTTTGCGTGCAGCTTTGATGTCTTTGACGGCAAGGGCGACGTGGGGCAGGGTGGGGTCTTCCTTTTTGGACCGAGCCATCGGGGACTTGCCCTTGGCTCCCATCAGGTGAATCTGGGTCGTATTTTTCCCTTCACCCACATACATCCAAAAGCCGGGGATAGACGCGATGTTAGGCCGGGCCGGATCTGTCCCTAACCCCAGGACTCCAGAATAAAACTCGCGTGCCTTATTCGCATCCTTTTCCGTGTTCCCAATCCGAATACCATGATGATGCAGCTCAACAACTTCAATAGCCATATTCAACCCTCCTTCGAGTAATGTTTCCTCCTCCTGCTATAGCATAAGAGACAGGGGAAGGAAAAAGCGTTTTTCTCGGCGAACCAGAGTGAGGGAGCTTTGAGGAAGTGGTGTCAAGTTATCGCAATCGAATGGTGAGGCTTATAGCGGTTCTGCGACGAAAGAAGCTGATACCCTCAATAGACCCGGCAACGCCAGCGGGAAGCTTAGAGTCGTCCTCCGTGGGGCTCCCTGAACCCTCATGCTGCTGCTGTGGCCAGTGCGAGGGGTGGGCAGCAGTCCAGGGCCGCCTTGAGAGCAGCGGTGTGACTGGGTTGCGAGACATAATCATCCTTCCTCGCCGTGATACATCGTTCACGCAGGGGTAGATACCGCTTTCTTTTCCGCAGGCTGTGCTCGGTGCACCACAGGGCTTTTTCCGACTCCCGCCATCTGCCGCTGCGCGTGCCCGATACAATGCCGGGACACCCCAAAGTGGCGCGCGTGCTCTTTTTGGGTCCGATCTGGGTACTGCCCCACGTGCGCCCTCAACGCCTCCCACTCCAGGCGACGGGTGTGCCGGGGCCCTAGGCGCTGGTAGGCCAGTCCGACCGCGGCCGTGAGCCGGTTATAAACACTGGCCCGGGACACTTGAAACCTTCGGGCCGCTACGGCCTTGTGGCCTCCACCCCGGACAAGATTGATTACTCGTTTGCGTAAATCCGATGAGCATCGCAGCTCGCAGCCCTCGCACCTCTTTCTCCCTGTCTAAATATTTGTGAGCATCGCTATAAGTGCATAAGATCCCTGTTTGGCCGAGCATGAACGTCGGGAAGAGGCAGCGTTCGGCCCAGGTGTTGTATCCAGTGGGAGAACTCGGGAAGCAAGTTCAGTAACTTGATAGTACCCTTGAGGACGAATGACATTAGGCTAGAGAATAGTGTAGGATACCCCCGAAGGAAAATAGCAAGCCGTGCAGAATTCATAAGGATACTCAATACGCCTCGTTTACCGGCCATAGGCCTGACCTGAGGACGGAGGAGTACCAGAAGGCAAAAGAGCTTCCTTGCTGTTACGCGGAAAGGAATATTAAGCAGTCTATGTCCTCACAAAAATACGCAACACAACCCACCCACCTGCAGATTGTCAAAAGCCCATGGACGCCTGTCGCAAAACAGCAAGCGCTTGAGCGAGAAGTGTTGGGGCATTACAGCGAATATTTCGCTCGGGCCATGACAACGCGCAACTGGTCACCGTGGCAGGATTTTTCACTTGAAGAGATGCGCCAATTCGGGGATCGGCTAGGTGAAGAAACCGCCAACTTGATAGAAGGCTTCCTGGGCGTGGAAGAATATGTTGCCGATTACGTGCGGGCGGGGACTGAGTTATTTCGCTACAACCGTACTCGGCGGAATATGCAATTACAGTGGGGGGCAGAAGAAGCACGCCACGGCGTCGCGTGGGAGCTCGTTTTACAACATTCCGGGATGCGCACCGAGGCTCAACTTCAGACGTATCTGGGCAAGGTGCAAGAATCCCGTTGGGATGTGGAACAACATCCAGGACTCGATACCCCACTCGGAAGCTCCGCCTACGCGATGGTCCAGGAGCGCGCGACCTATTACAACTATCAAGAAATGCGTGCGCGTATTCGTGAAGAATATGGCCTGACGCCCACCCCGACACTCCAAGAGCGAGAGCGTGGGCACGAGATTGGTGCTTCGGAAGCCTTTCGTATTGTCAGCCAGGATGAGATCACACATCATGGGCTCTTCCTGAAAATTGTTCAAAGCTATATCAAATACTTCCCGTCACTCGCGTTTGAGACTTTGAATAAAGTATTTCTGGGATTCGAGATGCCTGCCCTGCGCGTTATTCCCAATGCACGCCTGTATCTCCGCGCCGTTTTGCGCACCAAGATATACAATGGTGAGATCCATCGTGAAAAGGTCCACAATCCGGTACTGAAAGCTTTAGGGCTGGAGGACAATGATGCTTTTGAAAAGGCGGTTCAATCCGCCGGCAGACTGCCTGATGATCTTGGCCCGGACGGCATTAGCCTTAGCCGGACAGGCGAGTGGGTTGTCGGGTATAACCAACCCGAAGCAGCAGCGGGTTCTTGAGGTTTAGTTTTTTGACATTCTTCCCACGGTCAAAATAAGCCCCCCAGCGATGTTTGCCGCGATGCCAAGCGAAATAATCGTGGCGTAAGTAGCCCGTGCCGGATTACCGTAGTACGGGGCGATTTCTATTGACTGCCCTGTCATTTCAGCATTGTATTCGCAAACGATACGCTGGACGCGCTCGAAATCGTTTTTTGGTTCGTAACGGGGTGTTCCTTTCGAGAGTTTGAGATAGCCGTGGGTGATAATATTCTACCCCTAGTCCGCTTCTCCGAATGGAAGGACAAGGAGAAGGGTGACAATCCTAATGAAAACGCGCGCGAATCCTACCTATTTCAATGGATCCTCCGGCTCTTATCGAAATTCCGCTCCGGGTAGGCTGATCTTCGTCATAAGCGTCACAAGAATGATGTGTTTTTTGTTTTCTTGCGATAGTTTCCATCTTCGATGAATTGTTAGAAATATGGATAATTCTGCCTTGAAAGGGCAATAGGGGACTGAATATCAAGAACGAAGAAACGCATAGTCTCGCTGCTGCACTCGCGGAGTTTGCAGGTGAGACTATGATGGCGGCTGAAACGGTTGCTATTCGAGAGCGAGTTGAGCGTGTCCAGCGGCGAAGGAATGTCCCTACGATACTTTCTCAGGTGTAAGATATCATTCGGAAATACGGCGGCGCTGAAGTCTATGCAGATCATGCTGAGCTTCGGTATGACAAACAGGGTTTACCAAAATGATTATCGATACTGCCGCCTTGTAGGCGATCGTGTTCGACGAATCTGATGGCCCTGAACTCTTGCGGCTCGTGGTTGAAGCACCAACAAGGCGCATGTCTTCAGCAGATGCCCTGGAAGCCTGGATCGTCGTTGATCGACGCAGCGACCCTGCCAAAGTCCAGGCTCTCGATGCCTTAATGCAGACACTCGACATTGATATTGAACCTTTCACTTCTTCGCAAACCGGCATCGCCGGTGAGGCATATCGAATTTATGGCAAGGGTAACCACCCTGTAGGACAGAATTATAGAAACCGCTTTGCCTATGCGCTTACCAAGGCACCAGGACAGCGATTATTATTCAAAAGGCAGGACTTCCCCCGAACAGATATCGATGTAGCGTAGTAGCGGTTAGTGATGTCCTCTAGATGGTAGGGCTATCTCTCGTGTCATTACCGTCGCGCCGCTACCGCAACCCCGACAATAACAATAAAACCGCCGACAAGGTGGGGCAGGGTCAGGGTTTCGTCAAGGAAAAAATAGGCTATGCCAATAGCCATCACCGGCACTAGGTTAATAAACACGCCGGCTCGGCTTGGACCAAGAATCTCGATGGCTTGGTAATACCAAAAATGGGCAAAGGTTCCAAGCGTGCTTTGATACGCAATCGCTAGCCAGGAATCCCAGCGCGTTTCCGCAAACTGCCAGTCTTCCCACTCTGTCCACCAACATGCGATAATCAGAAACAGCGCGCCGGCGATGTAGGCGTAGGTTGTTGCGGTGAGAGGGGAGACCTGCTGCATGAGGTGGCGACCATAGATCGTGTAGCTGCCCCACGCAAACAAAGTGGCAATAATAATGAGATCGCCTAAATTGTAATCGTTCTGGATAACCACTTGCAATGAGCCACGCGCAACAATAACGACAACGCCAATAGTAGAGATGAGAATGCCAAGGATCATTGTGGAGGAGAGTTTTTCTTTCAGAAACAGGACTGCCAAAAGGACAATTGCAATAGGCGAGGCCGCATTGAGGAGTGCGGCGTTGGTCGCTGTCGTTAAGCGCAGTCCCTGGTAACTCCCGCCGACAGCGAATAGATAGCCGGTCAAACCCAGAAAGAGAAAACTGCCGACAAGTCGTGGTGTCCAGGCGACGTTCGAAGCTTCAGTGCCCCGCTTCCGCTGGAGATAGATGAATAAAAGGATTGCCCCAATGCTCAAACGAATGGCGGCAAGCGTAAAAGGTGGAATACTGCGTAGGGCGATTTTTCCAGTTGGAAACAAACCCGCCCAGACCATTGCGGTTAGGACCATGAGAAGAAGGCCGCGACGTTGGGGTGATAGTGCCATGTGAATGAAGTGTAAATCTAATTCAGTACTCGGAAGGGCATCCGATTGATTCGCTGCGTGTCATTCTGGGGAGCTAGGCGGCGAAGAATCTCTCCCCGTTGCTCGCCTGAAAGATTCTTCACCTTCGCTTAGCTTCGGTTCAGAATGACAGCTTTCTCACCTGCAGTGTAGCCGCGCACTAGCGGAGTGTTGGCATGACCTCTTTGGCAAAGATTCGCACAGCTTCTCGATCGTACAAACCGGGGCGGCGTAAATTGATGATGAAGTGCGTGACGCCAATATCGATATAGGCTTGAAGCTGCTGGCGAATTTCGTCAGTGTTGCCAGCTAATACGGTCTGACGTGCCTCGTCCTCGGACATATCGCGCATTTTCATAACGCGTTGCAGGACTTCGTGCAGAGCTTCGGGTGTGGGATTTAAATACATAGGTGCGAGGTAGGACCGT
Organism: uncultured Enterobacteriaceae bacterium; assembly: GCA_964639795.1. Classification (GTDB taxonomy): domain Bacteria; phylum Desulfobacterota; class Binatia; order Bin18; family Bin18; genus Bin18. The sequence continues at coordinate 14,037 of CAZXFE010000015.1, read as the reverse complement.
TCAATTTCACTACAGTCTCGGTCTATGTCCTCACAGTATTTCTCCAGGACTTGATTCTTTTTGGCAAACTGGCCGGGTGAGAGAATCGGGACATTCCACATCTGGGCATAACGGGCCACAAGTGGCAGGGTAAGCTTTTCGCCGATCCCGCCTATCATAATCGGCGGCATTGGTTGCTGGACAGGCTTGGGGACGAACGGCGCATCAATCAGGGAATAATATTTTCCTTCAAACGAAGCTGTGGGATCGGCTTGCCAGAGTTTCGTAATCACTTGGAGCGCTTCGTCGAGTCGCTTGGCGCGGCCTTTCATAGTCGAGAACGCGACTCCATATGCCTCGTGCTCACGCTTGAACCAACCTGCGCCGATGCCGAGAATAAGACGACCATTGCTGAGGTGATCAACCGTGGTCGCCATCTTCGCCAGGATGGACGGCTGGCGGAATGTATTGCTTGTTACCATACAGCCAATCTGAATCGTTGAAGTAGAGACGGCCATTGCCCCGAGCAAAGTCCACGATTCAAAGTTCGGCCCGTCGGACGGACCTACGCTCGGCAGCAGATGATCGTTGACCCACAAAGTATCGAAACCCAAAGCTTCGGCCTCTTGCCACACGTCATTGAGTTCGCCGACTGTAGTCTGTTGTTGGGCGACTTGCAGACCAAAGCGAATCTTTGGTTTCTTCTCTTCGGCCTTAACTGGAACGCTGAGAAAGCTAAGACAGATAATGACGAGCCAACATAAAAACTCCCGCATATAACATCACCTCCTTCAGCACGCCTAACAGCTATGCTGAGATGGCTCAAGTTCCTGTAAGTGAGCAGGAAGTGTGGAATACCGAGCAAAGGGCGGCTGCGGGGTGGGTTGCGTGCGGTTCGAAACACACTCCGCTGCTACGCGGTACTCCTCTCAAGAGGGGATAATATGATTCGTTCCCCTGGAAGGTACCGTAGGTCGGAGTCGCGCAGCGTAATCCGACGCCAGGGGGGGGGGGTGATCCCTACGTCGCCGTCGCACTGACCAACCGCACCGCCTGCGCGTCGGTATCCTACGTGAGCCGTAACGTCACAGTCGCCGTAGTGCCCGTTCCGGCGTCTGTGACCGTCGCGCCACAAATCACTATCTCTTCACCATCCAAACTCACCGTTGCACTACTCAGATCCAGTTTGGATAAGAAGCCGAACCCACAAAGTCTAACGATTTTGATAATGCGGGTGTCATTGGAGACTATCTCCCTCGTGGAACTCTCAAATTAAATCTGGCTTGTATGTTTGCCCTCGGTGAGATTTCTCCAGTTGAGCGCAGCCACCCCCCACCACTCATCAGCGCATTCACATCGAAGGAAATGCTGCCGCCACGTCCGGGTGGAATGAACGATACACGATGAGTTCGTTCTCGACCCCATCAATCGTAAAGCGAATGGTACGCGGAGACGCTGACGGCGTCTGTTGATAGTCCCACCCGCGTACCAGATCCACCCCGTCCACCGGCTTTGGAACCGGGCTCTCCCACTCCGTCCGGAAGCCGACCCCCAGGGCCACCACACTCGACGGTTGAAACAAACTCCACAATTTTGGCTACCCCTAGCGTAAGGCCTGGCGGTGTTGGAGGCGCGTGTAGACGAACTGCAGTGTACTGCCCTGTAACTCAAACTGCTGGAAGGGGCTCTACCATTCATAGGCCAGATTGACGGTTGCTCTGACTTGGCTCTCCTTGTCTCGAATGTACACGCCATTGAGCTGTACCTCCTGGCCGTCGAGTTGTACTTGCTCGAACGGAATCTGGGGTCCTGTTTTGCTGGCATGCGCAACAAATTGATCCAGGAACTCAAAGTCTCCTGGTTTGACCACCGTCACCGTGCGACTCTGGCTAAACACTTCGCCCGAGGTGCTCGTAATCTCGACCCGTACTATATGCGGCCCACCGGCCGCTGACGCCTAGCGCTTGATCAAGACCCAACTACTGCTACAGATATTGGGAGCAGAATACTCGGGAAAAGCGCCAGGACGTCCGGGCGCTTTGAACACTACTCCGTCTCTGTGTCCAGTGCACGTCACTAAAGAGCCGAACAGACTCGATGGCGTCGGCGATGGGGTTCTCGAACAGGGCGTTAAGTTCGGCTTGTAGGGTGGCCCTAAACAGTTCTCTCACCCCATCCGTGTTGTTCCCGCAGTACACCATCTGCTGACTGTCAGGGCGAAAAGCCAGCGTATTTGCCCGTTCCTACTTCGACGGGACTCAGTAGACCGGGCCTTGTCTAACGCCTCTATTTCCGTTCGCCTGAGCCTGTACTGGGCAACGCCGAAGGGGGGAACGGCGACAACACAACGCACAGTTTTCACCCCGGCACGGCGCTGCGAGATGAAGATCAGGCGAATGGAATGTGCGTGCAACCTCGGCACTACACTGCACTCTGCGCCGCTTCGCTCGCCAAATCATCCTCTTGCTCCACTTCAAACCCCGCTGCCTCAACAAGCTGATGGGCATCTTGGGCCTGTTGTCCCGGCGTGGTGAGATAACCTTCGACAAAAATGGAGTTCGCCGGATAAAAGGCCAGGCCCGACCATTTGCCGAGATAGAGTTCGCGTCCTGCGGTCATCCGGATCTCGCTGTGCGGATTAAGAAAGCGCATGAGACACAGCGCCTTTAGTCCGTGTACGGGATTGAAGTCCTTGCGTGGGCCAAGCGGGGTACCGTCGATGGGAAGCAGAAAGTTCACGGGAACAGAATCAATTTCTAGTGCTCGTACGGCGTAGGCTAACTCTACGATGTCCTTGTCCTTTTCACCCATGCCGAGAATGCCGCCACTACAGGTAGAAAGCCCGGCTCGCTTGACGTTCTTGACCGTCTCAACTCGTTCATCGTAGGTATGCGTTGAGCAAATCTCCGGGTAAAACTCACGGCTGGTGTTGAGATTATGGTTGACCCAGCCGACGCCGGCTTCCTTGAGTTCTCGGGCTTGTGGTTCGCTCATCAACCCCAGAGATACACAAATCTCCAGTCCCGGAAACTCGGCTCTGATCTGTCGGGTGGTATCGGTCAGATGGGCAATATCGCGTTCGCTTGGTCCGCGTCCACTGGCGACCATGCAGTAGCGTCGTGCGCCAGCCTGGGCTGCCTTGCGTGCGCCTGCAAGCAGCTCGTCTTGTGGGAGAAGCCGGTATTTATCAATCGGAGCCTTTGAGATCCTGGACTGTGAACAGTAGCTGCAATCTTCTGGACAGAGGCCGCTGCGGGCGTTTTGTAATACACAAAGTTTTACTTTGCGGCCGAAGAACTTTTCTCGCACGGTGAATGCTGCATTGAGGAGCTCGGTTAAATCCTCATCGGGCGTATTGAGGACGGAGAAGGCTTCCTCACGTGAGAGTAACTCTCCGGCTAATGATTTGGTTGTTAAGTGTGAGAAATTATTCATACTTTTCCTTTCGATAAAAACACGAACAGAAGGACACCGCTCTATCCGAGCAGTCCGGGAAGATCAACCGCTGTGGAGAACAGGTCGCTTAGCGTAGCACTGTCCTGGTCTAGACTTCCGCTCAAAGAAAGATGCGGGATCATGCCGCGACACGGTACATCAGTCAGGCTGGCCAAGGTTGCAGCGTTGGTCTTAATCGCATCGTCCGATGTCTGAGTTGGATGGTTGAGGACATAACCCGCCAGAGGTAGGCCTCGGGTTTGAATACAGTGCAGTGTCAGCAATGTGTGATTCAACGCGCCCAGTTTTGAGCCGACCACCACAAGAATGGGAATGGCGAGGTCTTGGGCTAGATTGGCAAATGAATAGCGATCAACGAGCGGAACCAGCAAGCCGCCTGCGCCTTCTACGATTGTCACGTCGTGCTGGCTGGCGATGGTATGGAACGTCTCGACGATCTGATCCGGTCGAATGGACACACCCGCTTGGTGAGCCGCGACACTGGGGGCGACCGGCGGAGAAAAACGGTAAGGGCACAGCGTTTCAACCGGTAAAGTGCTCTGAGCGCAGCCAGCCAGGCGCATGGCATCGTCCGGATACAAATCACCGCCGCGCATGTCACAGCCCGTCTCCGTCGGCTTAAGTACGCCAACCCTTTTGCCTTGTGCGGTCCATGCCGCGGCAAGCCCGCAGCCCACGAGGGTTTTGCCGATGCCGGTGTCTGTTCCGGTTATGAAGAGGCCGCTCATGTCGTTGTCTGAATTGCGCTGTGGGTTACGTCAAGTAAACGAGTCAGCTCGTCCTGTGTGATGCTGAGCGGCGGCATGAGAATGATAATACCGCCCAGTGGGCGAATCAGCACGCCGTGTCTGCGCGCTTCTTTAATGACCTGAATGCCTATTTTGTCGACGGGATCATAGGCGAGCTTCTTGACCGGGTCGCGCATGAGTTCGATCCCCACCATCATACCCCATTGTCGAACGTCGGCTACGTGGGAGAGGGCGGAAAAATCTGTCTGCAGCCGCTCTGTCAAAAGTGCGATTTTCGGTTGCAGCTTGTCGATGACGCGTTCGTTTTCAAAAATATCCAGACTGGCAAGAGCGGCAGTGCAGGCAACCGGATTGCCCGTATAGGTATGACCGTGAAAAAAGGTTTTGAACTCCTCATACGGAGCCAGAAAAGCAGAGAAGATGCTTTCCGTCGCAAGTGTGGCCGCAAGCGGCAAATAGCCGCCAGTAATTCCCTTGGCTACACAGAACAAGTCAGGGCTCATCTGAGCATGGTCACAGGCGAACATTTTGCCCGTCCGCCCAAAGCCGGTGGCAACCTCGTCACAGATCAATAAAATATCGTATTGCTTCGTAAGCTGTCGTAGAGTCCGGACGTATTCAACCGGATGATCCCACATGCCGGCTGCGCCTTGCATGAGCGGTTCGATAATCAGCGCAGCCAGCTCGGCATGGTGCTGGGCGAGTTCTTGTGTGGCTTCTTCTTGGGCTGCCGCCAGAGCCTGTTCGGCTGACATGCCTTGTTCAAACCGAAACACATGTGGCGGAGTCAGCCGAACGGTATCCGCCAAGAGGGGGCGATAAAAACGGTGAAAGAGTTCTGAGTAGCCAACGCTGACCGCACCTAGAGTGTCTCCGTGATACGCTTCAACTAACGAAGCGAATTTTGTCCGCTGGGTTTCTCCCCGGAGTTGGCAGTACTGAAAGGCTAGCTTGAGAGCGATCTCGGTTGCAGTTGCGCCCGAGTCCGAATAGAACACGCGGGTGAGCCCAGATGGAGCAAGATCAACAAGCTTTTTCGCCAACAGTATCGATGGGATATTTGCTAGCCCGAGCATGGTCGAGTGAGCGATCTTGTTGACTTGGTCTGTGATGGCTTTAGTGATTGTGGGATGGGTGTGGCCGTGGACGTTGCACCACAATGAAGACACGCCGTCGAGATAGCGATTGCCGTGCACATCAATTAAATAATTTCCTTCTCCCTTCGCAATGACAATCGGATCCTCACCCAGCCAGTCCTGCATCTGGGTAAACGGATGCCACACATAGGCATGATCCCAAGTTTTCAAATCAGCATATGACGGCGTGCTCATCGGATTCCAACTTCCCTACCCGCAGCAGCAAAAGCATCCAGGGTACGTGAGAGATGTTCTTGGGTATGCGTAGCCATAGGCGTGGCTCGAATGCGCGACGTACCTTCCGGAACTGTTGGTGGACGAATGCCGTGGGCAAAGACGCGGTGTTGCAACATGGCCTCTGCTAACGCCATCGTCTGGCCTGCCTCGCCAATAATGACTGGCAGAATTTGCGAGCGCGTGTCTCCCAGCGTATAGCCCAGCGATCGCAATCCGTCAGATAAGAACTTTGTGTTGTCCCACAACCGCTGGCGTCGTTCCGGCTCACGCTCAAGGATATCGAGTGCGGCGAGGACAGAAGCTGCGACTGCCGGCGGAATGCCGGTAGTGTAAATGAAACTCCGCGCCCGATTTACCAGCCAGTCAATCAGCTCATGACTGCCGGCTACAAAAGCACCCACACAGCCCAAGGCCTTACCCAACGTTCCCATTTGGATATCGACCTGCGCGGTCAGGCCGAGTTCTTCAACAAGGCCACCGCCGTGCGGTCCAAAGACCCCGGTTGCATGGGCTTCATCCACCATCACCCAGGCGTCATGCTGTTGAGCCAGGGGAATAATCTCCGCCAGCGGCGCCAGGTCGCCGTCCATGCTGAAGACGGTATCTGTTACAATCAAGCGTTGGCCTGACTGCGGACAGGCTTTCAGTAGTTCCCCGAGATGGTCTGTATCAGCGTGACGGTAAATTTGGGTGTCAGCCCGTGACAGGCGGCAGCCGTCAATGATGCTGGCATGATTGAGGCTGTCGCTGAAGATGGTATCGTCTGGCCCTATCAAGGCTGACAACACGCCAATATTGGCATGATAGCCTGTGGGGAAAACGAGAGCCGCCTCGGTTTTTTTTAGGTTAGCCAAGCGTTGTTCCAGCTCATGATGGACGACCATGGAGCCGGAAATCAATCGGGAAGCACCACTGCCACAGCCATACTTTTCAATAGCCTCTTGGGCCGCCTGCTTGAGCGCTGGATGATTGGCTAAGCCTAGATAATTATTGGAAGAAAAGAGGAGAACCTCTTGCCCTTCAAGGATAACGGCCGCGTCCTGTGAACTCTCGACGGCACGCAAGTGGCGATACAGGCCACTTTCTTTGACCTCGACGAGCCGGGCAGTGAGTATGTCTTTGAGCATCTGACTATCCGTATAAGCTTCCAGTGTGTTCATACTGCCGGAAATCCCAGAATCGGGCTACCCTTTTAGAAAGCGGTCCCCCTTTTGAGAATAGTGCTGAAAAATGGTACGAGGAGCTATGCTTTCGCCGGTAGAAAAACTGAATGTCGCGTTGCGTGAGAATCGGCCCGAAGAGTATGTCAGGGATGCCCACCGAGAGATTGGCCTCAAGCCGGTGCAGTTTGGTCCAGGGACATCTGAATGGGAGTGGGCTGCTACGAACGAACGAGTATTAAATCCGTTTGGTTATGTGGCCGGCGGTTATCTGAGCGTCTTTGCCGATGAGCTGCTGAGTAGTGCTATCGGGTCGGTGATGGAAGAAGGAGAGTTTGCCACCACGGCTGAACTCAAAATCAGCTTCCTCAAGCCGGTAAAAAAGGGCAGAGTGAAAGGACAGGCCAAAGTCCTCCGCAAAGGCCAACGGGTTGCGTTCGTGGAAGCCACAATAATAAATGAGAAAGACGAAGTGGTTGCGACGGTGAGTAGTACGTGGACGGTGGTTGGAACATAAAGTTTTTGAGTAACAGGAGGAAGAACAATGAGTAGCATCGAACGATTTGGAGCTTAAGCTGAAGCCTTTGCGCAAACCTATGCCAGCGATGACTGGTCCGTGCGAGAGCCGCATTTTACTGAAGATGCGGCGGTTGAATTTATTGCGGCCCCTCCGTTCGGCGGACGTCACGAAAGTCGGGCTTTAATCTTAAAAAACATCCGAGATGCGTTGAATGGCTTTGACCGTCGCTTTAGTTCGTGTCGAACAGAGCGCATGGAAGGACCAATGGAAAAGGATGGCGCAGTGTGGAGGCGCTGGACTTCAATTTATACAGTGGATGGTGCGTCTGAGTGTCGTTCTGGAAGGCGAGGAGCGAGCAGTCTTTGAGGGGGATCGGATTAGTCTATTGGAAGACAAGGTCGCGGGTGAAGAAGGCCAACGCTTGGGCGCGTATATGGAACGCCCAGCGACAAGCTGAAACCTGTATAAGACCGAATTCATGCCCACGGTATTAATCGGTGGCTAGATCGCTTGGTCTACGGAAATAGGATTTCCCGTGAATTGTTGGCGACTTGCTTAAGTTCGTCGTGCGTCATGCTGTATGGACTACTCCAGAATGGAGGCTTTGCCATGAGCGGAATTGAGAGCCGTATTGGACATGCACGCGGAATCTTGTGCTGTGGATCGCGAGCACTGGGATCGATCGCTGAAAACGCTGCGCGAGTGCATCGGCCATTCCATCCTAGGCGTACACTTAAGAACACGGACTCGTCATCATCAACGAGGAAAGATCCTAGTGCGAGATAGGGTGGATCTTCTCATCTGGTTGACCCAGGACTTCCTTTCTTGAATTGTCCCCGCTGGCAGCATGGGGCCTATATGGCAACGACGTTCCGGGTGCTGGCATCGTGACCGGGATCGGAATCGTCTCAGGTACGCCCTGTGTGGATGACCTCGAGGGCCTGAACGACGCCTTGAAACTGGCGCGACAGGAAGAGGCCTCAGCGTTCGGCGATCCCACCGTTCTGCGGGAGAAATTCATTGACGAGTCCACGTACGTGGAATTGCAGATCCTGGCCGACAAGCACGGTCAGGTCGTCCACCTCGTCGAGCGGGACTGCTCGATTCAGTGCAATTAACAGAAGCTCATTGAGGAGGTTCCAGCCTCGAACTAGAGCGCCACGGTTCGTGAGTGCTTGCTTCATGGCGCGGTGACGCTTGCCGAGGCAATTGCCTACGACAATGTGGGCACGGTGGAGTCAATGGTCCTGGCTCATTTCGGTGAGCGGGTTGACCGGGTGCTCTACGACTGCCGGCAGTTTTACGGCGGTTTCGGTGGCATCCGCGAGAGCGCGATCGAACGCATAGCACGCCACGCACGCGTTCAATCGATCGGCGGCGGCGCGACGGAAGTCAGACTTGAAGAAGTGGGTATGCGTCTTTAAGCTTCTCTTCCAAGATTGAATGCATGCTTCGCGGGGGTGGTGTGTGAACAGATTCCAACGTATAAGAACGTTTCGTACACAATAGGAGGGACGGTTATGCAGACGCCAAGCGAAATACGCACGGGAGGCAAAGCATGAATATTAGCTATCTCACATTTTGGAATAATTATCAGGGTCAGATGAATGACGAAGAGTTCTACAAGAAAGAAATTGCCCTCAATAAGCTCGCCGAGCCGCTAGGGTTCGATATCCTCTTTTGTGTGGAGCACCACTTTAATAGTTATTCGATGTCGCCGGATAATTTTCAGTTCTTGAGTTATATGGCTGGGATTACCGATCACATCAAACTGGGGACTATGGGAGTCATTCTACCGTGGAACGATCCGATTCGCGTTGCTGAAAAGGCCCTGCTCTTAGACCATCTCTCCGAGGGACGTGCGGTGCTTGGCATGGCCAGAGGACTGGCGAAGCGGGAATACCTTGGCTTCCGGCAAGACTTGGAAGAGTCGCGCGAACGTTTTGATGAATCGGCTGTGTTAGTGAGTAACGCCGTCGAGCAGGGTTATATGGAAGGCAACGGTACGTATTATAAGCAGCCCAAAACGGCGATACGACCTGGGCCGTTCAAATCGTTTGATGGCCGAAAATTTATGGTTGCGATGTCGCCGGATACCGTTCCGGTGTGTGCGGAAACTGGCTCAGTGCAGGCCCTCTTCGCCTACAAGCCGTGGCCTGAAGTTATGCCAGATATTGAGAACTATCGCTCTCTGTTTTTGAAACACCACGGCAGAGTTGCCCCTCCCACTATGACCGTAGATCTGGGCTTTTGCGATGCTAGCGAAGATCGTGCCTATGAATTGGCTCATGACTATGTAGGCAAGTATTTCAGCAGCTTTGCCGAACATTATGAAATCTTCGGCGATCACCTGACGAACTCGAAAAGCTATTCGCACTACAGTGGTGCTGGGGAAGCGGTGAAGGTCGTAGGCAATGACGCGATGGTTAAGGGCTTCGTGGAAAGCAATATCTGGGGTACGCCCAAACAGATTCTCGATAAATATGAGGAACGTCGTGCGATTGTCGGAGACATTCAGCCGTGTATGACGTTCAGCTTTTCTGGCATGTCTTATGAAGACGCCGCGAGCAGTATGACGTTGTATGCCAAAGAAGTCATACCTGAACTCCGCCGCCGTTGGGGCACCAGCGAGGCCAAACAAGCCGCATAGCTCTATAGGGTGGGTCCAAAAATGTCTTTGGACCCACCTCTTCAACTATTCTTCCATCGGCCTCGGCGTGTATTTGTACAAATCCTTCCAATACTTATCGAGAACCTCGTCATCCGCACAGTTTAGACACTCAAGCTCTGGGTTAGATACTTCAAGCAATCCCTTCTTGATTAAAGTCTCGGCATACGGCCCACGGTCGATAAGTTTGACCGGCCCGCGTTCTTCGGCAATACGTTTGCGTAGTTTTTCCGTGCCCGACTGTTCTACTTCTTGCGAGACAGGGTCCATGATCACACCATAATCCCGTTGCGCACTTTCAAAAGAAACCAGCCTACGTACGACGTCCATTCTGACGGCTTCGATTTCGCGTTCCAAAGGATCGCCCCAACCGCCACCGCCTGGGGTGGTCAGCCGAACGATGTCGCCGGCTTTGACCGGGATGGCGTCACGGCTGAAATAGACGTGTTCTTCCTCAGGCTTGTCGGGATTTTTGATAGACGAGCTGGGGGTACCCCATTTACCGCCCTTAATACCCGTGCAAGCAAAGGCTGTCCGTTCGGTGACGGTTAAGTAGTAGCCGTCGACCAGTGTTCGAATTTCTTTTTCGTAACCCAGCCCGCCACGAAATTTGCCGGCTCCTCCAGAATCGGCAGCTAAACCGACCCGCAGCACTTCGACTGGAAAGCGCTGTTCGATGAATTCGGCAGGTAGATTTTTTGAATAGGGGACAAGGTCAACGGCATCCGTGCCGTCGGCATACGGACGGGCCCCGGAGCCCGCTCCAAAAATCTCGCGCATCAGAAAGAGATTGTCGTCGAAATCCTGACCAGACAGGCCATAAATTTGGATATTCTGCATGTCTGCGACAACCTCGCCGTTAAAAGCTTTGGCCAGCGCAACGGTGTACGCACTAATCATACGCAACATGCAGGTCATACGACTCACAACCGGAGCAGGGAACTCCGGGCTCAAAATCGTTCGTGGTGGAATACGACAACGAAAGACTTGGGTGACACCCTCGTTAATAATGATCCCAGGGATTTGGGCTTTAAAGAACGCGCCCAGCCATTTTGAATAATGCCGCCCATCGACCGGCCAATTGATTGGACCCTTGGCTTGGGGACTGGTCCCATCGAAATCTAGAATCATTTTGTCTGGATACTTGCGCATGGTGATCTGGAGCTTGACTGGCTTGTCTAAGGTCAGGCCGTCGTTCTCAATAAAATCCTCACCAACAAATTCCCCCTCAGGGAAGAGGGCGAGACCCTTCTCGCGGACCACTTCGGCGCATCGGTCGAGAATCTCATAAAATGCCGCCTCAACCCGATCACCGCCGAAGCGCTCACATAATTCAGTGACCCGGCGTCGAATCACTTCATTGGCACCAACAAAGGCGTCAATGTCACCCCGTAGGTCTTCAGGAAAACGGCTGTTCCTGAGAAGTACATCGTACAGACCCTCGTTAAGCTTGCCTTTTTCATACAGTTTGACCGGAGGACAAATTGTGCCTTCCTCAAAGATGCTGGTTGAGGTGCTCGGCCACGAGCCCGCCACCCGGCCACCGACATCGTTGACATGACCGAAGATCTGGGCGAAGCCAGTCAACCGCTCCGCCCAGAAGATAGGAGTCACCACACAATAGTCGGGCAGATGCCCAATCGTGCCGGCTGACTCGTACACGTCGTTGTAGATAAAAACGTCACCTTCCAAGATCTTCTCAGCCGGAAACTTCATCCGAATTGGATCAGCCGTAGCCGCCCAGGAAACTCGAGAAACTGACAAACAGTCCAGTGTATTGAGCGATGCCCGGTAGTCATGTTGTTCCCGGATAATGGTGGAACGGGCGGTGCGTTCGACTGCGGCTTCTGCCTCGATAATGGCGGCTTCGATTCCACCATCCACAATGTCTACTAGGATGGGGTCGAGGTCTTTGCGCAACGCCTCGACACGCGCTGTGACGGTAGGGTCTTGCTCGACTTTCCCGTACCTGAACGGGGCATAGTCCCTAAATGCCTCTTCTTCGTTAGCTTTGTCGTAATAGGTTTGCGAAAACTGTTTCCTGTCGACCATACTGCCTCCGCCTGTTCAGACGACTACTGCAAAGACTGTAAAAAGACTGCCGGATTCGCTTTTCAATATCAGTTGATTAGTTTTTCAAGATTAGGTTTTATTGAGGAGCAAGGTTCCCCACTGGTCGACATTGCTACTCCAACCGTGCTCTATAACGGTGGTTGAGTCGTACTGTTGGAGGATGGCCGGGCCGGCTATCTTGTTGCCGGCTTGCAGCGCCGCCCGATCATACACTGGGCAATGAACGCGACTCTTATTGTGGGAAAAGTATACTTGTGTCTGGCCGGTCAAAGCATGTTCCGGATTCGTGCTGGTTGTTGGGGCTTCAGGCACATGCGGACGTTTCAGCAGTCCTAACCCTGTAACGCCAACATTGACGAGCTCGACCAGTTCCTTGCCTGCATAGGAATAGCCGTAGAGGTCATTATGACTGTGGTGAAATGTGGTGATTGCCTGCTGGATGTGCGCTTGTACCGGGTCTGTTTCGGCTCCACGCGGGAGCGGAATCCGAATTTCATACGCTTGGCCTGCATACCGCATATCGACAAAATGGTGCAGTTCTGTTCCTTGCGTCAGTATGCCCTCTTCTTCTACGCGCGCGGTGACACGGCGCTCAAGATCTAACACTTCTTTTTCAATGCGGCCGATATCTAGGCGATCTTCCCGTTGGACATCTGTATGCACAAGGTCAACTCGTACATCTGTGAGAAGGAGTCCGTAGGCGGAAGTCACACCAGGATTGGGCGGGATAATCACCCGCTGCATGCCGAGCCAATCGGCGAGGTAGCAGGCATGGAGTGGCCCGGCACCACCAAAGGCAACCAGGGCATAGCTGCGTGGGTCACGCCCGCGTTTGACCGAGACCGTTCGAATACCTGCCGCTATATTTTCGATCGCGATACGCAGAATCCCCTCTGCTGTTGCGGTGACATCGAGCTTGAGACCGGCGGTGAGTTTCTCAATGACTTGGGTTGCCGCTGTCGGTTTCAGCGTAATCGAACCGCCTGCGATAGTCGGGGTAATCCGGCCGAGAACGAGGTTGGCATCGGTGACTGTGGGCAGGGTACCGCCACGGCCATAACACGCCGGCCCCGGATTGGCGCCCGCACTATCAGGTCCAACTTTCAGGCTCCGTCCTCCTGCTAGCCAGGCAATCGAGCCCCCACCAGCGCCAACAGTGTGGAGGTCGATCATAGGCGTTTTTATGTCATAGATATCGACTTTGCCCTCGGTCAGCATGCGCGGCTTGCCGTCTTCGACAAGGCAGATATCAGCCGAGGTACCGCCCATATCAAATGTGATTATATCTTGATTTCCGCTCAGCATCCCGAAATGGGTGGCCGCAATCACACCTGCTGCTGGGCCGGAAAGCGCGGCCGCAATTGGTAAGCGCGAGATCTCTTTTGCCTGCGCCAGCCCGCCACTCGAGCGCATGATGTAAAACGGCGCGCTAATCTGTCGCTCATGCAGATCGTGTTCGATGTGGCTGTGATACGCTGACAGGAGTGGCATAAGGGCTGTGTTTAAACAGGTAGTATTGGTGCGTTCGTACTCGCGGTATTCACGCAAAATATCCGACGAGATTGAAATAAAACAGTCAGGATAGATATCCTGAATAATCTCACGGACTTCCTCCTCATGGGCGGGGTTGCGATATGAATGCAGGAGGGAGACTGCTACAGCTCGGATGCCTTTCGCCTTAAACCCTTGAGCAAGGGCGGCAACCTGGTTTGTGTCCACGGGTTGGACACTATTGCCCTGAACATCCATCCGGGCGCTGATCTCACGTATGCGCTCAAGCGGAACAACGCGTGGGGGTTTAATCCACCAGGTGATGTCCCCAAATTCTCCGGGCACGGTTTGGCGGGCACATTCCAACGCTTCTCGATATCCCTGTGTGATGATGAGCCCCAGCTCCGAGTATTTGCGCTCCAGAATTGCATTGGTAGCAACTGTGGTTCCATGAAAAACCGCTCCGATATCTGAGGCGGCAATGGAGCCCTGTTGCATGATCTGTTGGATTCCAGTTAGGAACCCGCTTGCCGGGTCATCCGGGGTGCTGGGGACTTTGGCTAAGTGC
>CAZXFE010000014.1:0-30676 GCA_964639795.1 uncultured Enterobacteriaceae bacterium | reverse complement strand
ACGTACAGAAAAGCAGGCCAGTTGCCTCCCATCTGGGGACCAGGTCGGCCATGCGTAGGTGAATTGGTGAGGGTCAGCATTTGAGGGAGCGGGGTCATTCCAACTCCAGGTGAGTTGACGACTCTGCCCTGACGGGAAATGGCGGACAAAGATCTGACCGTCCGATCCGACATAGGCAAGTTGAGAGGAAGGGGAAGCGTCGGAAGCGGATGAAGGGCTAGGTCCCGAACGGCTTTTCTCACTCACGTTTAGCCCCCTCTAGAATCAGGATCGGTTTCTTCTGGCCCCGTTTGCGTCGTAGGAGAATATACATCGCACCAAGGCCCCCATCGTGGGGGCGCGCGGATGAGAATGCGAGCACCATTTTAGCCAACCTACCGCGCGTGAGCCATTGTTTGAGTCTATCTTTAAGAATAGGAAAGTGGCCGGGAGAGTTTTTGCCGCGGCCGTGTACAACGAGTACGCAGCGTATACCGGCACGAGCAGCGCGGGCCAGGAACTGCTCAATTTCAGGGTAAGCCTCGTCTGTTTTCATGCCGTGCAAGTCTAATGCCGCCTGGCGTGCAAACTCTCCCTGTCTCAATTTGCGGACTAGGCGGGTGTCGGTGCCTGCTATACAACCTTCAACGTATTCATCTGTGTCGGTGATGTCGAAGTCGCTTCGCCCGGCGACTAGATCGTATAGCTCCGTAACGGCCTCGCTCTCATTTTCGCCAGGAGCGCGGCGTACCACGGCAGGCGGGGGGTTACTCACTCGAGCGTCTTGTTTGAGAGGGGTAACGTCTCGCATCTCGCGTTGAAAAAGATCCTCGCCGTTCTCAGCCCTCTCCTTCTGGGTTGGTGCAATCTTGGACACAGCCGATTTGGCGGGAGGGATTACCTCCTTGCACGGCTTAAGGGTCTTTTTGAGTTGGCGAAAAGGCGTGTTGAAGCCCGCCATGGCTACGTATCGTATACGGGAAGAGAGATGAGGACAAGCAAGGCCGAATACGTTTAGGCGGGCGGCAGAAAGTCTAGGACAGATGAGCAGACTGAGAAGAAAAAGACGTATGAGTGCCGGCAGCAGAGAAGAGATTGCTGCGGGTAGCGCCTTTCCGTATAATCTTTGCCTATGCAGGTAGGAACGTGGGTGGGGGGCCTGTGCAGCCTGATCTTCGTCCTGGCGGGATGTGGCCATGCTACACGGCCAGCGACCGCTTCTCGGACGATGTCTGCTCCGCCTGTCAATCCTCCTGGGGTGAATCCATTGCAGTCCGAAAGTGATCTCACTCATTTGAGCAATATCGACAATCTCAATCTGCAGCCTGGCAGAACTCCCGTTATACACGCTTCACGCTTCGTCCAAACTGGAATGGCTTCATGGTACGGCCCGGGGTTTCATGGCAAGCTGACGGCAAATGGGGAAATCTATAACCAATACGACATGACGGCCGCCCACCGGAGTTTGCCACTCGGCACTCGGACCATGGTAACGAATCTACGAACAGGACAGGCCGTTGAGGTGCGGATTAATGACCGCGGTCCATTTGTCGAGGGGCGTATTATTGACTTGTCCTTTGTTGCGGCAAAAAGTATTGGCGTCTACGGGCCAGGGGTCGTAACCGTACGGCTGGAGGTCATTTCCGCCCCGACACGAGTGCTCTCGGTGTTGTACGCGGTCCAAGTCGGGTCGTATACCGATGCGGCCAAAGCAGTAAAATTTAAACAGCATCTCAACAGACGCTTCAGACTGGTCTATATTAGTCCTTTTTTAACAAGTCGTTTTCGTTACTACCAAGTGCGCTTAGGCCCATTTACAGAACGGCGACAAGCGGAGCAGCAAGCCCGGGCTCTTGGCCAGACTGGAATATACGCGATTGTAGTTGAAGAAGACGATCGGTGGGCTGAATGGTAAAGCGACGGAAAAATTCAGTCAGTCCTCTCCCCGGGTCTCTTGCTGAATCCAGTCCAGATAATCCGGTGCCCCGGCCAGAATCGGGAGGGCGATAACCTCTGGCACCTCGTAGGAATGCAGCGGCTGGACGCGTGTGGCTAACGCATTGAATGCTGCGGCCTGTGTCTTGATCATCAGCAGCCATTCCCGATCATCGGCAATACGACCTTGCCAGCGGTAAAACGAACGGATCGAACTTATGATGTTTACGCATGTAGCCAGGTGCTCTGAGACGAGACCTTTGGCAATGGCTTCGATTTCGGCCTCGGAGCCGGCGGTGACGAAGACGACAATATGCTGCGTCATGAATGAGGCTCAAACTCTGTTCCGACGTGATTCAGACGCTCGCGGCGCAGGCGCCGGAGCAGTTCCCGGGATGTCACCCGATATTTAAACGCTTTACGGCCATTCACAAAAAGAACCGGGATTTCTTGACCAAATCGTTCTTCTAGTTCTGGTTGTGTTGAGATGTCGATTTCTTCAAGATCAAAAGGCGGGTCAAGCTCGACTTCAGTCAGAACGGCTTTCATGTCTTCACACAAGCAGCAGCCCGGCCGAGAATATAGTGTCAGCGAGACGGTCATGACTGCTCTTCTGGAATGGCTGGGGTCGGTGGAGGGTTCACGTCAGCAAGTTTTTCGATTTTTACTTGGGCAACATGATGGTTGTCGGTTTCGAGGACCGTCATTCGAACGGAATCGTATTCAAAGGTCTCATTGACTTCCGGAATGCGGCCGAGCCATTTATTGATGAGTCCGCTGACGCTGGTGTAATCACTGCCCTCGGGAAGCTCGAATTCAGCAACGCGATCATTGACATCTGCGACCGACAATGAGGCATTCACAACATACGTATGCTCGTCCACTTGATGAATATCGTCCGACTCTGCATCGTATTCATCCTGGATTTCGCCGACAAGCTCCTCCAAGATGTCTTCCATCGTGACCAGGCCGGCTGTACTGCCAAATTCATCAACAACAATCGCAATATGGACCTTACGGTGCTGGAACTCACGTAGCAAGTCATCGATGGGTTTCGTTTCTGGCACATAATACACCGATCGTAGAAGGTCGCGCAGGATAATCAGGTCACGATGTTCCATCAGGGTAAGCAGATCCTTGGCGTGTACGATTCCGAGGATGGTGTCGAGTGAGTCCTGATACACTGGTACGCGGCTATACCCGCCTTCGACCAAGAGCTTCACCAGCTCACTAGACGGCGCGGTCACGTCTATGGCTGCGATATTTGTTCGTGGAACCATTATTTCCCGAATCAGCGTCTCACCAAATTCAAAGACATTCTCGATGAGTTCGTGCTCCTCCTCCTCTATGGTACCGCCTTCGCGGCCCTGTTCGAGAAGAAATCGGAGCTCTTCTCCTGAGTGGTAGTGCGCAGACTCGCCTGCCGACTCAACCCCCAAAAGACGCAGCACCCGGTTGGCCGTCCAATTCAGGACACGAATGATTGGAGAAAAAATGAGGTAAAAAAACCAGAGCGGAAAGGCAATGGCCAACGTTGTAGACTGGGGATGTTGAATCGCCAACGATTTTGGTGCGAGTTCGCCAAAGACAATATGCAGAAATGTTAAAAATAGAAAGGCAATGGGGAGTGCAATCTGGTGTGCCAGCTCGGGGTCAGCAGAAAACCCAGCCAAGTGCATTGTCCCGATGATAAGTTTGGCCACAACCGGCTCCCCGATCCATCCCAACCCAAGCGAGGCCAAAGTAATCCCGAGCTGGGTCGCGGACAGGTAGGCATCCAGGTGGGAAATGACATGCTTCCCCATCTTGGCCGTTCGACTGCCAGTTTGAACGAGCAGTTCGATTTGAGAGGCGCGGACTTTAACGATCGCGAACTCTGCTGCGACAAAAAATGCGTTGGCCAGAACCAACAAGAATGCGATTAGTAGGCCGAGGGTCGGACTCTCCATGCGCGCGCTTCACACCTCCCGATTACTCAGGGTGCACCACGACGGAGATTGAGGCCATCGACCATCAGATGGGGGGTCATCCATATATTCAAAAGCATAATACGAGTTGGCTCTCTATTGCAAGTGGGAAAATCGTTCGCATCATCTGACACCCTCGTTTTCCGTGAGAAATCGCTGGATCGCCTCGACGGAGAGGGGCGTCCAATGCTCGGCCAGCGCAACAGCCGCTTGAACGGACAGCCGTTCACTCGCACCAATCACCTCACGGGTAACGGCATACTGCCGGGTGTGGCTCTGGAGCTGGATGCCGCTCCCGTTTTCCGTCCAAGCCGAGTGTTGGAGAAGAATGGGAGCAATGAGTAAAGACGCTATGACCTCATGCAGGAGCGGGTCATCGCCATCAACAAGAAAATGGCACCGAGAGCCCACAGTCTGACACAGGACCTGCATCTCGTCCTGGAGCGTCCGCAGCAAGTCAACGTCGGTACTATAACTGGGCGTCAGAGTGGTCAGAATAGCAATATCCGGCACGACGGTCCGCAAGAGCTGGCGCATATCTCCCCGACTCCGCGTACCAAATTCGAGCACGAGTACCTCGACTGCATCTTTACTCAAGAATGCAGTCCACACGGCCTCGCAAAAGGCCCGGATCAGGCTCTTCCACCGCAGTGTTCCTAATTCTATGTTCAGCACGGCGAGGGGCAAGCCAATCTCGGTATTATAAGAGCGTGGGTTGGTTTGCACGTGGTAACGCATGGCTAGCAACTCGGCTACTATCCGCTTCACCACAGTCTTCCCATGGCTGCCGGCAATCGCAATCACGCGGGGCTTTTTACGCCACACAAAGACGCGGGCCAGCGCTTGTAGAGCAAAAATAGCGAATCGTCGCAACCGGTGCCGCGCAAAGGGACGGGAGGAGAGAAGAGGGGCTGGAGATTGCTTGTCTTGACGTGATCTTTGCGCAGCAGTGTGGGCTGCGTGAATTCGATCCGAGCGAGGTCGTGTAGTAGCTGCGGGACGAAAATAGTCCGCCAGGCGTGCAAAAGCGGTTTCAATATCAGCTGCTTCGCGGCCAAAATTGAAGCGTAAATGGGCCTCTCCGCTTGGACCAAACGCAATACCGGGAACGAGGGCAACTTTCGCTTTCTCGAGAATATCACGCGCGAGGGCGTGTGAATTCCGCGCGCCGGTCACAGTGTCTTTGATACGTGGGAAAACGAAATACGCGCCTTCCGGCTTCTGGTAGTCAAACACGTGGGACAGCCGGTCGAGATGGGTCAGGGCCTGATCTCGGCGGGCCTTAAATGCCTGTCGAAATTCCATAAGGTGCTTGTGACCATCTTCTAGGGCAGCCAGCGCGGCATACTGCGAGACAACGGGCGCGCACGTCACCAACGCGTCGTGCACTTTAAGAATTTCTTGGACATTTCGTGCCGCAGAATGCAGATAGCCTACGCGCCAGCCGGTCATGCCGTACGCTTTCGAGAAGGTGAAGATACGGACAACACGGTCCCGCACGTCTGCGATCTGGGCCGGACTAAAATACGCCTCTTTGGTAAAAACAAAATCTTTGTACGCCTCATCAATAATGAGGAAGAGGTCGTGCCGTTCGGCTAGTGAAACGAGCGAGCGTGTTTCTGCCTGCGTGAATACGGTGCCGGTGGGATTGTTCGGATTACAGTACAAGATGGCTCGGGTGCGCGTGGACAGACACCGTTCAAACGCTTCCTCGTCAAACGCAAAATTACGTTCTTCCAGCAAAGGGGCGAACCGCGGGGTGCAGCCTGCTATGCGGACGACCTCTTGATAGGATGCATAACTCGGAGACGGAAGAATCACTTCATCACCCGGTTGTGTCAAGGTGAGCAGCGTTGCGGCGATGGCTTCGATAGACCCGCAGGAGATAATAATTTCCTGGTCCGGGTCGTAGTGCATCCCTTCCTGCAGGAGTGACTCTGCAACGCATTCACGCAGTTGCGGTAGGCCCGGAGTGAGAGAATATTTGGCACACGCACCTTCTGCAATTTTTTGTTGCACAAAAGCCTTGATTGGTTCAGGTGTATCAAAGCTCGGAATGCCTTGGGCCAGAGAAACGACACCGGGAATCCGACTGGCTGCCAACTCGATTTCTTTAATCGGGGAGAGTTTGACGTCGGCGGTCCGAAAAAAGTGCGGAAGCTCTCCCTTTCTGCGGTCCACAGTGGGTTAATCTCCTTTTGTCCCGGTAGGATGCATGGGCGGGATGTAAGTTACCCAGGACTCTATGGCTTTGCAATGTAGTAGGCAGTTGGTATATCCCAAGCAAGAACCACAAGAATAAGGAGGGCTGTTATGAATGAACGCTTTTTTTCTGAAGATGAAATTCGCGAAATGGAAAAACGCACGGTTGATCGATTGACCGAAGCCATAGAAGCCGGTGACGCGGAGAAGGCGAAAAAGATTGCCAACCGAATGTATAACGAATTTCTCAGCATGCACGACCTGTACCGCAATTGGACGACTGCCACTCTGAGCGAGGTTGGCAAGCGTTTTGGTGATGAGGTGCTTGAAGAGATTATGACCGAAGGGGTGAAAGCGTGGTGGCTGCCCAGTCTGGAGAAGATGCCCTCAGAGCCTGAAGCCCTGCCCAAGAAGATCAAGATGTTCATTGCTGGGTTGCACGGTCATCTACAGCCCATGAATATTGAAGAAGATGACGAAAAGGTCGTGATTCAAATGCGTCCGTGCGGCAGTGGCGGACGGCTCGTCCTGGAAGGGAAGTATAAAGGTCCGGACGCGTTTCATACCGTGGAGAAACCGCAGCGTATGACTTATAACCGGGAAAATTTCCCAGTCTACTGCGCGCATGAACCTTCCATGGAGCTGGTGGATATTGAAAAGAATGGTAAGCCGTTTGTGGTGGTCGAACCGGCCGCCGTGCTTGGAAAAGAACACTGCTCCTTTATTATTTATAAAGACCCGGACAAAGTCCCGGAAAAATACTACGAACGCCTGGGCCTCAAAAAGCCGGAATAGATCTGATTCACCGGCTGTAAGGAGCACGTATGCTAGCTGCTGGAGTGGGTCTATCGAAACAGCAGGACACGGAACTGGCCACGCGTGAAGCCGTACACACTGCCCTCACCCGAGCGGGGAGCGATACGGCCGACTTTGTCGTGGTCTTTGCGACCTCGCACCATAGCGCAGTCTATGGCCGTCTGCTGCGAACGGTGCGGGAGATTACGCAAGCAGATCACGTTGTCGGCTGTAGTGCCGGCGGCGTACTCACGTCAGACGGCGAAGTCGAGCGCTCTCCTGGTGTGGCTGTTTTGACCGTGCGCTCGGATACGCTGTCGGCTCAACGTTTCTTTGCGCCCCAGCTTCAAGGCCGTTCGCATGCAGTCGGCCAAGAGATCGTCTCCAGCATGAAGCCGCACCTGGGCCAAGAGAATCTGGCCGTGGTCTTTCCGGATACCTATCATTTTGACTCAAACGCCTTCTTCCAGGGCATAGTTCAAGAAATAGTACAGGAAGGCTTACCGGATGTCCCGTTTGTGGGCGGGGGAGCGTCCGAAGATGGCAGCATGGGTGAGACCTTCCAGTTATGTGGGGAGACGGTCGGCAATGACGCGGTGAGCGGCGCGCTGCTCACCGGCCATTTTACCCACACGATTAGTGTCACCCAGGCGTGCCAACCCATAAGCCCCATCTATACCGTCACCAAGGCGCATGGAAATATTCTTTTGGAGCTGGACGGAAAGCCGGCTTTTGAAGTCTTCTCTAATCTGGTCAGCGCGCCGTTGCGGGAGGATTTGCAGCGTGCCGCCGCGTATATCTATGTCGGTTTGCCGGTTGATGCTGAACGCCAGCATATTGCGCCGGGCGAATATATCGTTCGCAACATTACGGGTTTTAATCCGGAACGTGGCATTGTTGCGGTGGCTGCTGAGATCGTCGAGGGTCAGAAGTTGATCTTCACCCTCCGTGACGGCAATGGCGCACGGACAGATCTCAAACGCGCCCTGGAAGAACAGGCCCAAAACTGGCACGCCAGCAGTCCAGCATTTGGCCTGTATTTCAACTGTGTGGGTCGGGGGAGTGGTCTGTACGGCATCCCCGATATCGATACCTCATATCTGAGTCAATATCTGGAATCTGTGCCGATTATCGGTTTTTTTACCGGTTGTGAGATCGCACCCATTCAACACCAGGCATGGGTGCACCAGTATTCCGGGGTACTGGTCCTGGTTGGGGAAAAGAGCCTAGCCTGAGCTCGCTGGTTTTTTCCGGGCACGCGATTAAAACGGCCACAGACTGCTGAGAAAGCCTTGATCTTCTTCGCTCCGGGCAGGCTTGGCCTCGTCCTCGTCCCCGCCAAAAAAGCCGGGGAACGGATTATACTCGGAGAGTATGCCTGGCGTAGTGATTGTCTCACCTGGTGCGGGTTCAAAGTCACGCGCACTGCCATAGACGGGCACTGAGGGTGTGAAAGACTTGGGCTCCTGCCCCGCCGCTCTGGCATAGCGCGGCAGGCAGCAGATGTCTCCGTAGCAACACGCGGCCTCATTTTCGCAGCATTCGACCTTTTTCTTCGCGAACGGACCCCACGAGCAGGCATAGGAAAGAAAAAGGAAACCCAGCAAAAAATAATACGTTTTGAAAGTGCTTGTTTTGTTCATAAATAGCTTGGGCCTACGGTCACAAGTAGTCAGAAAACATCCCGGCAACTACTACGCTCATACGCGTGACCTTTAGCGGACGCTAGCATAGCACGAGAGGAAAGAAGAAACAGGCTACCTGACGATACCTTTCAGATTCAAAACAAAGGACGAACCATCGAAATGCCAAACAAGATCGTAGACTTGTACTGGGACCTCGGGAGTACTAACACCTATTTCGCCATCAAGTTGATCCACCCTATTACTGCTCGCCACGGCGCTGAGATTCGATGGCATCCCTTCAACCTGGGTCACGTGTTCAAATCGAACAACTATGTATTGATGGAGGAGCCGCGAGACAAACTCAAGAATCGATTTGATGATCTGATGCGATGGGCAAAGAAGTACGATCTTCCATTTCATATCCCAACCAATTTCCCAATCAAAACAGCCCGCGCCCTCAGAGGCGCGCTGGCCATGAGAAAGTGGAACCTCGAGCTAAAGTATATCGAGGCGATCTTCTCGGCGTATTGGGAGCATGACGTCTGCACTATTGGCGAATATGAGGAGTTGAGCCGAATCGCGGCAGCACTGGGCGTCGACCCCAGCGAATTCGTAGCCGTGAGCGACAGCGAGAAGATCCGTCAGGCGCTTATCGATTCAACAAATCTCGCTCGCGAACGGGGCGTGTTTGGCGCCCCATCGATCATCATCGAAGACGAGCTGTATTGGGGCAAAGACCGGATGGACTTCGTTGAGGACCATCTCGCGAGGCTGGATTAGCATCTGGAGCGGAGAGAAGCCTGTGTGTCTATCTACTCCAGGATCAAAAGGAAGTTCCGCACTGTACCCTCTCATGTTCTCATATTGCTGCCTGAGAAATTCACAGCCGACATAAGGAGGACCCTGCAATGAATGGCCAGCCGAATCGCTATACTGAACTGCTCCAGACACTTGGAAAAACCGTACCAGAACCGCAAGCTGCACCCGGTTGGAAACTGTCTCGACTCAGGCCCCCGAGTAGGATCTTCGGAGCCAATGGCATGCAGTTTGGGCCGGATGGACGGCTGTATGTTGCGCAAGCGTTTGGCAGCCAGATAACGGCGATTGATATCACGACAGGAGACGTGGAAACGATATCACCCTTGGGTGGGCCGATTGTTGCACCCGATGATGTCGCTTTTGATACACAGGGAACGCTGTATGCCACCGAGGTGATGAGTGCCCGGGTGTGTGCCCAGATGCCGAACGGTGAGGTGCGAATTGTTGCGGATGATCTGCCAGGCGCGAATGGGATTACCATCCATGAGGACAGAGTCTTTATTGATGAGTTCCGGCGTGGTGGACGGATTTTCGAACTCTACCCCTATGACGACCGTGCCCCGCGGCTTATTGCGGAGGACCTTCGTAGTCCTAATGCCCTCGCCGTTGGTCCGGACGGCAATCTATACTTTCCCTTGGTTCCAGTTGGCGAAGTCTGGCGAGTCGATATTGAGACCGGCGAGAAGGAAAAGGTAGCTGACGGACTGCAGTCCCCACCCGCCGTGAAGTTTAACCGTAAGGGGGAACTCATTGTCCCCCAGGCCGGGACTGGAGAAATTGTTCGTATTGACATCCAAAATGGGACAAAGACAGTGATTGCGACCGTTCGACCGGGCATAGATAATCTGGCCTGTAGTGAAGATGGCCGGCTGTTCATCTCACATTTTATCGACGGCGGAGTTGCCGCGGTTGCGACAGACGGGAGTAATACCGAACGTGTTCTCGTGCCCCGGGGTTTCGTTGGTCCGTGGGATATTACCTGCGGCGATGACGGGCGTGTGTATATTGCTGATGGTCTGAGTGTGGCCGCGCTGACCGCTACGGGTGAAGTCACGCGATATGGTGGACTGCTCGACAAGACCTTTCCTGGATTTGTTCGTGGGATTCGGGCAGGAGCGTCTGGAGAATTGTTGCTGTCAACCGTCAACGGTGACATTGTACAGTACTTTCCTGACACGCGCTCTTTCACGACACTTGCGCGTAAGCTGCGCCAACCATACGGACTGACCCGTGAGTCGGCTGACTCGGTCGTGGTCGTTGAAGCCGGTTCTGGGACGCTTTTACGGATTGACCCGCAAGGAGAGTCTGAGCCCATCACCTTAGGGCTTTCCCAACCGTGTGATGTGGTGGCTACGCCAGACGGAACGCTGTATGTGAGTGAAACCGGGAAGGGCCGGATTGCCCAAGTACATGGGGACGGCTCCGTTTCATCTCTTGCGGCAGGTCTCCTCCAACCCAAGGGCCTTGCGCTACAGGACGAGAGACTGCTCGTACTCGATCACGGCACTCAAGAGCTGCATGCAATAGAGCTGGCGACGAATAAACCGCAGGTTTTGGCGAGCCAGCTTCCCATCGGCGAACCGGATGGGTTGAGTCGCTGTCCAATGGATTTTCTCGGCGGCATTGCCACAAGTATAGATGGCACGATCTATATTGCCGCAGACGCGGAAGGCAGTGTTCTCAGGTTGCACAAGGTCTAGCCGCAGGACTCAAAAGAAGACAGCCCGAGAAAGGAGACTCCTGTCTCGGGCTGCACGTCCCGCGTCTTCTCTTCCAAAAAGCGGTTGCAAGAAGCCAAGAAACATTGATGAGCAATAGTTCAGTGTCAATTTTATTTGACACCTCCTTTTGTTTGCAACTTGTTTCCCCGCCCGACATTGCTTCACTTTTTGATTTCCCATTCCGGATGGCTTCTCCGAAGAACGAAAGGCCCCCGGTCCTGCGGACGTAACAGGCTGGATATTTTTTCTCCGTTTGCTATCCACCTAAGTCAGAGATTTCTTTCCCTTTCATAACATTCCTGGGCCGGGGCCTTTCTGACTGGCCTAATATTATTGCATCATTTACCGCTTTATCTTTGAAGAAATCTTATAAAAATATTACATTTTTCATGGCTTTAGAGCCATCCTAAGCATGGTTATGACCTCTGAGAGGGCAGTCCGACATCACAGTTGATGCGGAAAATCACTCAAACAAGTGGTATGTGTTTCAACATGGAAAAGGAGAGGGGGGGCAGGCAAAAATGGCATGCCCTTTGCTCTTTCCAAATGTCTAACAAGTAACGGCAGACCTGTGCTGCTGGACTAAGGTGACTTGTCTAGACGCGGTCACTACCGTGGGTAATGCATCCTAGCTCATTGTTGATGCGTTGCCGACGGAAAGGGGAGGACATAATGAGAGGGCGACAAGCGAAATGGCTTAACTTGTCAAAAGAGGACCAGGCGGTACTGCAGCGCTTAGCATTGGACAAGGACAGTGGCCTACGCACGGCTCGTCGGGCACCCGTATTGTTAGCAATGAGCGATAGGACGACGTATGTCAAGAAGCTAGCGAAACGCGTTGAGCTGATACGAAGCGCGGTGTGGCGTCTATGCCGTCGCTTTAATGAGCGGGAAATCGACGCTCTCTTCGATGCACCGCGCTGGCCGTCCGAAATGCGCAGTACCCCATAATCTGGGAGGAGAATGCGGATAAACTGTTTCGGCGTGTGTTTGTAACAGACTTCTTACCCGGATATATCTGTCAAAAGAGATTCGTATTGGAGCGGCGTGAGTCGCTCAATTTAAGCTCATGGCGAAACAAGCGGGCGTTGGTAGACCACCTGTCCATTCAAAATGACCGTTTGAATATGAGACGTATATTCAAACGGGTCACCATCGAATAGCACGAGGTCCGCGTCCTTTCCTGCTTCCAGCGAGCCTACACGCGCGTCAATGCCGAGAATTTGAGCAGCGTCAAGTGTAATCGCACGTAGGGCACGCTCGAAGCCTAGCCCGTTGACCATGGCAATCGCAGCCTCGAAAAGAACAATACGGGTTTTTGGCACATAACTTTCAAAGCCCGACTGCAGGGCAATGCGAATGCCTGCATCAGCCAAAATTGCGGCGTTCTCCAAGGACGTATTTGACGTTTCCAGACTGCTGATTCGCTGCATGCTGGGATGGACGATCACCGCAACACCGGCCTGCTGGATCTCCGGCACGATCAGATACCCCTCTGTCGCCGCATCCAGGAGAAGGGTGAGATTGAACTCCTTGGCAATACGCAGTGCGGTGAGGATGTCGTCCTCACGATGCACGGTAAATAATGCCGGGAGTTCACCCTGGACGACTGTGGCTAAGGCTTCTTTTTTTAGGTCTCGGTCGGGCGCTTTATGGTCTTTATCTTTCGACGCGTCGTCCGTAGAACCTTCATCGACCGACGAAGTGTAATCTTGCCACTGCTTGGCATAGCTTTGCGCATCAAGCAGTGCTTGCCGAATCAGAGCAGAAGTACCCATGCGAGTCATAGGCGTTTGTTTACGTTCCCCATACGTTTTTTTTGGAACTTCTCCGAGGGTAAAAATCATGGCCGAGGGAAAGCGCAGCGTCATCGTTTCCACGGTTGATCCATGCGTTTTGAAGATTCCGGCCTGTCCGCCTATCGGATTGCTGCGGCCCGGTCCGGCTTGGATGACCGTGACTCCGTGTCGCAGAAGATAGGAAAGCAGAGGCTCTGAGGGATTAAAGCCATCAATTGCCCTTAGCTCGGCCTGGTTCGGCGCTGTGGTTTCGTCCTGGTCTTGATCCGCGAGTACGTTATACCATCCGGCGAGGCCAACCACAGAATGGGCATCAATAAAACCGGGTGTGACGGTGTCGGTGGTCAACCGTTCATAGCCGTCCGGCACGGTAATATCAGCAGCCGGCCCGATCTGCGTGATCTTGCCGTTCGCTATCAGAACTATGCCGTCCTGAATCGTTCCTGAGGACGAAACCGTATGAAGTGTGGCCGCGGAGATTGCAAGCTGCTGCGCCCAAGCGAGTGGACAGGAGAAACAGAGCAGGAAGAGGCTTACGACTAAGAAAGAGTGGATACGCAGCACCCCAATGCGTCCCCAGTGACGCATTGGGGGTTGTTTCTTTCGTACAATTTTCTTCATTGTGTTTTCTGCAGAGCCGGATACCGATCGGCTACAGCAAAGCCTCCAGTTGCATACCGGATGTCTGATGGCCGACTTCTATCAAAAATCTTTTCACCTTCGATATAGGTTTCAAGGACGTGGCTGTATACGCTGTACGGCGGGCCGGACAGGACGACCAGGTCGGCATCCTTTCCGGCTTCGAGAGAACCAATACGATCTTGGAGGTTGAGCATTTCCGCCGCGTGTATGGTTAACGCGCGAAGGGCCGCCGCCTCACTCATGCCGGCCCGAACAGCGAGGGCGGCCATACGTAGAAAAAAGCGCGAGTCAGTGATTGGGTCATCGGTATGAAAGGCCACTTTCACCCCGGCTTTTTCAAGCACGGCTGCATTACGCAACGCCATCTCAACAGCTTCCGGTTTGCCGCCCGGCGCGTCCAGGACGATGACCGAGCAGGGGATATTCCGGCGGGCAATCTCGTTTGCTACTTTGTAGCCTTCACTTACATGTTGCAGAACAAGTGGAAATTGAAACTCCTCAGCCAAACGAATGGCCGTCATAATGTCATCTGCCCTGTGGGTATGAAAATGGACTGTACGGTCGCCCTGTAGAATCTCGATAACCGGATCGAGGGCAATGTCGGGATCGGGTGGTTTGGCCGTCTCGTCCTCTTCTTTTTTCTCTGCGTAAGCGTCCCATTTCTTCTGATGGTTCTGGGCACGAATGAAGAGCTGGCGTTGCAGAGCTGCCACGGCCATACGGGTTGCAGGCGCTTGTTTGCGTGAGGCATAGGCGCGTTTGGGATTCTCGCCATTGGCCATCTTCATCCCACCCTGAATACCATCCTTATGGATGAGCATGTCTTCAATCGTACGGCCACGCAGCTTCACATAGGCGGTTTGGCCTCCTACCGCATTGCCACTGCCGGGCATGATATTCGCCGTAGTAATGCCGCCCGCCCGTGCCATGCGAATGCCGGGATCAGACGGATAAATCGCATCCAATGCCCGCACAACGCTCTGGATCGGCCCAGTTGTCTCATTTCCATCTGCGTTAGCCGGAACGCGGGGATGCGGGTACACGCCGAGGTGGGAGTGGGTATCGACCAGGCCTGGCAGGATGACTTTTCCACCGACACCACGGACAACGGCACCATCCGG
The DNA here is from genome assembly GCA_964639795.1 of uncultured Enterobacteriaceae bacterium. GTDB lineage: Bacteria > Desulfobacterota > Binatia > Bin18 > Bin18 > Bin18. The sequence goes on along the minus strand of CAZXFE010000014.1, from coordinate 16,071 downwards.
AACCGTCACCTCAGAAGACGGGCCCACTGCAACGATCTTCCCATCTTGGATGACGAGAATGCCGTTTGGTACAATGCCGTTTGTAACGGTGTAGAGGGTTGCACCTTTGAGTGCGAGTGCAGGCGCTTGTTGCTCTTCGAGTGTAGGCGTTTGGAGTTCTTCGAGTACGGGCACTTTCAGCTCTTCGGACACAGCAATCTCGGTAACGCTCCAAGGTATGAAGAGTATGGCAAATATAAGACAACGGGCGAGAAAGCTTTTCACATGTCACTCCAGACCGTTTTGGATGTTAAGAAGTTTTCCCGTTTGACACAGCCGAGCGCGAGCCACTATACACTGGGAGGCGGGAGGGGAGAAAGGACGGTTTCTTTGGACCACTGAAAAAGGAGGAGAATAATGTCCGATTCAGATCTTACGCATCACACGACTTTTGTGAATGACGTGCGTCTACATTACGTCACCGCCGGACAAGGCGATCCGGTTGTCCTGCTCCACGGCTGGCCGGAGACGTGGTACCAGTGGCGAAAGATAATTCCTGCCTTAGCCGAGCGTTACACGGTCATTGCGCCTGACCTGCGTGGCCTAGGTGACTCATCCAAGCCTAAGACCGGCTACGACAAGCGCACCTTGGCAGATGATGTGTATAAACTGGTCGGCAAGCTTGGGCATGAACGGATTTTCTTAGTGGGGCATGACTGGGGTGGCCCGACTGCCTATGCGTATGCCTGTGCGCATCCAGACGATGTCCGGCGGTTGGTCATTCTCGATGTCCCGATTCCAGGTGCCGGTTTGGAAGAAATTCCTCAGATGTCCCCCGTAGGTGGTTTGTGGCATATCTCGTTTCATAGCGTGCCTGATTTACCGGAAGTCCTTGTGGCCGGACGCGAGCGTGAATATCTGTCGTGGTTCTACCGGACAGCCTATAACCCTACGACGATCACGGAAGAAGATATTGATGAATACGTACGCTGCTATGCCGCCCCGGGCGGTATGCGAGCGGGGTTTGAGTATTATCGCGCCTTCTGGGACGATGTAGCCCATAACACTGAAAATGCCAAGATCAAGCTGGCTATGCCTGTCCTTGCTTTAGGTGGGAAATATAGTTTTGGTAAACAGACCCTGCGCTCTTTGCAAACATTGGCTGAGAATGTACGTGGCGGGGAAATCGATCAGTGCGGACATTGGGTGGCTGAAGAACAACCCGAATATCTGACTGAGCAGTTGCTCACGTTTTTTGGAGAGGGGGGGTAGGCGGAACGCGGAGCGTTAAGCTGCGAGGCGTACCGTCGGACGATAAATCATCCGGCTCAGTTTACAAAGCCCGCTAAACCAGGCTCAAGATAGTCTTCAGGGGGCGCAGCTCCGTTTGTATATTGAGCTCGGTGCTCCAGCGCGAAGCGGCGCACCGTTGTGGCCTAACATCCAGCCCTTGGTTAAAACTCCATGAGAGATTTTCGCGACCCGGGCTTCGCTCCTCCATTGTTACTATTTCCGCGGCAACCACTGATTAAACTTGGCGGGTCGTTTTTCCCGAAACGCTTGCATGCCTTCCGTGGCGTCGGGATGATGGTCCGAGACTGCAGTCTTAGACGCGATTTCGTCAAGCGACTGGGCAAACGTCATTTCAGCCGCGTTGTAGATTGAGCGTTTGAGCATCCGCATAGAAACCTGTGGGCCGTTAGCTAGCTCACGCGCAAGGTCCAGCGTCCGGTCCATGAGTTCGTTGGCTGGAACGACTTCGTGCACCAAACCTAGCGCAAGAGCTTCCTGGGCGGGGACTATGCGTTTGCGCATGAGGAAGTCCATGGTTTTGCCAACGCCCATAAGCTGTGTCAAAAGAAATTGACCACCTTCGTCGGGCAGCAAGCCGAAACGCAGAGTCGCGCTGCCCATCCGAGCGTCTTCGGAGGCAACGCGAAAGTCGCAGGCAAGGGCAAGCGAGAAACCGGTTTGAATAGCAACACCGTTAATGGCCGCAATGACAATCTTGTCCAGATCGCGCACGGCCTGGTTCAGCGGCTGCGAGAGATGACGCAGGCCGTTGTAAGTCCCGGTCGGGTTGTGATGGCCAGCAGGGATATCGGGCGCAAGTGCCTGCCCGGCATTTTTGCCTATTGGCCGGCCGGTAATATCGTCGCCCGCAGAAAACGCCTGGCCTGAGCCGGTGAATACGACAACGCGCACGGTATCATCCATCTGCGCCTGAATCAGCGTCTCCAGCAGGTCCCGTTTGAGATGATGCGTCATGCCGTTGAGACGTTCGGGTTGGTTAAAGGTGATAATGATGATGCCGGGCTCTTGGACGGTGACCTCAAAGCCACGAAAGTTACCTGTTTGCATATTTCCTCTCTTTATAAAGTATCCTTCGTGGCCCAGTCTTTGGCCCGCCGCAGCGCCTTTTCCCATCCTGCCTTCAGCTCTTCTTTATGCTCTAATGGCATATGTGGCTCAAAAACACGCTCCACCTGCCACTGGCTTGCAATCTCACTTTGATCCTTCCAGTAGCCGATGGCTAATCCCGCTAAGTAGGCTGCACCGAGTGCGGTCGTTTCAGAAATCTTCGGACGAACAACAGGAACCCCAAGTACGTCTGACTGAAACTGCATGAGAAGATTGTTCACTGTGGCTCCTCCATCCACACGAAGTTCCGTGAGATGCAAACCAGCGTCTGCTTCCATCGCCGTTAGGACATCCATGGATTGATAGGCGATACTCTCTAAGGCCGCCCGCGCAACATGGGCGGCAGTCGTGCCTCGGGTGAGGCCGAGCAGAGAGCCGCGCGCATGTGGGTCCCAATGCGGTGCGCCAAGACCGGTAAAGGCGGGGACGAAGTACACACCGTCTGTGTCTGGAACGCTTGCCGCCAGCGCTTCGACCTCAGCAGACGATTTGATGATACCCAACCCGTCACGCAGCCATTGCACGACTGCACCGGCAATAAACACGCTGCCTTCCAGAGCATAGTTTGTCTGTTGGCCTAATTGCCAAGCCGCCGTTGTCAGGAGGTTGTTTTGAGAAGCGACGGGCTTAGGCCCCGTCTGCATGAGCATAAAGCAGCCTGTACCATACGTGTTTTTGACCATACCTGGTCTCGTGCACATCTGGCCGAACAGCGCGGCGTGTTGATCACCTGCAATGCCGCTGATGGGCAGCGGGGCGATGAAGAGGTCGGTTGTTGTTTCCGCATAGACCTCACTAGACGTACAGACTGTGGGCAGCATGTGTCGAGGAATCGTCAGAATGTCGAGTAACTCGTCATCCCAGTCACCGGTCTGAATATTGAACAACAGCGTCCGTGACGCGTTTGTGACATCGGTAATATGTTTTGCCCCTTGGGTCAGCTTCCAGATTAACCAGGAGTCAACCGTTCCAAAAGCAAGCCGGCCGGCCTCTGCCTTGCGACGCGCGTTCGGAATAGTGTCCAAAATCCAGCGGATCTTGGTGCCTGAGAAATACGGGTCGATTACCAGGCCGGTTTTGTCTCGAAACACGGCTTCCAGTCCGTCCTGCTTGAGGCTATCGCACCGGTCTGCGGTACGTCTGTCTTGCCAGACTATGGCGTTACACACTGGCTGACCAGTTTCTCGATCCCATACTATGGTTGTTTCGCGTTGGTTGGTAATACCGATGGCGGCAATATCTTTTGCGGACATGCCAGCCCAGGCGAGCGCTTCAGTGATAACCGAAGCCTGTGACGACCAGATCTCCTTCGCGTCCTGCTCAACCCAACCGGCCTGGGGGAAAATCTGAGCGAGCTCTTTCCGCGCAATTGCACGGATGGTTCCAGAGCGCTCAAAGATAATGGCGCGTGAGCTTGTCGTACCTTGATCCAGGGCCAATATGTATTGGGCGTGCTGCACGCGTCCTTCTAGCATGTCGCTGAGACTGACAGCAACGATGGGCGGGCTCCGCCTGTATGCCCGATCGGTCACAACCGTCCGAGACTCGGATTCCTCTCTGTGCCTATGCAGTAACTCTAAGGAGGAGAAAAAGTGATGTGTTTTTCAGTGTCTATCTGTTACGGAAGCTGTTTCCTGCCTTTGGTATCCATTTTGTTCTATCCCCAGCATGCCAACAATTCGAAAATGAATCCGCATGGTTCTCTTTGTCTGTTTGACTATTCTGGTATGTCTCTTGGTTCCTCCTCCCTATGCGGCAGAGTCCGGCTCGGCAGACCGGACAGCAGAACGGCCGTTGGCAGCCCCTTCCCCTTTTCTCACTCTTGCCCCTGCACGTTCTAACTTCTCCGATAACGCCTCATCCTTATTCCGGCTGTGTATAGTTGAGTCGTCCGCTCTATTCCCGCGAGTAAGGAGCTGTGATACAGCGGGTAACCTCATGCCTTCTGATTTTTTTCGAGGGGTAAAAATAGGCATTGGGTTTGCCGTTGGGGCTAGCTTTCTGTTCCTGTTGCTGGTCTTTGGTATTGCCATGTGTGCCGGGCATTTCCAGCAGCAGATGATCCAGGAGCTGAAGCAGCAACTTGAAGAAATCAGGCCCGAGAATGCCACGGACGTACCGGATACGGACTCGGTGCACTATTCGGAATTTTTGTCGGAATTTTCGTCTTCTTGAAAAATAGTAGGATAGCCTCAGCCGGAAGAAACTGCGGCGGCCAGGAGAAAACCGTGGAATATTTTTGTGGGGTGGATACGGGCGGAACATTCACTGACTGTGTGGTGATGGATGCCGACGGGCGGATTACGATTGCCAAGAGCCCGTCTACCCCAAGCGATTTTGCAGGTGGATTTTTTAATGCACTGGAAGTGGCTGCTGACAAATTGGAGCTGAGCCTGGCCCAGCTCATGGCGCGGACCAAAATGCTGCTGCATGGCACAACGGTCGGCACGAATGCCATTGTGCAAATGCAGGGCGCGAAAACCGGTCTGATTACCACACGCGGCCATCGGGATGCCTTGATTATGATGCGTTCTGTCGGACGCTCGGCCGGGCTACCAATTGAAAAACTCCTTCACGTGTCTCGACATAAAAAGCCTGAGCCCATCATTCCTCGGACGTTGATCCAAGAGGTCAGCGAACGCATAGACTGGAAAGGGGCGGTGTATCTTCCGATCAACGAAGACGAAGCGCGTGAGGCTATCGCGTATCTGCTCGCCCAAGATGTTGAGTCTATCGCCATTTCTTTACTGTGGGGATTCCTGAACCCGGTCCATGAGTTAGCGGTCAAGAAGATGGTCCAGGAGACTGCTCCTGGGGTGTTTGTAACGTGTGCCCACGAACTGATTGCTAAACCTGGAGAATATGAGCGGACTGCCGCAACCGCTATTAATTGTTTTATCGGCCCCGCTTCTTCCGGGTACATCCAGCGCGTGCAACAGCGAGCCAAGAGTTTGGGTTATGTACAGCCCCTCCTCATCATGCAGGCGTCGGGTGGCGTGGCAACCGTTACCGAGGCTGCGCAAAAGCCGCTATTTACCATTGGGTCAGGGCCAGTGGGTGGCATTATTGGGGCGCAGTTTCTTGCTGGAACGCTGGGTCACAAAAACGTCATTACTTCTGATGTGGGTGGCACCAGCTTCGATGTGGGTATTATTAACGAAGGGCGGGCGCTCACCTCATCAGAAACCATTCTCAACCAGTACACCTTTTTCATGCCCCAGCTCGACATTGTGTCTATAGGCAGTGGCGGTGGCAGCGTGGTCTGGATCGACGAGCTGAGCAACACTATGCGAGTCGGACCACAGTCGGCTGGCGCTGATCCTGGTCCGGCTTGTTACAACTGGGGCGGGAAAGAGCCGACCATTACCGATGCAAACCTCATTCTGGGCTATCTGAATCCGGACAACTTCCTGGGTGGTAAGTTTTCTCTTGATGCAGAAATTTCGCTGCAGACCATGCAGCAGGTCGCAGACCGACTGGGTATGGACGTGGTTGAAGCGGCCAGTGGTGCGGGCCAGATAGTCGAATTCCACATGGCCGACCTGATGCGCCAAATGACAGTCCAGCGCGGACTCGACCCGCGAGATTTCGTCGTCTACGCCTATGGGGGTGGTGGCCCCGCCCATGCGGTTGCCTATTCCCGCGAGCTAGGCTGCAAGACCGTAGTCGTGCCGCTTGGCTCGGTGGCGTCCACCTGGTCGGCGCTGGGTATTCAGTCCGCCGATGTCCTACATGTGTACGAGAAAGCAGAACTCCTCATTGCCCCGTTTGATCATGCCCGGCTCAATGAAATTTTTGCCGGGCTTGAAGAACAAGGCCGGCGTCAGCTCGCTGAAGATGGTGTTGCACCGGAACATATGCGTTTCTTGCGCTATGCGGATATGAAGTTTCGTTTGCAGATCCATCGTGTGGAAGTTCCTGTGCCCGGCGGACTGCTCACCGCACCGGATGCCGCAACTTTGATGCAGACGTTTAGCGACCAATACGAAACGCTCTACGGCAAAGGCTCCGCGTTTAAAGATGCGGGTATGGAGATCGGTGTGCTGCGTCTCGCTGCCGCCGGGGGCATACCTCGGCCAAGCCTGCAGACTCAAGCCCGGAGTGCAGATGCGGCTCTCGTGGGAGAACGCGACGTCTACTGGCGAGAGCTGCAACGTTTTACGCCGACAAACGTCTACACCGGCATGTCGTTGGCTGCGGGAAGTCGGATTGACGGTCCGGCAATCATTGAGATGCCGGAAACGACTATCGTTCTACGACCTCATAGTGTGGGACAGTTGGACTCGTACGGAAATTTTGTGATTGAGCTGCAGTAGCTTTGCGAGAACGTCATTGGAAGATTTGGAGAATTTCGAAGATAAGGAAAGGGCATGTCACAACAAGAGATCAAGTGGGATGGGCGAACCTACCCCTATATCCCGAGCAAAGAGCTGAATATTGATCCGACTCTCAAGCTCCACTCTCGTGCCGCTGATACGGTCGATCCTGTGACGTATGAGGTGATTCGGCATGCAATGTGGAATATCAACGTTGAGCATGGCAATACCATCATGCGCATTTCCGGCTCTCCGAGCTGTGCGTATGGGCATGATTTCAATCCCAGTCTGCTCGATGAAAAGGGCGACTTTGTATTCTTTGGTCCGTTTCTCCAATATCTCTCATCTGCAACCGGATCCGCCGTCAAATGGACGCTGGAAAACCGCTCGGACAATCCCGGCATTCAGGACGGTGATATTTTCCTGACCAATGACCCTTGGGTGGGAGCAACGCATCAGTCTGATGTCGCACTCATCTCTCCGATATTTTGGGAAGGGGAACTGTTTTGCTGGGTTGGAAATACCCTGCATCAGTGGGATCTGGGTGGTACTGCGCCGGGTGGATTTAATCCCATGGCTGAGGATATTTATTGGGAGTCGGGTTGCATCCCGCCGATTAAGATTGTCGAGCAAGGCAGGCTGCGCAAAGACCTGGAAGAAGAGTATATACGCCGCTCGCGTATGCCTCAGCTGGTTGCGCTTGATCTGCGAGCTGAGATTGCAGGCTGTAATGTGGCTCGAGAACGGGTGCTCACTCTCGTGACCCGTTATGGCGCCCAGACGGTTAAAGCCGTGATGCGTAAGCTACAGGACGACTCGGAAACTGCATTTCTGCAGCGGCTGAGAACGATTCCTGATGGAACCTGGTGCGAGTCAAGCTGGATTGAACTCAAAAATCCCAGCGATCGTGGACTATATCGCAATGCGTTAACACTCATGAAAAAGGGCGATACGCTGACCTTTTCCAATGAAGGCAGCGACCTCCAAGCGGGAACGCTCAACTGCACCATGGTGGCTTGGAAAGGTGCTATCGCAGCGATGATCTGCTCCCAGATGCTGTTTGACCAAATGTTTGTGATCGAAGGCGCCTATCGGCATATGGAGTTTGATGTCACTCCCGGCACAATTACCTGTGCCACGTTTCCCGCGGCAGTGTCTGCTGGCCCTGCCTTGAGTTTACTGCAAACCATTGCCCTGTCTGGGTTAGTCATTTCCAAAATGCTGGCCTGTTCCTCAGATGAACAGTTGCGCAGTGAAGTCCAGAGCTGCATGGGAACCGCCATGTATCCAGTATCAGCGTTCAGTGGAACGGATCAGCGCGGTGCGCCGTACGCATCGTTTTTACTTGACCCGGCAGGCGCGGCCCTGGCTGGATTATCGTGGAAAGATGGGGTGGATACGGGCGGCTGGCCATGGGATCTGCAAAGCACCATGCCCAATGTCGAAGATAACGAATGGTTTTATCCCATCCTGTATTTGTGGCGCAAAGAATTGGTCAACTCCGGCGGAGCTGGTAAGTTTCGAGGCGGTAATTCTGGCGAGCTCGCCTTTGTGCCACACGATACGGATCGAATTACCTTGTTTACGGCGGCCGGGCACTGCGCCGTTCCAGGGCCAGGACTGCACGGCGGCTCCTCGCCGGCAACAACCCGCTTTACTATGCGACGCGGAACACAGGTCGACGAGCAAATTGCACAGACCGGGCATATGCCGTCAAGTGTGAGTGAGCTGCAAGGCCGCAGTGAAGCTATTGCCCCGAAAGCATTCAATGTTCCACAAGAACCTGGTGATGCGTTTATCCTGTCCTGGGCGGCAGCCGGAGGATATGGTGATCCGCTAGAGCGTGACCCTGAACGGATTGTGCAAGATATTGAACGAAGAAACGTCACGCAGGAATGGGCACAGTCAGTCTATGGCGTCGTCTTTGATGATCACGGGGCTATTGATACACAAGCGACGCAGGAGCAACGGATGTCGCTGCGCAAAGCGCGGCTCAATGCTGTGTCCCCGCAGGAACGTCAGCACCTGGACCTCGATACCGCAAGACAGATCGCGGAGGGTTTGGTGGTCGCCGATGACAGTATCGGCTGTCGGAAGTGCGGAGCACGCATTGCCAAGACAACGGAGAATTACAAGCTCTCGTGTGCCGTGAGTGAGCAACCTATCACCGAGGCTAATCCCTACATTCTCGATCCGAAGACGTATGTGGACGATGACATGGTCTTGCGCAGTTATGCCTGTCCGAGCTGTGGGCTATTGCTGACCACCGAAATGGTACGACCAACCGATCCGCCGTTGTGGGATATTCAATTGAATAGCTAAGGAGGCAATAATGCCCCAAGAAGAAACCTATGTTGCAACGATCAAAAAATATTACCAGGGGTGTAGCACAGCTGACGTGGAGCTCATGAAATCCACGTTTACTGACGATGTAGTGCACTATTTTACCCACCACGCTCCCATTCGAGGAGCACACGCGCTCGCTAGCCATTGGGCCAAGATGCAGCCGCGTATTAAAGCGACTTGGACATGTGACCATGCCATTGTCCAAGCGGATGAATGTGTCATCGAATGGACGATGCAATGGACACCGCCGTCAGGACAGGTCGAACTCATGCGCGGCGCCGAGTGGTATATTTTTCGTGGGCAGAAAATCGCGGAGATTCGTGCTTACTATATCAACCGCCATCTACCCTACGAGCAGCCCAATTTTGAATTGGAAGAATTCCCGTATGCGGAGCGGGATTATTCGGTATTGCCCAGCTCGTAAAAATCGATTTCCCTCGTTATCTTCTCGTCTTTTCTCTCTACAAAGCCGAGACAGAGTAAGATGGGAATCCAGCGTTTGCGTATTACTCTGAAGGATTTTTATGTGGGAACGGAGCAATCCGCAAGGTAAGTTACCTCGCTGGGACGGTCACTTGTTGGCTTTCCCCTCGACTAAATGTTGTCGATTATTTGAGACGGGCGTGGCTAATGCAGCCAAGTTATCCGTTTAGTGAGGTGAGGTTTCGCAGGTAAACAGTTACATGGTCCGGAATGCAGTTGATTTTATGACTTAGCTAGTGGTCGGGGCACCGTTTGTTTTAATAAAAAAGTCGCATTCGGGACATATACTCTACACAACGCAGAGTCAGCCAGCAGTACCAGAATCAGCCAAGTCTCTAGGAGCTTGAAGGCGATCTTTATTTTTACGTGGCCGGCGCCCGAGCGCGACCTCCGGTGGGTGGGTGCCCGATTCTCCGCTGGCCGGATCCGGTGGCGTGAAATAGCCGAGGGCGTAACTCATCATGGTATAACCGAGGAGTTCTTGGAGTGCGGGGTCCAAGTCTTTGGCGATCTCCGGTGGGCAGGATAAGTACTGGTTTTCTTCCTGACGCAGCCAGCCGAGTGAATAGGTAATATTCAGTCCTACCCGATCCATAGTACTGTTATTTGCGCCGCCGGCGTGAATGACCGTGCCTGAATACACCAGCGCCGAGCCGCGGGGCATTTCGGCATATGTGATTTCTTCTTCCTTTGCCTCTCGGTCCTTGGGCCAAGAAGGGCTACCTGAAACAACTTGGGTCGCGCCGTTTTCGCGTGTGAAATTCGTCAATGCCCACAGCGCGTTGAGTTGCGGTTCGACCCCTTGCAAGTAATCGCCCCAGACCAAACGATCCCGGTGTAACGGCTGCTTCTTTTGCCCAGGCATAATGCGGATGACTTGGGCAAGGTGGAGCTGGTAGCGGCTGCAGTTGGGTAGGAGAAACTCATTGCACGTCCCGATAAGGCTGCCGTGCATAACAAGTTCGCGACAGGCTGGCGAACGAGCAACAAGCGCGCCCGTACGTGTTGTCAGGTGTCCGGCAAAGTCATCTGGGCCTGGGCGGGTCGTTTCAATGTGAGGCGCTAGCTCAGCGAGTGTTTCCTCGGCTTGATCTTCGCTGATCAGTTTTTCAACGATAACCACCCCATCACGCGCAATCGCGTGGGTGATATCTTTTGCCGATGCAGTCGCTGGTACACGAGTGAGTTCGCCCATAGTCGTGCTCCTTTTAGTCTGGCTGAATGGGATACAGCCGTAAAGCGTTGTCCCACATAATTTTGCGCTTGCTCTCGTCTGAGACTCCGGGCAATGCCATCATCTCTTTGACCGCCCAGGCATACTGCCGACCCTCGGGGTGGGCGAAGTCAGTTGCAGTCACGATATTATTATCTCCAATAGTGTCAATAACCTGCTTAATGCCAGGATCGTCTGGATCAGCCGAGATGTAGCACTGGCGTTTGAAATACTCTACGGGCGGCATACTGAGGCCTTCAATATCAAGACCGCGAAAGCCACCTTGGACACCAGCGCCCAGACGATCAAGCCAAAATGCGGCCCAGCCAGCGCCGGATTCCAGATGCACAACGCGCAACTTGGGATGACGCTCTAGTACGCCGCCCATAATCAGCGCCGTGCTGGCCAGCATGTTACCAATGGTGAACGCAACGGTTGCCTGCGCAGAACGCAACCGGGGTAGGTAATAGTACAGCATCTCATCTGCAGCTGTGCCGCTCCCGGTGTGGACAGCGAGCGGAACGCCCAGCTCTTCAAGCGTCTGCCATAAAGGTGTGTAGAACTCGTCATATAAGCGGTGCTCGCACACCGGGACAGGATTAATATGCACGGCCTTAAAGTTAAACTCTTTGACGCAGCGACGTACTTCCCGAGCCGCCCCCTCAGCATCACGCAGGTCTATTGAAGCGGCGCCAAACACGCGCCCTCCTGCGGCGGAACAAAAATCATGCAGCCAGTTGTTATATGCTCGGCGATAGGCTGCGGCCGTATCGGCTGCCAGATTTGGAACGGTTACTGACAGGAGCCCAATGGATGGATACACGATCATGTAGTCGATGCCAACTTGTTCCATAACCTCAGGATAGACCTCAGGTGGGAAATCCTGCTTGGCATATTTGGCATACGCTTCATCATGACCGGGAAGAACAATGCGTTCGCCGATTTCTTGAGCCCCGCTGTGCGACTTGCCGTTGGCCTGGGAAGGATCGCTCAGTGGGTCGCGACCAAATGGCATCAGATATTCACCGCCGTCGGGATTCGGAATCCTGATCTCCAAGCCAAAGCCGGGCGGTTCCCCCCGGTAGTTGGCCCACGCCTTGGGCATGGCTGCATGATATTTGGGCTCAAGATATTTCTCGAACATGTCTTCGGGTTCGAGAATATGGGCATCGCTGTCAATGAATCGGTATCCGTCGGGCATAACGCTTTCTCCTATGTGTCATGAAAATGCGGCAGGACTTCGTCTCCAAATAACCGAATACAATCCAGCACGCGTTCTCGTTCCGGGCCAGCCGGCAAACGAAAACGCATGACCATATAGTCCACGTCATATTCTTGTGCGTATATGTCCAGCTGTTCGCTGCACTCTTGAGGAGAACCTGCCACCATGTGCTGAAAGCAGCTCTCGACTGAAAAATCTGACTCCGACTCAAAGTCCGGATGATGGTTGAGAATGCCGTGCCGGAAATAGAACAGCATCTCTTCAACATAAATACTGCCGAAGATCCGCTCCGCCTCGGCCCGAGTTGGTGCAACCCAGCCATCGCGCATGAGCACGACTTTCGCCCGTCGTCCGGCCTTTGCCGCAGCTTCTCGGTACAGGGCGACCTGACTCTTCCACGTTTCTTTTTCTAAAGGAAAGGGGTCGCTGCACCAGGCATCAGCACTTTTACCCGCGCGCCGTATGGTGTAGGGAAACATCCCGCCCAGCCACAACTCTGGATAGGGCTGCTGTACAGGCTTGGGTGTAAGCCTCACATTATCGTAATTGAAGACCTCACCTTGAAAAGAAAAATGGTCTTGGGTCCAGGCTTGCTTGATGACTTCCAAACCTTCCTCAAACCGAGTGCGGCCGCCCTTCATGGGGATAGCAAACGCGTTGTGGTAGTCAGGATGATAACCGGACGCCACGCCGCAGATCAGCCGACCATTTGACATCAGGTCTATCATGGCCATTTGCTCGGCAATATGGACCGGATCATACAGGGGCAGAATGAGGATGTATGTGCCAAGGCGGATGCGCGTCGTGCGCGCGGCAAGACCGCCGAGCAAGACGAGTGGCGAGGGGAAGAGGCATTCGGTACGGGTGTGTCGTTCAGGAACAAGCAACGAGTCAAAGCCCGCTTGTTCTGCGGCTTCTGCCTCACGCCATAAATGGTCAATAAACGTCGTCACCTGCGCACTATTGGGGGCAGGCATATTGTACGGGCCGCCGTGGGTGTCTAAGAGATAGCCTATTTTCATGATGTAAAGTGTGGCAGCACTTCCTCTCCGAATAATTTAATACAACGCATCGTTTCCTCATGGCCAGGTCCACCTGGGCAGCGCAGCATGAAAATCATATACTGACAGCCGACTTCTTGCTCGTACCGTTTCAGGTCGGCAATGACTTGATCCGGCGTGCCACAGAGTAAACGGTTTGGAGCGACTCGTTCATACGTCCATTCATCCTCGGATTTGACTTCTTTGATCCAGGGTTCCCATTTGGTGTTAAAGCGACCTGAAGAGAAGAACCCGAGGCGTAAATAGAACAGGTGGAATTCGCGCACATGCGGCCACCACACGCGTTCAACATCAGCCTGACTTTCACCGACCCAGGCATTGCGCATAATGCCTATCTCAATCCGAGGATTCTCGGCTTCCTGGGCCGCAGTCCGGTACATCTCTGCCCACGTCTTCATGACATCAAAGTGGTGCAGAGGGTCCGATAGCCAACCGTCTCCAATCCGACCCGCACGCTTGAGGGTAATAGTTGACATGGCTCCTATCCAAATGGGAGGCTGACGGACGGGGCGGGGGGTGATGGTGACATTGTCAAAATTGAAATGCTCACCGTGATGCGAAAATGTCTGTCCGCTCCAGGCTTTCCGCAGAATGTGGACGGATTCGGTAAAGCGTGCAGCTGCAGCAGAGAGGGGAATCTCAAAGGCGTTAAATTCTTGTTCGACTAAGCCTAAGCCGACACCCAGAATACAACGACCCTTAGCGATATTATCGACAACGGCCATTTGCTCCGCAACATGCAGGGGGTGATACAGTGGCAACTGGAGAATGCCCGTGCCGATTTGGGCTCGCTGGGTCCGAGCGGCCAGACCTGCGGCAAACGTCAGCGGTGCGGGCAGATAACCGTCCGGCATCTGGTGATGTTCGGGCAGGAAAAAGGCGTCAAAGCCTACGTCTTCGGCAAGCTCGGCTTGGGTAAAGACTTCGTCATACAGACGAGGCAGATTCTCCCCGTTGGGAGGATCTTGGAGGGCGAAGATTAGTCCGAATTTCATTCCTGCTCCACCTCATCTTGTTTAGATTCCGGATGATTCTCGGCGATGTAGCGCTTCAGCACGTATAACCCGTCCGGCGTGAACGGCTCGGTTTCCGCCAGCTGCAGAATCTCAGCAGTGGCCATAAAGAACCCGCTCTCAACTTCTTCTTCTTGAAGGACGATTTCGCCATCGTATACACACGAGAAGGCCGCGCCCCACACGCGATTGTGTGCGTCTTTGTGGTAGAACTCAAATAGCGCAGTGAGAGGAACGCCGCGCACGCCCATTTCCTCTTCCACCTCGCGCAGTGCGCCCTGAGGGTAGTCTTCACCTGCGAGCACGACACCGCCCGCCGCTGGGTCGTAATAGCCAGGAAAGACGTCCTTGGTCAGCGTACGTTTCTGGACATACAGTTGATCCTGCGAATTAAAGACCAGCACATAGGTGGCGCGATGGGGCAGAGCCTTGGCGCGCATCTCCCGCCGTGGCGCTGAGCCCAAAACCGTATTGTGTTCATCGACAATGGCAACGATTTCATCCGCAACACCCATGTGGGTGGAACGATACTGAGCGGTCAGGAAAGTGTCAAGCTGTTTTATGCGGGCTGAAGTGAAAAAACTTCTATAGGGTTGCCTCGAGTGACTCTGGACCCTCATTTTGCGTTATACTATAAGGAGAGATACGAAAAACGATTGAGCCATGGAGTTATGGCGATTAGTCAAACCTCTCGGTCCCCTAGTTTTCTGGCTCAACTGCTTGAGCCGTTAGAGGAATGTATGACTCCCGAGCTGGCGCGGAAAATCGCTGACCCCCGTACGGCTCTTGAATTCCAAGCGCGTATTGATGAACTCGCCGATGAGTGTAACGAAGGCGGCCTTACACCCGAAGAGCGGGTCGAGTATGAATCGTAGGTGCACGCGGTCCGACTCATCAGCGTGCTGCGGGTTCAAGCGCGCGGTGTGCTCGATGAAACAACCCACGCGGCTTAATGGAAACAGAGTGACGTGGGTTGGTACGGCAGCGCGCAGAGAATCGCTGTGAGTACTGCGGTTTTCGTCAGGAAGATATGCCTTAAAAGGCACAGACATGCTACACAACCCGCATGCTTTCCTACGCGCTCGTCATCTTTGCCAAATGGCCGGTTCCCGGTCAGGTCAAGACACGTCTGTGTCCTACGCTCCAATCCGACCAGGCCGCTGAATTAGCTCGGTGTTTTCTGATCGACACTGTCGAGCGAGTTAGTAGCCTGAAAGATGTTCAGGTCTGGCTGGCTTTTACTCCCTCAGATACTGAACCGCTCTTTCGTGAACTGCTTCCATCCTCCGTTCGTTACCTGCCGCAACGGGGTAAGGATTTGGGTGAGCGTGAGCTGAATATCTTTGTTGATTTGCTAGGGAAAGAAGAGACTACTGTGGCTATCATGGGTACTGATATTCCATCCGTCCCCCTCGCTTCTCTTCAATCGGCCTTCGCTCTCCTGAAGAACCCGGGCTGTGACGCAGTGTTCGGTCCCAGCGGTGACGGCGGCTACTATTTTGTCGGAGCGAAGGCCGTCCATCCGCCGCTATTTGAGAATATTGAATGGAGTACGGAAAAAGTACTGCAGCAGACGCTTGGACAGGCCCGCCTGCACAATCTTAATGTGAGTCTTATTCCAAGTTGGCATGATGTAGATACTGAAGAAGACTTACGGAGACTTGCTGGGCAGTTGGGAGAAATCCGCAGTGAAGAAGACGCGCCACGGACGCGAGCGTTTTTGAAACGGCTCGCTTTCCTTTAGACATCTCTTATCTCACGATGCGAGCTCTTCTATTTCTGTTCCAGTCAACGCTGCCAATTCGTGTTTCAGCCGCGCGAATACCCCGACGCCTTCTTTCACCACCGCCGAGCCGATCTGAATGGCTTTAATGCCACCTTGCAGAACGGCCAACGCCTGGGCACCGGTCGACACGCCGCCAACACCAATGACATCGAGCTCTCCCTCAGACGCTTCAAGAATAGCTTGTGCCTGGGACGGTCTGCCTTCAACAGAAGCGTTGTGACACATCGCAAC
>CAZXFE010000013.1:0-33901 GCA_964639795.1 uncultured Enterobacteriaceae bacterium | reverse complement strand
CGAAAATATCTGGCTCCCGCCTATCAAGAAAGAGACGTTCTTCCGGAAGCAGCCGGACTCATTTTTTCACCTTGTCGTTGGGGCTTTTCTTAATCTGGCAGACGCCGACCAATTGCCTCAATACGTAAGAGAGCAGGGCTATATTGCCAGTGTGACGACGCAACAAGTGACAGCGGAACTGGCTCTGGCTGTCTCACGCGTCGAGATAGGGGAGTTACCGGATCTAGAGGCGGTTGATCGCACGTGGACTCTGGCGAACGTACAGCTCGTGCCGGGCGGCACGTAATAGGCAAAGCGCTACTGCTCCATCGGGAAGCCATACAGCTTGGCCGCGTTTTCGTACACAAGCTTGCGTTGGACGTCTGCAGAGAGATGGCTGAGCTGCTTTTGCAAAAACTCTTGCGAGTCGGGCCAGACGCCGTCGGGATGCGGAAAGTCTGAGCCCCACATGACGTTATCCACGCCCACGCGTTCGATCATATCCAGCCCGGTCTGATCCTGCTGGAAGGTCGCGTACATCTGGCGATACCAGTACTCGCTGGGTTTCATTTTGAGTTCGAGATCTTGAAACTGATCCTCCCACTCATAGTCCATGCGTTCCAATACGTACGGGATCCAGCCTATGCCAGCTTCGCCTATCACGACTCTGCACTGGGGATAGCGTTCCAACGCGCCACCATAGATAACGGCGCCAATAAAACCGGCCGTGGCGATCTGAAACTCAGTCAGAACCGTAGCCAGCCACATCCGCTTGGAGCGGTGGTCTGTGGCCCAGGTCATATCGAGCTTAGGTCCAATGGTGTGCAGATGAACGGGAATATCCGTATCGTGTGAGGCTTCCCAGACTGGGTCCCAGTCAAGATGCCACAACGGCATCATGTCGTGGCGGACGGGTAGTTCCGCGCCTTTGAGGCCGAGCTTGGCGCAACGTCGAATTTCCTGGGCGGTTTTTTCCGGCGAAGAGGCGGGCAAACTTGCCACTGCGGCAAAACGACCTGGGACCGCTTTACAAAAGTCTGCAGCAAAGTCATTGTAGATGCGCACGACTGTATCTGTCACTTCAGGATCATCAATCCGAAACGCCGCACCCAGAATGCCGTAGACTACCTCGCCGACCACTCCGTCACGCTCCTGATCCTTGATCCGGAGCTCAGGCACGGTAGTGCGCATAATGCCTTTACTTTGGTCTTCATACAGGCCGGTCGCAGCCATGCGGTCGGCGCGCTGGATCTGGCCGGGAATGTATTTGCGGCCGGCCGAGCCCATGCCGCCAGCCAGGCCCATGCTGGTCCCATTATGAGCGACCCAGGTTTTTCCCTCCGGGGTTCCGACGACCTTGGGCATTCTGTCTTTTAAATGCGCCGGGGCATTGTCGGTAAATAAATCGGCAGGCAAACACGGAATATCCATATGGCCGTCAGCGGAAATGACTGGATGATTGAACATAGCTCTTTCTCCGTCCTTGGATTTCTGTTGGCGCGTAAGGCACACGCTATGGCTGTTCTCATAGCAGAAAGAAGTGCCCGGGGGAAAGCGGGCGTACTTCCTTGTGATAGAGTAGGGACCTATGAAACAAGAAAACCCTCTGGAATCCGCATTTTGAACTGGCGCGTTTTTTATATTCTAAATCTGGCGATTTTCACCTCTATGCTCGGCATGGGTATCGTCATTCCCTTCATGCCTATTTATGCCAAGACGCTGGGCGCGACCGGGGTCAGCATCGGCATCTTTTTTGCCAGTTTTCCGCTCGCCCAGATGGCATTCATGCCCACCATCGGTCGGCTGTCAGATCAACGTGGGCGCAAAGCGTTTATTGCCGCAGGCCTGTTGTTGAGCAGTCTGACTTCCCTGGCCTATGTGTATGCCCCCAACATTATATATTTGACCTTAGGCCGGTTTTTTCAAGGCCTTGCCGTTGCGCTGATTCTCCCCATCGCTGCGGCATATGTGGGAGATCTCGCGCCGCCGGAAAAGCGTGGAGAGTTGATGGGGATCTTTAATCTGTTTTTAACGAGCAGTATTGGCATTGGTCCACTGGCTGGGGGGTGGTTGAGCGATACCTATGGCATGGCTGCCAGTTTTTATTTAATGGGCGGCTTGAACTTCGTGGCCTTTGTGTTTGTGCTCTGCTTTCTGGACGAGGTCTGCTCCTCTCACGAGGTGCGACAACAACCGCCGTCCTACCGCGAACTCTTGAGCCGGCCAGGAGTGCGTGGGATAGCCTTGTATCGTATGGTGACGGCAATTCAGATGGGGCTGTGGTTCTCTTTCTTGCCGTTGCTCGCGGTTGAAGTGCTACACATCAGCCAATCCCGCATTGGTATTATTATGGCCGTCTATATGCTGGCGAACAGCCTCGTCCAGGTACCGTTTGGGCGGCTGGCTGATCGCTATAGTAAGCGGACACTAATCATTGTCAGCGGCTACCTGGCTTCCTTTGCTTTTGTGACCATCCTTTTTTCCCACAGCTTTTTGGGTTTGTTACTCATCAGTGGGTTCACCGGGGTAATGGGAGCCCTGGCCGGACCGGCATTGACCGCGATTGCGGCTGAAGAAGGTCAGCGGGGCGCCATGGGTGCCATCATGGGGGTGCTCAATATGGCGCTCAGCGCCGGTATGATGCTAGGTCCCGTGTTGGCGGGCCTGCTATCGGACGTTATCGGCCTGCGACCCCTGTTTGGCTTTGGTGCGCTGGCGGGGGGTATAGGGACGCTAGTGTTTACGTGGCTGATGCCGAACGAGAAGACGACTGCTGTCGGCAATAGGTAATGGGCAATCGCCTGAAACCTAAACCTCTATACAGAAAGACTATGGAGCATACACGTCCGTATTTGGGTAAAACGCATACCATCCAAACCAATACGAGACGTGCCGGCCGACCCGAACGAGCTGTTCCTTAGTGTGTGGATTGAGCGGATATTCTTCGTAGACCTGCCACACTTCTTTGTTTGTGAGTTCGACCACAGAAGTCAGCGTCTTCCCAGTATCGAATGTTCCTCCTGCAACATCGTTTAACATCTCGTGCCAATCCAGGATCTGGAGTGGATAAGCACGGTAATCGCCGTTGGTCAAAACGCCAAAGACGAGCTCCTGCGGGGTCGGACAGGCCGTCTCTTCGGGTTGAATATGGACTGGATTTGTAAGGGCGGGAATGTGACCTTTGCGTACACTGTCCCAAGCTATTTCCTTGATCCCTACCCGGTGTGGTAGGTCGGGCGCAAGAAAGGAGTCAAAGGCAGGATCGATCCGGCCAAACAGGTAGGCTTTCCAAGCCCGAAACCCAGGGTTGGGCTGGATGGTAGTCGTGTCTATACGGCGAATTCCAATGACGGCACCGTCTCGGTTATCAACACAACCACCAACACGGTCATACCCCCAGTCCCATTAGGGAATAACCCTCTTGCTTTTGGCAAGTTCGTTGGTCCGTGTCCCTGATTATGTCGCGGATTTCCTGACCAGCTTGGTCGAGAAAGCGAACGACCGGATTATTCCATGCCGGCTCGTCGTAGCGTCGCAGGATCTCCGCATCCTTACCCGATTTGTTATTGTACACAAACATCGGCTCAAACGCGGTCTCAATCGCTTCCACAAGCAGGAGATGGCTCAACACAACACCTGTTCCCCAAATGAGACGCACGTTTGACAACCTGGAACCTCCTGAAAAAGGACACAAACGGGCTAGCCCGCTGTTTGGGCAGCCAGCAGGCATGTTCAAGGTCTCGTCCCCATTGCATCTTGCTTAATTCTACAGGAGCGGCCTTGCTACTGCCTATTTCGCCGAGAAGAAACCCGCTCAAGAGAAATCCCACGCCAATTAACTTATAGGCTTTTGTCGTGCTCATTCCTCAGTGTGTATGTACCTAGTTCTCCGATTGGATGTTCGCTTTTGCGGTTTGGGGTCTCAGGTCGAGTCCAAATTCGCCCGTCACGGATCGCGCGTAACCACGAGGCCACTACCGCGCAACATAGGTGACCCGTCAATCGCACACACTGCCGACGCATTCGGAACTTGGCGCTTTTCGGCTCGGTCTGTCACCTGCATCACGGCTTCGGCAATATGGCCCATGCCGTGCAGACGACCTTCGCTGAGGCTGCCACCGAATGTATTCAGTGGCAGTTCCCCTTCTATGGCAATGCGCCCGTCTTGGATAAAAGCATACGCTGCACCTTTGGGGCAGAAACCGGCAGCCTCAAGCCAGTACAGCGTAGACGGGCTGAATCCGTCATAGAGTTCTGCGGCACTCATATCCTGAGGACCTAAGCCTGATGATGCCCAGAGCTTTCTGGCTAGCGAATGGCCCGACTCCATATAATTATCTAACGAATAGTGAAACAGAGCCCGACGGCGGCTCGTGTTTTGTCCGTATCCAGCGACATAGGCGGGTGGGTTGCGGAGATCTTGTGCCCGCTCGGCCGTGGTCAGCACCAGCGCCACACAGCCTTCAACCGGAATGTCGCAGTCAAACAAACATAGCGGCTCGGCAATCCAGCGCGCAGCAGAATAATCTTCACGGGTCATAGGCGTAGTGTAAAAATACGCGCGTGGATTTAGGTTCGCATTGCGTCGGCTATTTGTCACAAAAGTAGCCAGGTGATCGCGGGTCGCACCGTAGCGATGCATATAGCGCTGCCAAGCCATGGCGTGCCACTGGAAAATGCTGGTGCAACCGTAAGGGGCCATGAACTGGGCGTCGCCCGGAGCATGATTGCCGGACCATGCACCATAGCGTCCGCGCGGATTATGCAATGCGCGCCAGACCAACACGTAGTCACAGGCATCGGCACAGAGAGCGTTGACCCCTTCGATTATCGGGCTGGCGATCATGCCGGTTTCGATTTGCGCGTACCAGCGAATATCGGGTGCGAGCGGGAGATGGTTGATGATGTATTCGACGCTAACAATATTCTCGCCGTCTTTTGTACCCGCGCCATGAAAGGGCGCTTCGGGATACGTGGCGAGCCCGTCAATCTGCTCAGCTTGAATGCCCGCATCGTCGAGCGCGGCTCTACATGCGTCCAGGGTCAGGGAGCCGAGTGGCTTCTGCGGACGGCGACTGAGTTCGGAATAGCCAACCCCAACGATGGCCGTTTTCCCTTTACCTTGCCACATCGCATTCTCCGTTCATTTGTGTAGAGCAGGTAACGTCTCTACTCATTCACCCTAAGAATCCATAACAAACCGTCTGAAGCATGTTGTCAGCTCCTCGGCCCCGCCCTCCTGGATTCCCGTTTTCACGGGAATGACAGTCCTTTTTGTGTCATTCCTGCGCAGGGAGGTATCCAGGCCTACAGGACAAGACGGAGTGTAGTGCGTAGCTCTAGGAGGCAATTTCATAGCCCCTACGCGTGTTCGTCAAGCAACTGAAACTTCGGCAGTGTTAGCTCCGCATCCACATCCTCAAAATAGACTTCGACGCTTCGACCGATCTGGACATGCTCTCGTTCCGAGTCTGGCAGATGGGAGACCAGAAAGAGACGTTGCTGCTCTTCAAGCTCGATTAGAATATTGAGGTAGGGTAGCTCATTTGCAA
Organism: uncultured Enterobacteriaceae bacterium; assembly: GCA_964639795.1. GTDB lineage: Bacteria > Desulfobacterota > Binatia > Bin18 > Bin18 > Bin18. Next base: position 28,370 of record CAZXFE010000013.1, on the reverse strand, counting down.
ACCCGGCGACGTTTGGTTGGTGCATGACGCTGAAGCTGTAAATTGTCCCTCGTCCGCTCACCTGCTCGAACGTGAGCTCTCCGCTATGACAGGTATCACACACCTGGCGAGGGGGATGATTAAAATAACTGCAGGCTTGGCAGCGCTGAATGACGAGCCTGTGTTCTTTTGCAGCATCCCAGAACGGCCGCGTTAGGTTATCAATCCGTGGGCGCGGTTTTTCTTGTGTGTCTGACATAGTGTGTTCTCCGGCCAGCATCCTGCCATAAGACAGCGTATCGATTCAATGTAGAGCAGGAGAGAGGGGTAAGGCAAAGATAATTGTCTTAACATTTTTCTGGAGTCGCGCTTCCGTCCTTGACCCGGCTCTTGCCTCTTTTTGCTATTAACCAGTTGGTTGAATATGGACGCTTTGGTTAACGAAAGGAGCGTGAGGCTTTAGCCTCACGCGGACATGGGGAAAAACGTTTACTGCCTTAACCCTGCCTGCCTCATCAGCGGCATCACCCGCTCGCCGAAATATTTGATTTCCTCATTATAATCGAGCCATGAGAGGATAAGCCCCTCAATGCCGGTATCCGCAATTTTGACCATTTCATCGACCACTTGTTCGGGCGTGCCGACAAGAGGATAGCCTCCCCAACCGGCAATAAATCGTTCGGCAAACTGTGTCAGGGCTGCTTCACCAAATGACTGACTCTCGACACCAAGTAGGCCGAGAATGGTGCGCGCCGCTGTCCAGTCGCCTTTCTCAATCACGTAGTCATACGCTTGCTTGGCCTCTTTTTCCGTGTCTCGGCAAACTACGAAAGCATACGACATCATGCCGATCTCGCGTCCGTAGCCGTGAGCGAGTTGTTTCACATCGTCGACCACCTCTTTTCCGTGCTCCAGGGTATCGACTTGAATAAAGTTGAAATCTACCTCGCGGGCGGAAAAGTCTCTGCCGGCTGGCGAGAAGCCGGCGTTAATCAGGGTAGGATAGGGCTTTTGGACCGGCTTGGGCAGCATGTAGCCGTCTTTGACCTGAAAGAACTTGCCAGCGTGATCAAAGTTTTGCTCAGTCCACAGACGCTTAATGACGTGTATCCACTCGCCCGCGTAGTGATAGCGTTCGTCGTGCTCCATTTGCTTGGCGGCAAACATCTCCATTTCCGGCGAGAACCATCCGCACACAATATTTAAGCCCCACCGGCCTTCGGAAATATGATCAATGGTGGCTCCCTGTTTGGCTGCGACTAGTGGATGAACGGTCGGTGCATGCGAGGTCGAAAAGAGCATTATGTTCTTGGTCTGGGTAGCCATGGCCGTGGCCCAGGTATAGGTCTCCATGCAGTCGCCGTTGAAATCGGTCGTGCCGCCAAAGCCTTTCCAGCGTCCGACTGGAACTAAGAGTTCAAAACCCAAATAATCAGCCTGCTGGGAAATAAGAACATTGTGTCTATAGGTCGGCTCAAACGTGGACTCGGCGTGTGTGATGGTACAGCCGTAGCTGCAGTTCTGGCCAAAAATACCCAGCTTCATTTTGTTGTCATTAAAGACGGGTACGTGTTTGCGGCGGTATTCTTTCAAGTCGTCCGGATGCATAGGTGTTTCTTCCTTCCGAGGCGGTGCTGTCTTGGCCTTTTGCGCCTCTTGTATTTGTTCAGAGCCTATGTCTTTTTAGGTGGAGTTCAAAGGATTAGAAGGCAGCTACTCTTGTGGAAAAACTCGAAATCCATATTTGTACGAAGATCAAGTGTACGAACAGGACCGTAGAGGTCAAGGTCCGCACCGATGATGCTGGGCCCGGGGTCTATAACGGGCTGGAACCGCTGACGGCGGCGCGGCAACTCAGAGACGTGGCCGAAGTGCGTGAAGTGACGTGCACGTCGAGCTGCCCGGTCGGACCTCGGGTTGACCTCATGAAGGAGGCTAAACGCGTGCGCTACATCAAGCGCCGAAGGCCCACGGGTAGGCCGGATTTCGTGAAGTGGTTATCGATCGACAGTATTGAAAATGAGATTTAGAAATGGTTGGGAGAGCGTCTTCTCTCTGAGGGAGAAGACGCTTAAGGAATGTGGCCCGTTGATCAGAATTTCTCAGAGCGAACAAAACTGCCTGGAGTACAGGATCAGCGCCCCGGCCTCCTCCCTGCATTCCAGTTCCCACGGGAATGCCTATCCTGTTTGTGTCACACCTACGAAAGCAGGTGTTCAGGCCAGCGGAATAAGAGGGAGTATTGTTGGGGGCTCCCAGGGCAAAGGAGGATATAAATCATGCGTGTCGCCGTTGGTGGATATTTGGCCGCGGTCAATACCTTTGCTACACAGAAGATGGGGCTTGAGTTATTTCAGCGGGTAACGCTGACGGGAGATCGAGTGCTGCGCGCGGGCGGGCGAGAGGGCGCGATTGCCGGGTTCGTCAACGGAGCCAGACAGCATCAATGGGATGTGGTGCCGCTCCAGTTTGTCGCGCCCGGCGTTGGGGGAAAGGTCACCTCAGAGGCGCATGAAGCGACCAAAGCCGGCTTTATTGATCTCTTGCGCAAAAATGATCCGGTTGACGGTGTTTTTCTTCAACTGCATGGGACGGCGGTATCGGATGACTGCGATGACTGCGAAGGCGATTTCCTCAGAACATTACGTGAGTTGCTCGGCGACAAGATTCCGATCATTTCTTTGCTGGATGGTCATTCCAATACGACACCGTTGATGGTCGAGCAGGCTAGTGTGTTGCTAGGCGTAAAAACCAACCCACATTACGACTTTGTTCCAGTTGGAGAGCAGGCCGCGCGAGTCATGGCTCGGATATTTGACGGCAGTGTGTCAGCTACAAGTGCGTGGGCCCAACCGGCTATGGCTCCGGCACTGCAAAAGATCTATATCGCTCCCGGCTGGCCCATGGAGCCGCTGATGCGCCAGGCGTTTAATTTGTCACGAGACGCACGCGTTCTCGACGTGTCGCTGCTGGGTGGGTTTTTCTGTTCCGATAGTGCGGAGACGGGCATCAGTGTAACGGTGACGACTAACAATGAACCTGTACTGGCCCAAGACATTGCCGAGCAAATCAAAGCAGCGTGTTGGGCCAAACGCCAGGCGTTCCATACTGATATGGTCCCGGTGGGCGAAGGCGTGCGAGAGGCCATCGAGACCGATGATGGACTCGTTGTGCTCGGAGACTTGGCTGATAGTGGAGGAGCGGGGACGCCGGGTGATGGAACCGTCCTACTCGCGGAACTGCTCAGGCAGAATGCCAAAGGAGCAGTAGTCAGCAATATTATTGATCCAGCAGCCGTCCAAGCCGCTATCCAGACCGGAATCGGCAAAAACGTCACGCTGACGGTTGGCGGTAAAGTAGACGCCTTTCACGGCGATCCAATTGAAATCAGCGGCAGGGTTCGGGTTGTTCAGGACGGGGTATACACCGCAGCAACTGCGTTTAATGCGGGAACATACCGGCGTGGGCCGACGGTTGTCGTAGACTGTGGCGGGGTTGAGGTGATTCTGACTTCACGTCCGACGCATGGCTTTGAGGTCAACCATTTTCGGAGTCTTGGCATCGAGCCGACACAACGTAAGATTGTTGCGATCAAGTCTGAACTCCAACACCGGGCCGGGTTTGTCGGCATTGCTCGTAAATTTATTGACGTGGACACGCCGGGACTGGCAACCCAGGTGCACTCACGCCTGCCGTATGAGAAGATTCGACGGCCTGTTTTTCCGCTCGATGATATTTAAGAAACACGGCTCTGGAGGCCATATGGACATTCGTCAAATTGATCACATTGGCGTGGCGGTCAAAGACCTGGATAAATACCTCAACGTTTTTGGCGAGATATTAGGGCTGGAGATTCACGACTTTGAAGAGGCTGATCCGTATGAAGGCTTACGCATTGCGTTTGCTAAGATTGGCGAGGCGGATTTCGAGTTTTTGCAAGATCGTATGCCTGACATGGATGAAAAAGTCACGGATCAGGGCGACATTTCGCGCTGGATAGAAAAAAAAGGTGAAGGCATCCATCATATCGCTGTGCGTGTGGATGATATTGATGCCACCATTCAGGAAGTCAAAGCCAAAGGTTTACGCGTGCTTGACGAGAAAGGCCGGCCAGGGGCACGTGGCTCACGAGTCGCCTTTATCCATCCCAAAAGCACCGGGGGCATTCTCATCCATTTTGTTGAACGAGCAGAGCAGTCGTGAGTGAGTCCTCCGGGCTAAGTCCGCACACGCACGATCAGCCGCTTGGCCCTTCTGCGATCGCGCTGACTGCGCTACTAAGCGCGATCTGGGGTGGAGCGTTCGTCGCCATCAAGGTCGGTATGTTCGATATGCCGCCGCTTGGTGCTGCAGCCCTCCGGTTTGGTGTGACGGCTGCGGTGCTCTCGGTCATGGCCTGGTATCAGCAGGTGCAACTGCGCTTTGGCTGGAACGAACTCAAGATATTGCTCGTTCTTGGCTTGCTGTTCTGCTACGGAAATATGGCTGTCTACCTGGGGACAGCACTCACAACCTCTGGCCGGTCCGCTGTATTTTTTAGTGCCCAGCCTATCGCTATTGCTCTGCTTGCACCATTTTTCTTGCCTGGGGACCGGCTGACTGCCCGTAAGCTATATGGTCTGGGTATCGCCTTTGGCGGAATCATCGTTTTGTTCTCAGCCAAATTGTTCTCAAATCAATTGGACGGTGGGCTCAGCGACGCGGTAATCGGCGATGCCATCGTACTGAGTTCGGCCGTGACCATCGGCATCTCGGGTATCATCACTAAGCGCGTTGCCGGACGGATTCACCCTATCTCGCTTGTGTGTTGGCAGACGTGGATCACCTGGCCCATCCTGGCTGTGATGGCTTGGATATTCGAAGCGGATCAGCCGTTTCTCATCTCGACCCGTGCGATTGTGTCCATTGCCTATCTGAGTGTGATTTCTGCCGCCTTTGGTTTTGTGGCCTACGCCTGGCTCATTCAGCGTAATTCTGCTACTCGTGTAGCGTCGCTCACGTTTCTCACCCCGGTATTCGCTGTGTTCCTTGGTTGGCTTTTGCTGGATGAACACATGGGCATGGTGCAGTTGCTTGGTGTGGCTGGGGTGTGTTTTGGGATCTATGTGGTGAATAGCACGGCCCCTCCCGTTCTCGGCCTTTACGACAAGAAGAAACCGAATGATCTACGCAAGAGAAGACCAAGGTGGTCGGGTAGTCAGGCCAGCAATTTGGCTGTCATGCGTGGGTAAGAATCGTTCTGCCTGCTGGAATTAAACAATACGCTCCTGCCTCCTAATCGTCCGGGTTGCAAGATTATCAGGGACGGTGCCGTTCTGTGTAAAATGAATGAGGTACGACTCGATTGCATATTGGATGGGGTCAGCAAAACGGATATCGGTTGCCGTCACGACAATATCCGCCGCACCATTCATTAGGCCCGTGATCCTGATACAATTTATGATCGAGCTAGCAACATTGTGACTGTCGTCATGGTTTAAACGCACTATGCCTGCCGAGCCTGAAATTTCCGTCAAATTATCAGTAGCACCGCTGGCGTTAATATCGACATCAAAAACGAAAACGCGATAATCCCACTCCTTTCGTGTGGTGCGGGCGACCAAAAAATGAGGGCATGGGTTCGGCCTAGTGGGTCGTACACGGTTACCGCTGTCGCGAAATCACTCGCTGCGAGTCAGTTTGCGTTAGTGTCGGCACCCGTCGGCCAGCTCGGCGCAGATTCGGGAATAGGCGTTCGTGCGTCAAGATTCACAGCCAGGTTTATCAGTGTTGTTGAGTGGCCAACTAATGGAGAACAATTACTATCTGCTGACTGTCGTGCGGATAAAGAGACGTAACCAGTATCGGGAATTTGGTCGGCTGCAACGGAAACAGCTGTGATTTTTTGGCCGTGTACAGCTAATCCGTCGAGTTGAGCACCTGACGCAGGATTCCGCTGTAAGACGATGAAGCCGAAATCGTACGGTGACAAACACAGGCTAAAATCAAAGACCTCCTGGCTGGTCGCATTAAAGAGAGTGCCATGCACGTTCGCATAGTTTTCCCCGTCGGTGACGCCGTTGGCCCCTGAGGTGACATTCTCGATCCCCATGATGGTGGCCTGATTGTCCGACACCTCATAGTACGGCACCAACTTACCAGGTGCCGCGTCGTCGCCGAGGTAGCCGGTAAGCGCGCTGCATCGGCAGAATTATTCCAACTCAATGCAATAAAGGCGCGCCACACCATCCACATTACCAACGTCTGCATCCTCCAACCCCTCGTGTCGCGCCCTTTGTCGTTGAGCTGCGGTAATGCCTGCTTTGAGACTGAAAGGCTTAAATACGTATCTACTCATTCTCCTATACTTGTTCAACTTTCCTTCTTTTGGGGCATACTGCGTTGCAAGCGCATGGGGTAGCTTTTCTTGGCTTGTCTCCAGAGGAATGTAAGATCAATATATTGATTAATTAATGCATGAATATTTTTCGATTAGAGGACGAAAAATGGCGAGAAAAGCGAGTCAGCCAAAGGCGAAACGCGTTCCCGTTTTTAGGGTCGGACACAGTTTGGGCAGATATTAGATCGGGTGGCGCAAGGAAAAGAACGCTTTGTTGTCACCAAGAATGGACAGGCAAAAGCCGTTATTCTCGGAATCGAATATTTTTTGCAGACTATGGGCTCATCGCCATCATCTTTGGCCGCGCTGCAAACGCAGGCCCAACGCAGTGGCGGGAATAAGCTGAGCTTAGAAGACATTGAGGCTGAGATCGATCAAGTGCGAACGCTACTGCGTGATGCCTAATGCTCCACTGACGGAAGTGTATGACACGAATGTTATTGGCTCTGCCGCATTAAAGGAAAGGCGAGGAGTAAGCTTTTGTGGTTGCACTTGCTATGCGTTAGCAAGTGCAGCTTTATGTCTCAGAGCCAAGCTGGAATGAGTACAATGCGGTTCCTTACCGTGCAAGATTTCGTCTAGATCCTGAAGTTGTTGTCTTATTCCTCAAAGAACTACAGCAATCAGCCATCGTCGTTGTCTCAACCCAAAGGCTTACGGCTGCTTCCCATGAGTCGGACAATCGTTTTCTTGAATGTGCGGCAACAGCACGAGCAATGTGTCTCGTAACGGGAAATACGAGACAGTTCCCATCTCCTGAATTTGAAGGCACTCGAATTGTGAGCCCAGCTGAGTTTGCGCGTTGTATTACTGAGCTGCAGCCCTGAAGTAAGCGGCGCTTCTGTGGTGAGCCTCAGCGCACCTGGCCGAATCTACATGTCTCTATGTGTCCCGCAATAAATGCAGCTTCAAGAAGACGTAAATTGAAGCTGCCAGACATGCCACGCCCATGCTGCCTACGGTGAGTGGCGCGCCGATGATAGGCGCGAGAAAACCCGCTAGCAGACTCCCGACGGGTGGCGCGCCCATGAACATCATGAAGAAGAGGCTCATGACCCGCCCGCGCAGATGGTCGGGGGTTAAGGTTTGGAGCAGGGTGTTGATGGCTGACATGGGGACCATGAAGCCTGAGCCAATCAGAGGCAGAACGAGCATGGATAACCAGAAGTGCTCTGACCAGGAAAAGAGAATGAGCCCAATACCAAACCGGATAAGAGCCACGGCCATCACACGCCCGAGTTTTTGTGTGTCTCGATGTCGGGCTAGCAGTAAGGCGCCAACAACGGCTCCGGCTCCGGCTGAGCCCATCAACATTCCCATCCCGTTCGGGCCGCTGTGCAGAATATCGGCAGCAAAGATGGGCATCAGCACGGTATAGGGGGTGCTGATTAGGCTGATGACACTGATCAGAATCAAGAGCAGCCGAATGGCTGGGGTGTGTAAGGCATACGTAATGCCCTCCCGAATGAAGGTTGCGGTGGAGCTTGTGGCAGGCTGTGTCTCGGGGCGTGGGGGCAGACGCATGGCCAGAAAACCACCAATGATGGGCAAGTAGGACATGCCGTTAAAAACAAAACAAACGCCTTCACCAAATTGCGCCACAAAGAGGCCGGCCAGTGCAGGACCGAGAATACGTGCACCATTGACTAAGGTCGAGTTCAGAGCCACGGCACTGGTGATATCGTCACGACCGACAATGTCTATTAAGAAGCTCTGCCGAGCAGGCATCTCGAAGGCTTGAATCGTGCCGGCAATCAGGGCAAGGGCGAACACCTGCCAGACCGTAATCCAGCCGCCCATGGTCAGCATACCGAGAACAAGAGCCTGCAGCAGAGAGAGAATGAGCGCGAAAAGTATAACCCGGTAGCGGTTAAAACGGTCGGCTACTACCCCGGCGAATAATCCGAACGCCAGGGTCGGTACCTGGCCGGCAAAGGCGACCAGGCCGAGCATGAGTGAGGATTCGGTTAGCCGGTAAACGAGCCAAGCCTGGGCCATATTCTGCATCCAGAACCCGACCCGCGAGACAAATTGGCCCATGAAAAAGAGGCGAAAATTTCGGTAGTTGAGTGCCCGAAAGGCATACGACAGGTGAACGCCGAAAACTGTGCTATCCGGCTTCTCTCGGGTGTCTGATGTCGATGCCTGAGCATGAGGCGAAGCGCTCAACTCCGCGCGCTCCCGACTGAACGAAATATCTGAGACTGGAATACGGCAACGCGAGGAATGAAAACTCTCTTGTGATGCATCGCGCGTCAAGCTATCTGGGGCTTGAGAACCCTGTCAAGGAAAGGCTTGTGCCATCCCTGACAATATGGTGCTTTGGCGCAAACGGACTGACTTACACAGGAGGAAGCTATGGACATTGGAGTACTGGTGACGGCAACGGCTGAGAGTGGAGACCTAGCAGCGGTGGCGCGCAGGGCCGAGGAATTAGGATTTGCTTCGTTGTGGATTCCCGAACATCCGGTTATCCCGGTTGGCCATTCAACGCCGTTCCCCGGTGCGGCTGATGGGGCTTTGCCTGATCACTACAACCGTTGGTCCGACCCGTTTATTGCACTGACCGTGGCAGCCGGGGTAACGAATCGGATCAAACTCGGTACGGGCATTAGTCTTCTACCGGAACGTGATCCCCTGATTACCGCCAAGGTCATTGCCAGCCTTGACCTGTACTCAAACGGCCGGGTGATCTTGGGCATAGGCGCTGGCTGGTTGCGCGAAGAGACCGAAATCATGGGAACAACCTTTCGTCTGCGTTGGAAACGCCTGCGTGAGACGGTCGAGGCCATGCGTCTGCTGTGGACGCAGCGCGAAGCCAGCTATGAGGGCGAACTGATCCAGTTCCCTGCCGTGCGCTGTGAACCCAAGCCAGTACAAAAAAATGGGCCGCAAGTATTGCTTGGTGCGCATGGACCAAAAGCGATTGAACGCGTTGCGCGGTCGTACGACGGTTGGTTTCCGCTGGTACAGAATCCGCAGGCTTTAGGCACTGAGATCGAAGCACTGAGAAAGTTGGTGAAAAAAGCCGGCCGCGATCCTGACAGTGTGCCGGTGACGCCGATTGTAGATCCGGAAAATGGCGATCTCTCGGCGGACACGCTCAAACAATATCAGGCTGCCGGTGTGAGTGGGATGGTGGTCTTCAATCAAAAGATGGGAACCGAAATTGCGGACGGTAAAGCGCATGAATGGCTGGATCGGGTTGCCCCGATCGTTGAGCGTGCACAAAGCGTGTGATTACCCGATGGATCTGTAGGGGCGAAGCAATTCTCCATGAACGAGGTAGGAACTATAACCGTGGAACAGAAATGCTTCGCCCTTCCTACGCAGCCAACAATTCATCTACATCCGCACATGGCAAAGCAAACGCTCCTGCAACACCGGGATGGGCGACCTGACCATTCATGGTGTTCAAGCCACGTCGCAGGCTAGGATTGTCGTACAAGGCGTGTAAGCCTTTATCTGCCAGTTCCAATGCATACGACAGGGTGACATTCGTGAGCGCATAGGTTGAGGTATGTGGCACGATGGCGGGCATATTGGTGACGCAATAATGCACCACGTCTTCCTCACGGTAGATTGGATCGTGGTGTGTTGTTGGCCGTGAGGTTTCGGCGCTGCCGCCTTGATCTATTGAAATATCAACGAAGGCTGCACCTGAGCGCATATTCTGAAACAAGCTCTGGGTCAGCAGTTTTGGCGTGCGGGCACCGGGGACCAACACTGAGCTGATGACGAGATCTGCTGCGGTGACTTCTTCCTCAATATTGGCTCGGTTCGACATGACGGTTGTCACATGTCCGCCAAGGATGTCATGCACATAGCGCAAGCGGGCAGGATTGACATCAAGGATGCTGACGTAGGCACCCATGCCCACCGCCACCTGACATGCGCTTGTACCAGAAATGCCTGCCCCCAGAATTACCACATGGCCCGGCTTGACCCCTGCCGTGCCACTGAGTAACACACCCCGGCCGCCATTCTGGGCTTGCAGACTCCACGCTCCGACTTGAATGGCCAAGCGTCCTGCCACCTCGCTCATAGGTGCAAGCAGGGGCAATGAGCCGTCATCCAGCTGAATAGTCTCATAGCCCAGCGCGGTGACCTGATTTTCCAGGAGGGCGTGAGTGAGTTGCTCCTCCGCTGCCAGATGGAGGTAGGTGAACAGTAGTAAGCCTGAACGCAGGAAAGCATATTCAGCCGGAAGAGGCTCTTTTACTTTGAGGATGAGATCCGCTTGTTTCCAGACTGCTTGGGCTGAGTCCTGGATGCGAGCTCCGGCTGCGCTATACTGGTCGTCCGGGAGGCTACTTCCGACGCCCGCGCGGGTTTCAACCACAACCTGGTGGCCGTGGGCGACCAGGGCGGCGACGCCGCTTGGCGTGATAGCCACACGGGTTTCCTCAACTTTGATTTCTTTGGGAATACCGATCACCATGAGCGATCTCCTCCAGTTACTTTACAGTAGGGAAGTGCTTCGCGTATCTTGAGTGTACAATGGGAACGGTACTGAATGGGAAGCAGTTTGCCCAGACCCTCCGCAGTGGTCTGAAAGACCATATTGCCCGGATCCGCCAACGGCCGGGATTGCATGAATGGCAGCCCGGACTCGCGACTATTCTGATCGGCGATGACTCCGCCTCGCGTGTATATGTTGGCATGAAAGAAATAGCTTGCCGGGAGATTGGCATCGCTTCGTTTGGCCACCATCTGCTTGCTACCGTCTCGGCTGACAAGGTTTTCAGCCTGATAGCCGAGCTCAATACGCGACCTGAAGTGCACGGTATTCTCCTCCAACTGCCGCTGCCGGACCATCTGGATGCCGAGGCTCTTCTCGAAGCGATCGCTCCTGAGAAAGACGTTGACGGACTGCATCCTGTCAACCAAGGACGCCTGCTGCTGGGACAGGACGGCCCTCGACCGTGTACACCGCTCGGGGTGATGCATCTTATAGACCAAAGCGGAATGAATATCGCAGGCAAACGCGCGGTCGTCATTGGTCGCAGCAACTTGGTTGGGAAACCGCTGGCCCTCCTTTTATTAGAGCGGCACGCGACAGTAACGATGTGTCACTCGCATACGGCAAACCTAGCGGAGCAGGTCCGTCAGGCCGATATTGTAGTGGCGGCGATGGGCCTGACTGGGGCGATTAAGGGCGCATGGATTAAAGACGGCGCCGTTGTTATTGACGTTGGCATTACGCGCGTCGCGGACGGGTCGCTCAAGGGCGATGTTGAGTTTGCCGCGGCCAAAGAACGCGCCGCCTATATTTCGCCTGTTCCTGGCGGAGTAGGACCGCTGACGGTTGCGATGTTGCTCGCAAACACAGTCAAAGCTGGTGAAAAGCAGTCAAACCTCACACCCCATGTTCAAACGTACGCCTCTGTATAAACCCCATCGTGCACTGGGTGCGCGCATGATCGAATTCGGTGGCTGGCAGATGCCCGTGCACTACTCCGGCATTCTGGCCGAACACCGGGCGGTGTGCGCTCAGGTTGGGCTGTTTGGTTTAAGCCATATGGGGGAGATCGAACTCAGCGGGCCTCGGGCGCTTGAGGTCTGTCAAGAGCCTTTCGTAATAGATGTGGCGCGTATCCAGATCACCCAGGCCCAGTACACGCCGATGTGTCTTCCTCAGGGTGGGATCGTTGATGATGTCATTGTCTATCGTCTTGCTGAGGATCGATATTTTCTGTGCGTCAATGCTGCAAATGCTGATACGGACTATGACTGGATCGTCGGGCATAATCGTGGCCGAGCCGAGATCATCAATCATAGCGACGCATACGCGCTCATCGCCCTACAAGGCCCACGGTCGGAAGCACTCTTGTGTCAGCTCACGGCTTTGGACCTGCTCAGATTCGTCGTTATTGGTCAACGAGAAGAGAAATTGCGGGAGTATCCGTTCTCATCGCCCGAACTGGATGTACCAGAGAGGGCGGATTTGAGTTATTCATCCCGGCCGATCAAGCTGAACACGTCGGGAATGCCTGCTTGGAAGCAGGCCGGGCAGCAGAGCTTATGCCGATTGGATTAGGCGCGTGAGATACGCTCCGGCTTGAAGCAGGCTATCTCTTGTATGGCAATGATTTTGACGCGGAAACAACACCGCTGGAGGTTGGCCTGCAGCGCTTGTTCCGTTTTGAGGCCGCACCCACCGTGGATCGAGAGACCTTGTGTAAGTAACAGGTTGAGGGAATGAAAAACAACTGGTTGGGATCAGGATGGCAGGCGCGGGAATTCCCCGCCATGGGTGTACCGTCTGGAGTGATGAGCAGCAGGTTGGTGTCGTGGCTAGTGGGAAGTAATCACTCATTCTGGGCGTCGGTATTGCGTTAGGCTACGTGCCTCCGTCGTGTGCGAATACCGAGCGCAGCTCTCGATTGCTATCCGGAACCGACGTGTTCCAGCCACCGTTATGGCACGACCGTTTGATCAACCAGGTAAATAGGCAAAGACGGAGGAGGTTATGGAATTCCCAAAGGGGTTACGTTACTCACTCGAACATGAGTGGGTCTTAGTGGAGGAGGACGCCGCAACCATAGGTGTTACCGATTATGCTCAGGAACAGCTGGGTGATGTGGTGTTTGTCGAACTTCCGAAACTCGATACGCAGCTCACCAAAGATGAACCTTTTAGTGTTGTGGAATCGGTGAAAGCCGTCTCCGACATTTATGCCCCGGTCAGTGGCAGGGTGACGGAAGTCAATACTGAACTAACGAACAGTCCGGAGACTGTGAACGAAGATCCCTACGGGGATGCATGGCTGGTTCAGATTGAGCTTAGCGATCCGGAAGAGCTTGATAGTCTGATGACTGCAGAAGAGTACGAGCAGTCTATTGAAAAAGAGCAAGAAGGTGATGACTAAGGGCGATCCACTATCCCGCGCCGACACAACTCTGCGCTATATTGCGCATACCGAGCATGATCTTGTCGAGCTGCTGACCGCCCTCGGTGTACGGGCTCTGGATGATCTGATCGTCCACCTGCCTGAGAATCTTCGGACACGAGCCACCCTCGACCTCGCACCAGGCATATCCGCGTATGAGGTCATAGCACGCCTTTCTTGCCTGTCCGAAAAGTATACCGTCAGGTTGTTCAGACTAATCCATGTGACTTTCCTGGTCTCTTGCTGGTGGAGCTGGCGTGGGACGAAGACAGACGGCTCGATATGAAAGCGCTGCGGCACCATCTGGGCGACAACGTGTGTGGGGTTGTGGTGGGGTATCCCACTGTCTTTGGCCTGATCGAGGATGTGGTTGCTATCAGTGCTGCTACGCAGCAGGTAGGAGCATTGACCCTGTCTGTGACAACTGAGGCGGTCGCATTGGGCATCTTCAAGGCGCGGGGTGAACTCGGCGTTAATAATGCCGTTGCCGAGGGCCAGAGCCTGGGCATCCCACTCAGCTACGGTGGGCAATGCCTCGAACTGTTCGCTTGTCGTGACCGTAATGTTCGCAAAATGGCGGGCCGTCTGGTTGGAGAAACGGTCGATCAAGATGGCAGGCGCGGCTTTGTCTTGAACTTGGCTCACGCGTGAACAGCATATCCGCCGCGAGCGAGCGACCTAGAATATCTGCTCCAATTACGGTTTGTGTGTCTTAGCCGCAACCGTGTTTCTATGTCTGATTGGGAAAGCGAAGGCTGAGAGCACTGGTGGTGCGTAATGTAAAGAACAGTCACTATTCGCTTGACCTCTCGCAACAAGTCGGGCACGGTCAGCACCGTTTTTTAACGAGTTTGTTATCGAAGTACCACGCGCCCGAGCCGCCTGCGGACAGCTAAAAGACAGTGCTGTTGTTGCCGGAGTCGTTTTAGAAGAGTGGTACCCAGAACTTAAAGACGCCTCTTAATGCGCACTACAGAGCTGTCCACGCGGGAAGAGATTGAAGACTTAGTCCGTGAGTTGAGTCAAGAGACTATAGACTAAAGGGAGGCAGGTGGCCTAATGACTTCTCCACTATCTCTAAGCCCTAACCCTCGGGGCAAACGCGCTGTTCTGAACGAACTACTCATCTCAAAGTGCGGTTCTCCCAGCCGCATACGGCATTCCCTGCCTCATGACGAGCTGCCGGCGCGTGATCTGAATAATAATTTACCATCGGAATCGTGTCGAGATGCTTTGGCTGACTTTCCTCTGGTGTCCGAAGGCGAAGTGATGCGACATTTTACCCGTCTGTCTCTGTGGAATCTGAGAGCGGCAACCACGTTGTACCCGCTTGGCTCCTGCACCATGAAGTATAATCCGGTGGTGAGCGACTCTATGCCTCGCCTGCATTGTTTCCTGGGCTACATCCGCCGGCGCCGGAGGACCAGGTGCAGGGCGTGCTGATGCTGTTGGCCGAGACCAGTGGCATGGATGCCATCAGCCTACAGCTGGCTGCCGACGCGCAGGGTGAGCTGGCCGGCATGAAGCTGATCCGGGCGTATCACCAAGACTAAGGTAGCCCACGCAAGAAAGTCCTGATTCCCGCCAGTGCGCATGGGAGCAATCCCCCTTCTGGTGCCTTGTGCGGATATGGCATTGTGCCAGTCGCAACCGGTTAAGACGGTATGTTACATGCCGAAGAAGTCGCCAAGTGTACTGACACTGACGTGGCGGTTCTGATGGTGACCAACCCGAACACGCTCATGGGCGTGGCCAAACCGGGTCATATGGGTGAGGATGTTATGCATTTCAATTTGCATAAAACTTTCTCTACTCCGCATGGTGGTTGAGGGCCTGGTGCCGGGCCGATTGGGGTCAAAACAAATCTAGAACCCTATCTGCCTATTTCTAGCATCATTCCGGAGAAGCAGGAGAACGCTGTATATTCCTGGAGTGAAGATCATCCCAAAACGATTGAGCGGGTCCGCTCGTTTTACGGCGACTTCGGTATTCTGGTTCGTCCCTACGCGTATATATTCGCGTAGGGCGGCGATGGTCTGACCCATGCCACGCGTAGGGCCATTCTGAACGCGAATTAGCTCCGCAAGCGACTTGAATCCGCCTACAGCTTAGCCACGCATGAACCCTGTATGCACGAGTCTGTGTTCTCAGACGGCTCGTTTCAGCATACGGGGGCCAACACCTTAGATATTGCCAAGCGTCTGCTCGATTATGGTTTTTATGCGCCAACGATCTATTTCCCGCTGTTTGTGAGTGGGGCACTTATGATTGAGCCGAGGGAAAACAGAAACCAAAGAAACGCTGGACGAATTTGTCGACGCCTTGCTGGCGATTGCACAAGAGATCAAAGACCAGCCCAACCCGCTCAAGCAGGCACCGTTCACTACCCCGGTAAGCCGCCTGGATGAAACCCATGCGCCGGGAGGCCGGTGTTGTGGTGGAAGAGTGTAGAAGAGAAGTAGGCTGGCAAATTATATAGTTTAAACAACGCGGAATGCCATTGACCTGCATGCATTTGTTGCGTTCCTTCAGGATATGCCGACGCGCCACCAACATATCGCCGCTTAGCTGGATTTGCAGTGCTCCTCCTGGGGGGGGGCAACTTGACATCGGAAGCTGCTGTTCCAGATTCCGCTTTCTGGTAGGCTGGCCCGTGTGGATACGATTACCATTCGGGGTGCCCGCGAACATAATCTCAAAAATATTACTGTTGAGATTCCGCGTAATAAACTCGTAGTCATTACCGGCGTATCGGGCTCAGGCAAATCAACGCTGGCTTTTGATGTGCTGTACGCCGAAGGACGACGGCGCTATGTGGAGTCCCTCTCGGCCTATGCCCGCCAGTTTCTGGCTCAGCGGGCCAAGCCGGATTTCGATTCTATCGATGGACTGTCCCCTGCCGTGGCAATTGAACAACGCCGTGCGACGACCTCGCCGCGTTCAACCATTGGTACCGTCACCGAGATAGCCGATTATCTCCGTTTGTTGTATGCACGCGTCGGCACACCACATTGTTTGGGGTGCGGACGGACCATCGAATCTCAGAGTGTTCCCCAAATTGTGGATCAGCTACTCGATTTGCCTGAGGGCAGTAGGCTCCAGCTCCTTGCCCCTATCCGGCTTTTTCATCCTGACGATTTTGATGTCGCTATCCAAGAGTTGCGCAAAGCAGGCTTTGTCCGAGTGCGGGTCAATGGGAAGGCGTGCGACTTGGCGGAGGATATTCCGCGTCCGGGCCGGCTTGATGTTAGTTATGATTCGCAGCTTGACGTTATTATTGATCGGCTTGTGGTCAAAAGCGGTATTGCCCAGCGGCTGGCCGATTCGTTGGAGATGGCTCTACGCTACGGCAAAGACATTGTGAACGTCCTGATAGCAAACCCCTTGGTTGGAGAGGCCGAGGAGCGGCTCTTTACTCAACGACTCATCTGTCCCGCCTGTGGTTTTGTCTATCCTGAACTGAGCCCCGCCTTTTTTTCCCCTAATAGTCCTGACGGTGCGTGTTCAGGTTGCGATGGCCTTGGTGTGCAGATCTCGAAGAAGATCGCCCAAAAAGGGAAAGCTCCGAATCAAAAAACGACTGACTCCCTACCCTGTGCGGAGTGTCAAGGCAGACGCCTCAGGCCAGAGACCCAAGGCATCCGTGTGGGGGATTGGAGCCTGGGTGAACTCAGTAATCATTCCATTGCCGAGGTTGCTCATTTTTTTACTCAGCTCACTTTTGAGACTCAGGCCGAACAGATCGCCAGGCCACTGTGTAAGAATATTTATGCACGTTTGCAGGCGCTGATCGATCTTGGCTTGGAGTATCTGACTCTCGACCGACCGATGGTCTCTCTGTCTGGTGGTGAGATGCAGCGGGCGCGGTTGGCTACGCTGCTTGGCAATGGCCTGTCGGAGGTCGTTTACATTCTTGATGAGCCGTCGATTGGTCTCCATCCTCGCGACACGCAGCGACTTCTGCGCATCCTGGAGCAGCTCCGAGATCAAGGCAATACTGTGGTTGTCGTGGAGCATGATCCGGAAACGATGCGAGCTGCGGATTACATGATTGATCTGGGTCCCGGAGCAGGCGAACGCGGTGGGTATGTATGCGCCCAGGGAACACCACAGGAAGTAGAGCAGGCTCCTGGCTCTCTCACCGGGCAATATCTGTCTGGCGAGCTGACAATCCCTCTCTCTCCTCGCCGTCGGACTTCGGAAGACTCCCTGACACTCTCTCACGTGACGTTGCATAATCTCCAAGATGTGACCGTTGCATTTCCCCTGGGGATACTGACGTGCGTCACTGGTGTATCAGGTTCGGGCAAGAGTTCCCTGGTGACCGATGCTTTGGCTCCTATGCTTGCCCATGCCCTTGCAGGCACGAGACCGGCTAACCGACGTACAGGGCAGCTTTCCGGTTGGCAACTGATCGACAAAATGATCCAGGTTGATCAGGCCCCTATTGGCCGTACGCCTAGCTCCAATCCTGCCACGTATATTGGTCTTTTAAACCCGTTGCGCGATCTGTTTGCGCAGCTGCCTGAGGCTCGGATGCGGGGTTATGGACCGAATCGGTTCTCTTTTAATGTGAGAGGTGGACGGTGCGAGGCATGTGAGGGCGGTGGGGTCCTGACGGTGGAAATGAACTTTTTGCCGGATGTGTATGTGACGTGTGACGTGTGTCACGGTCAGCGTTACAACCGAGATACCTTGGAAATCCAATTTCGCGGCAAGAATATCGCCGAAATTTTGGACATGACTGTTGCTGAGGTTCTGGTTGTGTGTGGTGATATTCCTAAAATCCGGCCTCGTCTGGAAACACTACGCGAGGTTGGGCTGGAGTACCTGCGCCTTGGCCAACCGGCACCCACCCTGTCTGGTGGAGAATGCCAAAGGCTCAAGCTGGCAAAAGAACTCAGCCGCAAGACTACGGGGCGAACCTTGTTTATCTTTGACGAGCCGACAACGGGATTGCACCTGGCCGACATTCAGCGACTGTTGGACATCTTCACCTTATTAGTGGAAGCGGGCAATACTGTGGTGGTGATTGAACATAATCTTGAGGTGGTGAAAACGGGGGATTTTGTCATTGATCTGGGCCCGGAGGGAGGGGGGGCTGGAGGGAACATTATTGCTATCGGAACGCCTGAACAAATTGCGCAGGCCGGGAAATCGCACACTGGTCTGATGCTGAAAGGTGTCCTGGCGCAGTAGAGGAAGCCCCTGTTGGTGCCCGAAGAAGGTGAGGCGATTCCTCGACCTCCTTATGCAGCTTGACAGGCTGACAGGGAAATTTTAATATGGACCCTTAGAGTCTATTTTAAGAATTTCCTACATTTTATTAAGCGAGGGGCGAATATGGAGCGAGCACCGATCTATATGGACAATCAAGCCACGACAGCCGTGGACCCACGGGTGGTGGAGGCAATGGTGCCGTATTTGGGGGAAGTGTATGGGAATGCGGCTAGTCGGAACCATGCCTTTGGCTGGGCGGCAGAAGAGGCCGTCGACCAGGGACGGAGTCAGATCGCAGAGTTGGTCGGCGCGCGGCCCAAAGAGATCATTTTCACCAGTGGAGCGACGGAATCGGATAACCTGGCGATTAAGGGCGTTGTGGAGTTCTATGCAGATAAGGGTAATCATATTATTACCGCAGTAACGGAGCACAAAGCGGTCTTAGACACGTGTAAAGCGCTGGAGCGTTCCAACATTGCTGAAGTGACATACCTGCCGGTCGATCAGTATGGACGGGTGGATCCTGACGATGTGAAAAATGCCATCCGAGATAATACCATCCTCATTTCATTGATGTATGCAAACAATGAGATTGGGACGTTGCATCCGATTCGAGTAATCGGCAAGTTAGCGAAGGAGCGGGGGATTCTCTTTCACTGTGATGCCACCCAGGGGGTGGGGAAAGTCCCTGTTAATGTTGATGCAGATGGCATCGACCTCATGTCTATGAGTGCTCATAAGATGTATGGACCGAAGGGGTGTGGGGCACTGTACGTACGATCCAAAGGCCCACGAGTTCGTCTCAGAGCGCAAGTGGACGGCGGGGGCCATGAGCGCGGTATGCGCTCGGGTACGCTAAATGTAGCGGGCATTGTGGGGTTTGGGAAAGCGTGTGAGCTATGCGGGCAGGGGTTAGAGGGAGAAGCCGGACGGCTGCTGGCGCTCCGGCAACGTCTGTACGATGGGCTGACCAGTAACCTAGACGAGTTGTATTTGAATGGGCATCCGACCGAGCGGATACCCGGCAACCTGAATGTGAGTTTCTCGTATGTAGAGGGGGAGTCGTTCCTGATGGGTCTGAATCGAGAAATCGCGCTCTCGTCAGGATCAGCGTGCACGTCAGCGTCACTGGAGCCGTCCTATGTACTTAAGGCCTTAGGCGTTGGTGAGGAGTTAGCCCATACCTCGATTCGGTTTGGGCTCGGACGGTTTAACACCGAGGACGATGTCGATTACGTAGTCAAGCGGGTGTCCGAGGTAGTGATCCGCCTCAGAGAAATGTCACCCCTATATGAGATGGCCAAGGAGGGCATCGACCTGAAGTCCGTTCAGTGGAAAGCCTGAGGCGGGCAAAGAATTCGGGATATTTGAATCTTTTATATTAGGAACTGGCTGGAGCAGGGCAGGCAGGACACGGCGAACCCTGATAAGGCCGCAGCATACACAGGCAGGGAAACAGGCATGGCAAGCGCGAAAGCAAAACTCAAGATTGACATTAGTGAAAATGCAGCCAAAAAGATCGATGATCTCACGGTGCAGGACGAACGGAAAGAGTGCGGACTGCGGGTCAAAGTCGTCGGTGGGGGCTGTTCCGGCCTTTCTTATAAGATGGACCTGGATATCCCACGCGATGGCGACCGCGTCTTCGAGCGGGAAAGCGCTAAGGTTATTGTTGACCGCAAGAGTTTTATCTATCTGCGTGGCACCGAGCTGGATTTTTCAGAGACGCTGATGGATTCAGGGTTTAAGTTGACCAATCCCAACGTCAAACGGTCGTGCGGCTGCGGCAGTTCATTCTCTGTCTAATCTCACCATCATGTCCACGACTGCGATGGTGCAGTGCTGGCGGTGTCAGGGTGAGCATGCGCCTCAGGTGTTCTGCCCCGTTTGCCAAGCGTTTCAGGTTTTCCCGGCTGATGTTGACTTCTTTAGCGTCTTCGGCCTTGCACGAAATCCGGTTCTTGATGAAGCCAACCTGACTTATATGTATTACGCTCTCAGTCGCGCGCTGCATCCCGATCTGCATCAAACCGGTACGGCTGAGGAGCAAGAGGCCAGCCTCAAGAATACTGCCCTGGTGAACCAGGCCTATCGGACTTTGCGCGATCCTGTTGAGCGTGGTCAGTATTGGCTAGAGTTGAACGGGGAACAGCTTGGTGCGGAAAATAACCGGGTACCTGCCCAGCTGGCTGTGCTGGTGTTTGAGGTGCAGGAAAAACTGGACGAATTGAGAGAGGCTCACAATACTAAGGCCGATGCTACTCTTGCTGATCTCAAACCAGAACTTGAGCAGATACAGGCTGATCTTGAAGAACAGATGCAGGGCTTCCAGCAGAAGCTGGCCGCTAATTTTGCCAAATGGGAGCAACCCGACAGTCCGCAAGATCTCTTGAGTGAACTCAAACGCGTACTGTCAGATATGGCCTATCTGCGCACCCTGTCTCGCGATGTAGAAAAGGAATATAGCGTATTGTGGAACATATAGTTGGTATTGATCTTGGAACAACGAATAGTCTGATTGCCTATGTGGACGAGGATGGCCCACGTGTCATTGCGGATGCCAAATCCGGACACAAGATCGTCCCCTCCATTGTAAGCTTTTCATCGGATGGAAAGACTGTCGTTGGCCGCGAAGCCGGCGGGCTGGCGCGGACTCAGCCTTTGAGCACGATTCGGTCGGTCAAACGGTTTATGGGCCTTGGCATGGAGCACGTCAGTCCGGACGACCACCAACGCTACCGTTTTGCTGACGATCAAGGCATGGTGCGTTTTGCCATACACGACCGTCAATATACGTCACCAGAGATCTCGGCGGTGATTCTGCGTGCGTTGCGAGAGCAGGCCGAAGCCACGCTCAAAGAAGAAGTCCACAAAGTTGTGATTACCGTGCCGGCTTATTTCAACGATTCGCAGCGCCAGGCTACAAAAGACGCGGGAAAGCTCGCCGGTTTAGATGTCATCCGCCTCTTGAACGAACCCACCGCTGCCTCCCTTGCATATGGCCTGAATACAAAACAAGAGGGATTGATCGCCGTGTATGATTTTGGTGGGGGAACGTTTGATGTATCCATTCTGCGCCTCCACACTGGGATCTTTGAAGTTCTGTCGACGAGTGGGGATATGCGCTTGGGTGGCGACGATATCGATCAATGCTTAGCCGCGCGCTTTCTTCTGTCCAACCTATCTGAAGAACTGCGCCGTGATCCGCAGGTACTGAGCATTGCGCATAGCGTTGCGGAATGTGCTAAGTCGGCTTTGTCAGAACAGGATGAAACCGTTCTGAATTTTTCCGTCGCTGAAAAAGGAATTAACGTCTCGCGCAGCCTGACACGTCATGAGATGGAGGAAGCGGTTGACGAGATTGTTACGCGGACGCTCGGGCCGTGTCGTCAGGCACTCAAAGATGCCGGACTCGAAGCGCATGAGATCGAAGAAGTTGTGGTAGTGGGCGGCTCCACACGCATGCCGTTGGTCCGCCGACGGGTTGGTGAGTTCTTTGGGCGTAGCCCGTTAACCGATCTTGATCCGGATGAGGTGGTTGCCCTTGGCGCGGCTGTCCAGGCCGATACGCTGTCCGGACGTCGGCGAGACATGCTCCTCCTCGACGTTGTGCCACTATCCTTAGGCATCGAGACCATGGGCGGAGTGCTGAGCCATTTGATTGAGCGTAATACAACGATCCCGGCGAGTGTGAAAGAAATGTTTACGACTGCAGTCGATGATCAAACCGCGGTTGATGTCCATGTGCTGCAGGGGGAGCGTGAGCTAGTGCAGGATTGCCGTAGCCTGGCTCGGTTTACGATTCCTATTGAACCTAAGCCGGCGGGAGTTCCCCGAGTCGAAGTCACCTTTATGATTGACGCGAACGGCGTTTTGAGTGTTTCGGCCCTGGACTTAAGGACTGGGATGGAACGATCCATTGAAGTGAAGCCGTCGTACGGCTTGACTGACGACGAGGTTGAGCAGCTTCTTGAAGAGTCCATCGATTTCGCAGAAGAAGACATAGAGCAACGTCTCCTCATCGAAGCTCGGACAGAGGCGGATACTGTTCTCAATGCGACACACAAAGCGCTTCCCCAGAATGCGGCATTTTTGCGGGAAGGCGAAGAAGAGCAGATTGTGCAGGCAGTCCAAAAACTACGTAAGGCGCTGGACGGCGAGGATTACGATTTGATCCGAGATCTGACTGAGGAACTGAGCGACGCCACCACTCCCTTTGCCCAAAGAATTATGGACTCTTCGATCCAAGAGGTACTGGGAGAAAAACGCCTGTCCGAGTTGTAACGCCTGACAAGCTGGAGGCAGAGATGAAGCTGTATTGGGATAACGTCGAAGATCTTGCTGAGCAGCTTTTTGAAGCGCAACCAGGAATGGATCCGCTGACTGTCCGCTTTACTGATTTGCATCAATGGGTGACGGAACTGGCGGACTTTAGCGATAATCCGCAAGACTCGAGTGAAGGGAAACTCGAAGCCATTCAGATGGCCTGGCTTGAACTCTATAAAGAAGAATAGGCGTAGCCCGCGACAAGCTCAGATTGAATTTTCGTGAAGAAATACTTTGACATTCAGGGTCTATCTTTGCTATGCGAAGGGGAAGGTCGGCTTGCTCATCGGAGCGCAAAAAAACGTAACCCTGGTGGAGGTGGAATATGGTGGGGGTGAACGAAAAGGGGCGAACGAGAAGAGGGTCTAGTCTCTCGGAACGGGAGAAACTGCTTGCGGAGGGCGGCATACATATTTTCCAGCCGGATACTGTCCTGCCTGCTCAATTTTTTCTAGCTCTGAGACAACAGACTGACTCGCAGGGCGCGCGGCGCTTAGTCGTTGCTGTTCTAGAGGATGCTGTTGATTGCTTTCAAAAATATTTTGGGGCAGAGGACCGGAGAAACTGCAAACTTTACGAAGATGCCGAGGCTTGGCTTTTCTCTGACGATGATAGCTGGCCATTTGCGTTTGTGAACGTGTGTGATGCACTCGGTATCCAGCCGCCCTTCCTCCGGCGTGGTTTGCTCCTGTGGCGCAGCGGCCAGCGCGCACCATACCAACCCGCGACTCGGCGTATTGATAGAGCCTCCATAGAGAGCGCCTGGCGGGGGCTCGGTGAGCGGGGACACCCGCACTTGCTGAAGCAGGCGAGTGGCGCATAGGGTGTCTCGCATTCGTGATACACTACCTGCTACGTAGCATCACGCGCTGTGTTCTATGGACGATTGACCTTCTTGGCCGTCTGACTGGACGGTACGGTCGGTATAATACCCTCCAGCTGGAATTGACAGGCTCTCTTGCTGAGGACGCGATCCGTGGTTTCCTCCCTTTCCGACGTACCGCAGCCCCGGACCTTTTAGCATTTACCTCTCTGCTCCGCTGGGCGCTTGAGGATGCTCAGATCAAGGCGGTTGTGTTAACCGTCGACGATCTGGACATGGGTTGGGCTCGGCTGCAGAGTCTGCGTCGTTCCCTCCTCGCTCTACGCCAGGCCGGGAAATATATTCTAGTCTATCTGTCTGAGGCAGGGACTCAGGAGTACTATCTAGCCAGTGCGGCAAATGCGATTGCCTTGGCCCCGGCCGGTCATCTCACTGTGACCGGTCTTGCCACGGAAACGATGTTTTTTAAGGGTGCGCTCGATAAACTGGGGATTAAAGCGCAGGTGAGCCAGGCCGGACAATATAAATCTGCGGGCGAACCCTTCACTCGGACGTCGCTCTCCGGGCCGCATCGCGAGATGATGAACAGTCTTCTCGATGACCTGTACGATCAGATTGTCGAAGCCATTGCTTCGGCCCGAAACACAGAGAAACCCATCGTGCGTGAGCTCATTGATCGTGGCCTTTTTCTGCCTCAGGAAGCCGAAGAAGCAGGTCTAGTCGACCATATTGGGTATGAAGACGAGATCCCGACGTGGTTAGAGGAACATATTGGGCAAGGTGGCTCGGTTGAAATGATTGAGGCTGGGCGGTACCAGAGTCGCCGCGGGCGTCTCATTCGTCGCCACGCGCTCAAACATGCCCCGTTTAGTATCGCGCTGATGACAATAGGCGGCACGATTGTCCGTGGCGAGAGCGTAACCGGGCGTGACGGTATACACTCGACCGGGTCGACGAGTTTTATTCTCGATCTCAAGCAGGTGCGCGAAGATCCCAGCATCGCGGGAATAATTGTGCGGGTGACTAGCCCGGGTGGATCCGGACTGGCTTCTGATCTGGTTTGGCACGAACTCCTACAAACGCGAGAGGAGAAACCCGTTATCATTTCAATGGGGGACATTGCTGCCTCCGGGGGCTACTATGTTGCTCTTGCTGGCAATACGGTTTTTGCCGAGGAAGGGACGATTACCGGTTCTATCGGAGTGATTGCCGGCAAGGCAGTGTTGCAGGGATTATATGCGCAGCTCGGCGTGGAGAAGGAAATCCTGACACGCGGGAAACGGGCTGCACTTTTTTCGGACTATCTCGCCTTTGGTCCTGCTGAACAAGAACGTGTGAACGTCGAAATTCAAAGCTTTTATCGAGACTTTGTTGAGAAAGTCGCTCAGTGTCGGTCGCTGAGTTATGAGGCCGTCGATGCTAGTGCGCAAGGTCGTGTATGGAGCGGACGGCAGGCCTTGGCGCGTGGTCTGGTTGACGCGATAGGCGGGCTGGAAGAGGCAATAGCCGAGGTCAAACATCAGGTTGGGGTGCCTGAGAATTGGCCTGTTGGCATCGAACGATTTCCCAAGCCCACATCGCTGTTGCACTTGCCGACGATTTTGCGTCTTCTCCCCGGGAGCAATACGGCGACCCTGTCGTGGAAGAGGGACCGGGTAAGGGCAATTATGCCGTTTTCTTGGCATTTTTTGTAACCTAGGTGACACTCCGCAGGTGCGCTGAACTTGTAATACTTCAGAACGTCGGATATTGTACCGGTCACCTAATTATTCGTATTCCACTACTTGTCCGTAACAATTCCGACCGAAAAAATGGTGTAGCAGCAGCTGAGGAGGAGATTCCATGGCAACAAATCCAGGGGGAGTCCCCCTGCAAAAATCGGCACAAGAACTCGACAGTGTCGTCATTCGTTTTGCCGGAGACTCTGGCGATGGAATGCAGCTTACCGGGACCCGCTTTACATCCGAATCCGTTCTGGCTGGTAATGATGTTGGGACCCTACCCGACTTTCCAGCAGAAATCCGGGCGCCTACTGGCACGTTATACGGAGTCAGCGCCTTTCAAATAAATTTCAGTAATAAAAATGTATACACTCCGGGCGATGAGCTGGATGCGCTGGTGTGCATGAATCCCGCCGCGCTTAAGACCAATATTGCCGATTTGAAACAAAATGGCATTCTGATCGTGGATCCGGCTGAGTTCAGCAGCGCTAATCTACGAAAGGCCGAGTATGAAGAGAACCCGCTCGACGGAAACTCGCTCGATAAATATCAGGTCTATAAAGTTGAAGTCACAAAGATGACGACTCTGGCCCTCAAAGATACCGGGCTGCCGAACCGGTCGGTTACGCGGAGTCGCAACTTTTTCGCTTTAGGCGTTGTCTCATGGCTTTATAATCGGCCTATTGAGCCCACGTTGGAGTGGATCCAGCAAAAATTTGGCAAGAATCCAGCTGTAGCCGACGCTAACACCCTTGCTATCAAAGGTGGTTATAATCTCGGTGAAAACACCGACATGTTTGCCTCGTCGTACGAAATCAAGCCCGCCAAGATTGCGCCCGGCGTCTATCGCAATATCACCGGCAACTCAGCAACCGCGCTGGGTTTTGTTATTGCCGCGCAGAAGGTTGGACTCCCGCTCTTCTTAGGCAGTTATCCCATTACTCCGGCTAGCGATGTTTTGCACGAATTGGCTGAGTATAAAAACTACAACGTGTATACGTTTCAAGCCGAAGACGAAATCGCTGGGGTTGGGGCAGCGCTGGGTGCCGCTTTTGGTGGGGCACTCGGCATTACGACGACGAGTGGTCCCGGCATGAATCTCAAGGGCGAGACGATAGGTTTGGCTGCCACAGTCGAATTACCAATGGTGATTACTAATATTCAGCGTGCCGGTCCGAGTACGGGTATGCCGACCAAGCCCGAGCAAACCGACCTCATGCAGGCGATCTATGGGCGTCACGGTGAATCACCGATCCCCGTCATTGCCGCCTCGACTCCGGTAGATTGTTTCTATGCTGCCTTTGAGGCTGCTCGTATCGCGATGAAGTATATGACCCCGGTGATTCTTTTGACCGACGGTTTTCTAGCCAACGCGTCAGAACCGTGGCTGCTGCCGTCGGCAGATGATCTGCCGAGCATCCCGGTTGAATTTCGGACTGATCCGCAAGGCTTTTTCCCATATCTGCGTGATGAGGCAACTCTCGCCCGCCCGTGGGTCACGCCTGGTACGCCTGGCCTTGAACACCGTATCGGCGGCATAGAAAAAGACTATCTGACAGGAAACATCAGCTATGCTCCCTCCAACCACGAACAAATGGTGAGGGTCCGGCATCAGAAAGTACAGAAGATTACCCAGGAGATTCCACCGATCAAGGTGGATGGGCCTGAGCAGGGGAAGTTGGTGGTCTTGGGTTGGGGCAGTACATACGGCCCCATTGCGGCTGCAGTTGAAGACGCCCAGGCGCAAGGGCACTCAGTCGCGCATGTGCATCTGCGTTATTTGAATCCCCTGCCGGCTGATCTGGGTGATGTGCTGGGCCGGTACGACAATGTCCTCGTCCCGGAAATGAATATGGGCCAATTGGTGAAGTTGATCCGAGCGGAATACCTGATTGACGCGGTTGGGCTCAATAAGATCCAAGGTCGTCCGTTTAAGGTGTCTGAAGTTGCGACTCGGATTGCGCGCATGCTGGAGGGATAAGGATCATGAGTACAGAAGCTGCGGTAAAACTAACACGGAAAGATTTTGTCTCTGATCAGGACGTGCGCTGGTGTCCTGGCTGCGGAGACTATGCCATTCTGGCCCAAGTCCAAAAAATCTTTCCTGAGCTTGGCATTCCAAAAGAAAAAGCGGTATTCATCTCGGGCATCGGCTGTGCCAGCCGCTTCCCCTACTACATGAATACGTACGGTTTTCATACTATTCATGGTCGTGCTCCTGCGATTGCAACTGGCCTGAAGATATCCAGGCCCGACCTGCATATTTGGGTCGTCACTGGTGATGGCGATGGTTTGAGTATTGGGGGTAATCATCTTATACACGCCCTACGCCGTAATGTTGAGTTGAAAATCATGCTCTTCAATAACCGGATCTATGGTCTCACCAAGGGCCAATATTCTCCGACGTCTGAATTAGGAAAAGTAGCCAAGTCCACACCGATGGGCTCGGTCGATCATCCGCTCAACCCGATGACATTGGTACTGGGCGCAGAGGCTACCTTTATTGCGCGCGCTATCGATACTGAAGCTAAACACCAGCAAGAGACACTCAGACGGGCTGCCGCCCATAAAGGTGGCACTTTTCTTGAGATCCTGCAGAATTGTAATGTCTATAATGACGGGGTATGGGAACATCTGAAGGATAAGGGCTCCAAAGCCGACACCCAATTGCTACTCGAGCATGGCAAACCCATGGTTTTTGGAAAGAACAAAGAGCGTGGCATTCGTCTCAACGGCTTAAAGCCGGAAGTAGTCAGCATTGGTAACGGTGTAGGTAGCTCAGATCTATTAGTGCACGATGAACACGACCAAACCTTGGCGTATTTGCTCAGCCGCATGGCGCCGCCTAACTTCCCAACACCGCTCGGCGTGCTGTTTTCAACGGAAAGGCCGACGATTGAAGCCCTGATGGCCCAACAAATTGAGGCTGCAGTTGAAAAGTCTGGACCGGGCAAGCTTGATGATCTCCTCCGCCGTGGTGATGTGTGGACTGTGGAATAGACGCCTGATAGATAGAGGAGGCCCTAGCTT
>CAZXFE010000012.1:0-33976 GCA_964639795.1 uncultured Enterobacteriaceae bacterium | reverse complement strand
GGTCGGAGCATTTTATCTCTTCCCCGATTTTTCTCCGTTTATGGCCCAGCTAGCGCAACGTGGAATTACAAATAGTGTATCGTTCTGTGAGAGGCTCCTGAACGATACAGGAGTCGCGGTCCTTCCCGGCGCTGCGTTTCAACGTCCAGCAGAAGAACTCACGGCGCGGCTGGCCTACGTGGGTTTTGATGGGGTAAAGGCACTCGCGGCGAGTGAGCTGTTGCCTCTCGACCAGGATCTTCCCGAAGATTTTATTGATCTGTGGTGCGGGGATGTGATCGAAGCTGTGCAACGCACTGCGGAATGGGGGACCGATAAGCGACACGGAAAAGTCGTGCCGTTTACGGACCAACGAGAAGAAAAGCCCCGCCGAGTCGCGGCGTAATCTGTCCAAAACAATGGCTTGTCGTGAGTCGTATCTCAGGTTCAAACGCTTACCCTTATCCGAAAATTTGAGTCGCAAAATATGAGGTGCAAGGAGCGTTCCTGCACTGATCTGTGTTGGTTTGGGTTGGTGGGCTAGGCCCGTTCTTCCTGACCGCTTGAGAATCAGCCTTATCTTTTGCTCATCAAATATCACAGTCAGTTAAAAATAAAATGTTCCGCATAAGTGGAGAAGACCTGGGGTGAAATTGTAGACTAGCCGAAGGAGCATCAATGTATGTACCTTAATCGGCATACTAGAAAATCCCAAGAAGCCCTGCGTCAGGCGCACACGATCGCAGCCCAACGGAGCCATCAAGGCGTTGACGTGGAGCATATCTTTTCTGCGTCGATCGACGCACCTGAGGGGATCGTGCCCGTAATTCTGGGTCAGGCCGACGTGCCCTTAGCGAGACTCCAAGAAGAGGTCGAGCTCAGTCGAATTCCTCAAGTGTCCGGTGGTGGTTCGGACCGGGTGTATGTAACGCAACGCTTGTCACGGCTGCTCACCCGTGCCGGAGATGAGGCTCAGGGACTCAAAGATGAATACGTCAGTGTTGATGAGCATTTGTTGTTGGCCCTGCTCGAAGACGACGGTGAAACTGGTCGGCTCCTGCGTGTGTAAGGGTTACGCCGGGTGCGTATTCTCACTGCTCTTGAGAAAGTGCGCGGTCGTCAACGTGTGACGAGTCAAAATCCGGAAGCGAGGGATCAAGCTTTAGAACGCTAGGGCCGCGGTCTTACGCAGCTCGCCACGCTGGACAAGCTCGATCCTGTGATTGGTCGCGATGAGGCAATCCGCGGGATCGTACAGGGACTGTCTCGTCGGAAAAAATACCCCAGTCTTGATTGGTGATCCTGGTGTCGGGCAGACGGCTATTGTAGAAGGCTTGGCCCAGCGTTTTGTCAATGGCGATGTCTCCGAAAGTCTCAAGAATCGCCGCTTGATCGTGCTTGGTATGGGCGCACTCATTGCTGGGGCAAAATTCCGCGGGGAGTTTGAAGAGCGTCTCAAGGCGGTTCTCAAAGAGGTGCAGGAGTCAGAGGGAGAAATAATTCTCTTTATCGATGAGTTGCATACTGTCGTTGGCGCAGGAGCCAGCGACCGGGGAATGGATGCATCTAACCTCCCGAAGCCGATGCCGGCCCATGGTGAGTTGCACTCTATTGGAGCGACGACGCTCGATGAGTATCGTCAATATGTGGAAAAAGACCGTGCGCTTGAAGGTCGTTTCCAACCGGGGACGGTCGAGCAGCCGAGTGTCGAAGATGCGATTTTTATAATGCGCGGACTGCGCGAACGGGATGAAATCCACCATGGCGTGCGGATTAAGGACGCAGCGCTCGTTACCTCTGTGGTCCTATCGCAGCGGTATATCAGCGATCGCTTTCTGCCGGATAAGGCGATTGAACTTGTTGATGAAGCCGCAGCCGTGCTTCGGACCGAAATAGATTCTGTGCCGACCGAGCTGGACGAGGTCTCGTGACGGGTTATGCGGCTCGAAATCGAGCGAGAAGCTCTGCGCAAGGAAACAGATCAAGCCTCCCAGGCTCGGCTTGAAAAGCTGGAGAAAGAACTGGCGGATTGTAAAGCAGATACCGATGCGCTCAAGGCACGCGGGGAGCTGGAGAAGGCCGGCATAGGCAAGCTGCGCGGTCTGAAGGAGGAGATCGAGCAAACAAAGCGCGCGATTGACAGGGCTGAGCGTGACTATGATTTGAATCAGGTTGCCGAGCTGAAATAGGGGAAGCTGGCCCAACTAGAGCGCGATTTGGCTGACGGAGAAGATCGGCCTCAAGGGAGGCAGGGTACAAGTCGGCTCCTGAAAGAATAGGTTGATGAGGACGATATTGCCGACATCGTCGCTTGCTGGACGGGTATCCTCGTGAACAAACTGCCGGAAGGCGAACGCGAGAAATTATTGCACCTTGATGAATTGCCGCACCGGCGACTGATTGAGCAGGACGAGGCCCTGGATGCGGTAACAGACGCCGTCATTCGGGCCCGTTCCGGCCTCAAAGATCCCAACCGGCCTATTTGGTCATTCATCTTTCTCGGTCCGACGGGTGTTGGAATAACCGAACTCGGGCGCGCACTGGCTGAGTTTCTGTGCAATGATGAAGCGAATATGGTTCGTCTCGATATGTCCGAATACATGGAGAAGCATACTGTGGCTCGCCTGATTGGGGCCCTTCCGGGGTATGTTGGCTATGACGCAGGCAGTCAGCTGACCGAAGCGGTGCGACGCAAGCAGTATGCGGTCATTCACTTTGATGAGATCGAAAAGGCCCATCCCGACGTGTTCAACGTGCTTCTTTAGATCCTGGACGACGGACGACTGCCAGCCGGGCATGGCCGGACTGTAGATTTTAGGAATACCGCCATCATCATGACCTCAAAGGTTGGCAGCTAATTCATCCTCGGCTATCGCGGTGGAGATGAGGCTGAGGCCTATGAGCGTATGTAGCGGGAAGTGCCGGACGCACTCCGCGAGCAATTCCTGCCTGAGTTCCTTAATCATGTTGACGAGACTGTGGTTTTCCATAGCCTCACTCAGGAGCGGCTGAAACACATCGTTGATATTCAACTTGGGCACCTCCGAGACCGGTTGGGTGAGCGGCAGATCAGCATCGAGTTGAGCGAACGCGCCAAAGAGTACTTTGTACAGACAGGCTATGATCCAACCTATGATGCTCGCCCGCTCAAGCGCCTGCTGCAGAAAGAGATCGAGGCGTATCTCGGACGACAGATCATTGGCGGTGAGTTGACAGATCACTCGCACGTCAGCGTCTATTACGACGGCCAAACACTAACTATCGATTCTGCTCCCCTGGCTGCTGCGGCTTGAAGCCGAGATCAGCCTTCCCCAACCCCAAGTAATGAAGGGGCGCCTCAAGCGAGAGGCTCTCTTTTTGGCAGCCCTAAACACCGATTTTCTCCTACTTCTTAGGACGCGGATAACAAACGTTGTGTTATATGTAAGTAGCTGAAATGAAGAGAAATTATTCATGTTTGATCGATTATTTTAAAGGGACAAAGATAGTCCTCCGAACGTCGAAGAATTTAAAGGAATATTAAAGATATGTTTTATTTATTGTGTCATTTAAGATTGACTTTTCGTAGATTTCTTTCTACAGTCCTCCTTCTTTAGGCAGAGTAGAGCTGCCCACTTTCCTCATACTCGACTTAGAAAGTGGTAGCTCCTAAGAGGAAGGATCTTATGCTGAACGAAATATCTCAAGATCTTGATATTCAGAATCATGGAGAAATATCACTCTCGCTTCCGCGGACCTCGGCTCCTCGTTTTAAAGTGTATAATGAGCGCCATTTAGACCAAATTCCACAACTCAAAAGACTGTCTGAAGAGCAACGTTTCAATATGCGAGTTGTTGCCCACGTGCTTCCCTTTCGAATTAATCCATACGTTATGGAGAATCTGATTGACTGGAACAATATTCCTGCGGATCCGATGTTCCAACTTACCTTTCCCCAGCCTGGTATGCTGATGCCGGAAGAGTTTGATCGCATGGCAGCCTTGCTCAAAAAGGGTGCGGATCGAGCCGAGGTTAAAACGCTGGCCGATGAGATACGCATCCGGCTCAACCCCCACCCGGCTGGCCAGCGACAAATGAATGTCCCGCTGGCAGATGGTCAGGAAGTTCCGGGCATGCAGCACAAATACCGGGAGACCGTGCTTTTCTTCCCCAGCCAGGGCCAGACGTGCCACGCCTACTGTACTTTCTGTTTTCGTTGGGCTCAATTTGTAGGTATTCAGGAACTACGCTTTGCCTCGAACGACGCTGAGCAACTACACTGCTATCTCGCCGCTCATCCGCAGGTAAGCGATTTGCTCATGACCGGCGGCGATCCGATGGTCATGAAGACCCACCACTTAGCCGACTACTTGCGACCTTTGTTGCAGCCTGAATTTGCCCATATCCAGACCATACGCATTGGCACGAAAGCACTCACCTACTGGCCGCACCGCTTTACAAACGATGATGATGCAGATGACCTGATGTATCTATTTGAGGAGCTTGTGGCAGCCGGAAAACACGTTGCGATAATGGCCCACCTGAACCACTGGCACGAATTGGAACCGCCTCAGGTCCAGGAGGCGATTCGTCGTGTACGCTCAACCGGCGCCGTCATTCGTGGCCAAGGGCCGTTGCTGGCTCACATCAATGATGATGCGTCGGTTTGGACCCGTCTGTGGCGGACGCAAGTCCGGCTCGGTATCATTCCG
The DNA here is from genome assembly GCA_964639795.1 of uncultured Enterobacteriaceae bacterium. Classification (GTDB taxonomy): domain Bacteria; phylum Desulfobacterota; class Binatia; order Bin18; family Bin18; genus Bin18. Next base: position 29,306 of record CAZXFE010000012.1, on the reverse strand, counting down.
TACTATATGTTTGTCGAGCGAGATACTGGAGCCCGGTGCTATTTCGAGGTGCCGTTGGCCCAGGCGTGGGACATTTATCGTACGGCTATCTCCCAAGTATCCGGTCTCGCGCGCACGGCACGGGGACCGTCAATGAGCGCGGGCCCTGGTAAGGTCGAGGTCCAAGGAATAACCGAAATCGGCGGGGAAAAGGTCTTTGTTCTGCGTTTTATCCAAGGCCGCAATCCGGACTGGATCCAACGTCCGTTTTTCGCTCAGTTTGATCCACACGCGACCTGGCTGAATCATCTCAAGCCGGCGTTTGGGGAATCGCATTTCTTCTTTGAGCCTGAGTATCAGACGATGTGTGTTTCCACTGCGGGGAGCCACTAGGCTCAGGTCGACGGGGCTCATGGTTGACGGCCCGGTTCATCCGCAATACTGGCTTCTCGTCAATACTGTTCCTGACAGTCAGGAGTGACCGCCTGGCTCCACGCAGTTTTCATCGCCGTCTTGCCTCTTCCCACATGTCCTCAACCAACCGACCTGCTGTTACTCTCGCGGCTTCAGCATTCGGATGCGACGGACCGCCGGATGACCCGGCGTATCGTCAATATACGTCAAGTGCTCGGCCTCACATTCCGGACAAATAATCAGCGTGCCATATTTCTCATGCTCAACCATGGGTGGCCACTTGCCGTCTGCGGGCTCGCCGTAGTTGCTCATTTGGTAGAGTTCTTCGGCGCACATCAGACAATATTGCTTTTTTGCCATTGTCTTACTCCTTCACATCCTTGATGGCATGCTATGCATGCATAGCATGAACGGACTCATCCCACTGTGGCGTCCTGCCTAGAGGGAAGACAAGCGGGTCGGCGCTTGTCTTGACGCTGTACAGAGGAAAGGGTAGGTCTGCTGTTGATACAAGACATCGCTATGAGATGATGTTGGGATTCAATATCCCGTACGACAGGTGGGCCTATGTTTGAATACAGCATGGAGCATTTGTTTTCCTACTTGGCGACATTAGAGATGCCGCCCGAGACCATCGGTCCTCTCCCGGATGGATTTCGTGCCAATGTGTACGTGACTGGTGGGGAAGTTGAGGGTCCGAAGCTGCGTGGAAAACTCCGCCCGGTTGGGGCGGATTGGCTGACAGTGCGGAAGGACGGTGTCTTGGTTCTCGACGTCCGTGCGACCATTGAGTCTCACGATGGAGCGCTGATCTATGTTACCTATAACGGCGTACTCGATATGGGGGAAGACGGTTATCAGAAATTCTTGAAGGGCGAGCTCCCGCCGAGCGGCACCCCTATTCGAACCAATCCGCGCTGTCATACTTCCCATCCGGACTATGTTTGGCTGAACCGCTGCCTGTGTGTTGGGGTAGGACAAGCTTTTCTTGAACGGGGGGAAGTACGGTATGACATTTATGCGGTCCACTAGGTCTCTGCAGAATTTACAGAGGTGGGCACAGATTATGCGCCACATTGTTTTTTGTCTGGTGGGTATTTTTGTAGGGCTGAGCCTCTGGGTGAGGCCTGTTTTTGCCGTCATCGAGGTCGGAAGCCCCGCCCCGGCTTTTTGTCTGCCGTCTCAGAATGGTGAGTCCGTTTGCTTGGAAGAGTTCAAAGGTAAACAGAACGTACTGCTGCTCTTTTATATTCTTGACTTTACCCCTGGCTGAACGCTTCAACTTTCAACCGGGCAGGAAGCCCGGCAAGAAGAACAACTCAATGCGGTGGTCTTGGGAATCAGTACCAACCACACCGCCTCGCAGCTGGTCTTTCATGGACAGCTGACTCTCGATTATCCGCTGCTCAGCGCGTTTGACGCACCAGAGGTCATCACCAACTATGCTGGCTGGCTTGATAAAGAGAAGCGGCTCAGTAATAGGGCCTACATGGTGATAGATAAGAAAGGCATTGTCCGCTACGCGAAAGTGATGCGAAACCCGGGCGAGGTATTGCCGCTGAAGGACATTGAGCAACAACTGAAGAATCTTGATGAAGCCGCGGATGAAGCTGTGGATTAAGCAGCCTGGAAGAATATATTTCCGCGCTTGTGTTCTGGCCAAAGGAGATAGATAATAGACCTCCTCATGAGAGGACGGCAAAAGGGAAGCTCCAAGATGCAAGGGTTTGCTCTCTGGTTTCAATTCGGTAGTGCCATGGGTCTGGCCGCCTGCCTATGGCTGGTGTCGATGCCAGTCCACGCGCAGAACGGAGGCATCGCATCGACCCAGGGAAGGCAATCACCCAGCGTGGGTGCCCCACAAGTCTTAGAAATCCCTATTCCTCAGACCACTGCTGCGCTTTCCGCTCCGTCTGAAACTGCTCCTGTGTCACAAACGTCTGATTTTGGTGAATTCAATACCAACGCGGGCTGGCCCGCGAATGCGGCCACGACACCGGATGACCAATTCCCCGAATGGTATGGACAATCTCAAGATGGGCTAGACGAGCTAGAGACCGCAGCCGTCAAACGCACTTATCTTGGTGTGTTATATGCAACGTCCGAGGAAGGGCCAGAAGGGGTAAGCGTCCTCAGCGTGATTGACAATAGCCCCGCAGCCCGGGCTGGGTTCGAAGGGGCCAACACGCCTCCTTCGCAGAAGAGCGGTCTGATGAAAGCGGCTATTGTGGTTTTAGCCATGTCTCCTGCCGGCCCGTTTGCGATTCCGCTGGCCATTGCCCACGATATGTATACGAATCGTCATCCGCTTGGAGATCTAATCGTGGCGGTCAAAGATCAGCCGGTTCGCAATGCGCAGGAATTTACGGAGACAATGCAGCGCTTTCAGCCCGGGGATAGGGTGCCGTTTAAAGTGCTGCGCCAAAACAAGCTCCTCCAAATTACCGTGGCGCTCGAAGAAGAGCCGCTCTAGCGGTTTGATCTGCAGCGGTCCAAAAGAACTCGCTGTTTCTACCTTTGCGGAGGTGCGATTTCTCTATTGCATCCATGCAGGGCATAGGCATGTCGCGCGGAGGCAGCTTTGTTGCCGGTTGGTGTCAGTCGATCGGCCGGTGATCAGGTGGCGCTGGCCACGCGCCCTTTTTCCTTGAGATATTTAATTGTCGACCATAGGACGATTGCAGATGAGTTTTCTCAAAATCAGGAGTAGCTGTGCAAAAATTTTCTATCACTTGTATTTTTCCAATGGATGTCCGCAAAAACTATCACAGACTGCCGGCTTTCCTGTCCCATCTTGCTCTGGGGAGCGTACTTGTGGCGGGGAGTGTCGTGATCTCTTCGGCCCAAGCCAAGTCCCCCGATGTCGCGCATATTATTGACCAGATGAACGCCGTCTTTCAGCCGACACGCCCGAGTATCCGCAAGGTAAGCGTCTCTGTGAGTGGAGAGGAGGGAGCCGACAACACGCACTGGGTCATTGGCGAGGCACGCAAGAAATTCATGGACGGGAGACGTACCCTGATTGTCGTCCTGGAACCACATAGTCTCTTCGGGAGTGCGTTTTTGTTTTGGGAGCAGGGAGGACAGGAGGATAGGCTGTGGACCTACTTCCCGGAACTGGGCGGAATGCGCGAGATCATAGGCGTCGACGCCTATGATCATTTTCTACATACCGATTTTACCTACGCAGACCTTGGGTTGGTGAGGCGTCCTGGGAGATATCGCTTGCTGGGCGAGGAGGAGCATGACAGTACCCCTGCGTATAAAATTGATGAGGCCCCAAAAGAGCGGTGGTATTACTCGCGCGTCGTCACCTGGGTCGACACCGGATCGCTGCTCCCGCTTGAACGCGATCTGTATGATCAGGCTGGGAGGCTCTGGAAAAGGATTCATTTTGACGACGTCACCTCGATTAACGGGATCCCCACGCCGCTGCGGATCCGGATGCTCGATGTCCAGCAGGAGCGGAGCACAGAACTCCTGCTGAGTGGTGTGCGTTATGATGTGGAGCTGCCGGATAAGTTGTTTGAACCCGATGGTTTGCCGCAAGTGATTTTCTCCCCACTCTGGGAATCATTTCCCACTCCATCCACTGATGACAACTAAGCCGGTCGTGCGGTAGGGGTGGGGCGTAGTCCGTTCCCCTGTGAGCAACGTTCCGTTCCACATCGGGGGAACCCAGGATAAGGAATGTGAACGCATTGCAAAGCCCTGTTTCTCTCATAAGTCGAGTCTGACCCCATATCTTCTCGTACAGGGTTGGGGGGGAGGGCAGTGGGGGTTTATGAGTATTACAACACATTGCTCGGGGAATGAGCAAACAAGAGGGAGGACATGGTAGAGCAGGAAGAGGTTCAAGAGAAAATTTCTTCGGCGAAAATCATTCCGGTTCGAAACAGCGACCTAGTGGCGGTGCGCATTCGGTCGAGCGGCGAGTTTCGTCTGTTATGGGCGATTTTTGATGATGCTGTCGGTTGTTGTCTCCGCTACTGGAACCGCCCTTAGGAACCGGCTCAGGAACTCCATCGACAATCAGTTGAGTGGATCGAATCGAGCGAAGAAGAACGGTTGTGTAGTTTCAACAGCATCTGTCGAGCGTTTAACATTGAACCGACCTATATGCGCGAGAGGCTCCGCCTGCGGTTGCAAGGAGTATAAGCCGCAGAACGTGCTGCCTAGCTCAGTTGCGGATTTCGTGATAGGCGAGGAGTGAGAAGGGCGGTACATGAAGACGTTTTTCGAGCGGTTTGTGGATGAGGTGGTCCGTAAAAAGGACGCTGGGGAAATCGACGAGCCAAAAGCCCAGCGGTGGATTGCGGAGATTCAGCAACGGCTGGAGGAGCATGCCAGGCATGAGCCCAACGCCCCCATCGTACAAATGCCGGTGAAACACTAACGGTTTGCGCCGGGTTCCTTTGTTTTTGGTCTCGGTATTCTTTTTCCTATCTCTCTGCTGTGATTGAGATCATCCTTCCAGACCCGGAAGGGGCTTGGTATCCCCTTGCAGGGATAGTCCACTCGTGTACCTCTATCTGTCCTTTTCTCAGGAAAGACGGTTGAATCCGGTTGGAGCCCGTTGAAGCTTTGGGCCCGCTCGGTTAGTGTGCCAAAAAGCTGACGTGGAGGAGGATCAGGACGTATGACAGAAAGGATAGAAAGAAAACCCACCCGTGCGGTGAAGATTGGAAAGATACAGGTTGGTGCTGGTGCTTCCATCGTCGTCCAGAGCATGTGTGCCACGAAAACGACCGATATTGACGCGACCGTGGCTCAAGTCCACCAGCTGGAGGCAGCCGGAGCGGGCGTTGTTCGTATTGCTGTGGATAACCCCAAAGAGGCAAAAGCGCTCAAAGAGATCCGGTCCCAGACCTCGGCAAACTTGTCTGTCGATTTGCAGGAAAACTATAAAGTCGCTGGCCAGGTTGCTCCTTATGTCGATAAGATTCGTTATAACCCGGGCCATTTACACCACATAGAAAAAGCCAAGACTATTCCACAGAAAGTGGCAGGCATTGTAGATATCGCGCGCGAGCACGATGTGGCCATCCGTATCGGCGTGAACTGTGGGTCGGTTGCGCCCGCTTTTTTGGAACAATACCCCGGCGATCAGATGGAAGCCTTGGTGCAATCGACGTTATACCATTGCCAACTTATGGACGACCTCAACTACGACCGTTTTGTGGTCTCGCTTAAAGATTCGGATCCGGCCAAAGTTGTTGAAGCCAACGCGCGTTTTGCTAAAGCGCGGCCAGACGTCCCGTTGCATCTAGGTGTAACGGAAGCCGGATTACCCCCGGATGGAGTGATTAAGAGTCGCATCGCGTTTGAAAAACTGCTGGCAACCGGCGTTGGAGACACCATCCGCGTGTCCTTGACCTTGCCCAACGAGCGTAAGCACGAGGAAGTGACGGCGGGGCTCAATATCATCGAGGACACACAGCAAGGGCGCTTTATCTCTGTGCCCGACTTTGGCAAAGGGCTGAATATTATTTCTTGCCCAAGCTGTTCACGGGTCGAGAATGAAAAATTTGTTGAACTCGCCCAGCAGGTCAAAGAAATGACGGCCTATGCGAAGCAGCACGCGCTCACCATTGCGATCATGGGCTGTCGCGTGAACGGGCCAGGGGAAACCGATGATGCCGATCTCGGCCTGTGGTGTGGGCCAACAACGGTGAACCTCAAGAAACGGAGCGTCAAGCTCGGCCACTTTGGTTATGACGTTGTCCTTGACCGTCTGAAAGAAGAAATCGATCAGCTCATCGCCGAACGTGGGTCTGAGATATCTGCCCAGTAGTGCACGGGCGTCCTCTTTTTGTGTCGTCGGGTTTTATTGAGCCTCTAGCTGGGTTTCTTACTCAGCTTCTTGACTTCGTGGCATATCTCCGATTTTCTGTTCGATGGGTCCAATCGTTTGGTCAAAGACCTGGGCTACTTCAGGATTCACATCCTTCGATTCTCGGAGAGTCCGGACGGCGTTGTCATTGCGGCCGACCTGGTCGTAGGCAAAGGCCAAATTCGACCGATAGTTGAAATCACCCTCTCGCGCAGCAGGTCCACTAAGAGCGGTGTTGCAAAAACAGAAGCCATGGCTGGAATGAGCGTGACAGCGACCGCTGCGCGTAAACGCACCAGCTTCAGGGCGAACCAATGGTTGTTATTAATCTGTTGGCTGCGGTCCAGGGTAATGTCGTGCGGCTGATAAAAAAGGTCCAAAGAAATAAGGATCGCAACTGCTGCAATAGCTTGGGTAACAAGAAAAACCAAAGCTTTGGCAGGCAGCGTTGCGCGCGAAGGACCAAAAGCGGTATACAGCCAGGCCCCAGGCGCTAATCCGGCCAGAATGTCAGCCAAAACTATCGAGAAAGAATAGGGGTTGTTTGACACCACGCAGATCAGGGTTCGAACCTAAATGATCTGGAGAGCTAAACACATAAATCCAGTCAGAAAGGAAAAAAGAGGAATTGCCGTGACGTTGTAGATGAACTGGACGGCGCTGTCTGTTCTTGTGGAAGATTTTATGGGGGTCTTGTTGACGCACTTGGCAACGTGGTTGGGTCAAGGCGACCAGACAAATGGCCGCATTGATTACAGCGGCGATGAGTGCGGTGTGAAAGACGCCATAGGTCCGAATGAAGAACACCCCAGCGAAAAAGGCCCCAACACAGAACCGGTTGTATTGATAGCATACAGCAGCCAAACCTTTCGCTCGGCCGGAGCACCCTGAGCGAGGTGACGGGCAAGCGTCGGCAGGGTCGGCCACATCGACGTTGCGGGTAATAAAAGGGCAAGAATCGCGTGCACAACCAGTAAGGTACACTGCCGCCCGCGGCGACGTAAATCACGTCAAGAATTTGCAGAATAAAGGGGAAGAGCGAAGCGAAGAGACGAATGAGAAAGTTGCGCTATTTTGCGTTGTGGAAAATAATCCCGAGTGTATAACGCGAGCCCGATGTAATCGTGCTCACGCCATGTCGCATGGTCACACGGTAATACCAACGCGTGCCAAGCACTGGGCGATTGTGGGTGGTGAAGATAATGCATTCTCCTTGCCGAAGGGTAAGAGCAATGCCGCGCGACTGCGCTCGGGGCCGCTGTTCAACTAGGAGAAACTCTCCACCAGAATAATCTTTCTCTGGACGGCTAAGGAAGAACGCCATCTGTAAGGGAAATGCGATTGTCCCATACAAGTCCTGATGCAAACAATTGTATCCGTCCTGCTCGTAGTGCAGGAGGAGCGGGGTCGGTTTGACCTGTCCGTTTTCCTGGCAGACTGACAAGAAGCGCGACAGCGTTGGAGGAAAGGTCCCCTGCTGCCGCAGAGCGACCATCCAACGGTTCGCAATCTTTGCGAGAGGAGGGTAGGCGTGCGTTCTGATTTGTTGGACAAGCGGTGGTAACGGGTCTGCAAAGTATTGGTAATCTCCGACGCCAAATCGGTGCTGGGCCATATCTATGCGTTTGCGAAAGTGCTTTGCACCTGCGTACAGACGAATGAATGAAGCACACTCTTTTGCCGTCAGAATACGCGGAGTCGTTGCGTAGCCATGCTCCCATAGAGACTGCTCAATAGACTGCCAGTTGAGCTGGGACAGTCGCGTTTTAACGGTAGTCATAGACGTTTCTTCTTGGGGATGAGTGCATTGTTCGGTTATGTCATTCTAAACGAAGTGAAGAATCTCGCTTCCGGATGCACGATGCAGGCCGAGAGGCGCTTCGTGGTGGTGCTCCTCAGAACGACAGATCCTTGACTTTTACCTCGGCACCCAATCTGGCATGCCATCCAAGACAATGCCAAACACAGGAATGCCGATCACGTATAAGAGGCCGGCTAAAACAAAAACGCTAAAGATATTGAGCCCAAGACCCGCCCAGAACATTTGTGGCAGCGTGACATAGCCGCTAGCAAAAATAATCGCGTTCGGTGCCGTAGCCGTGGGCAACATAAAGGCGAATGACGCGGCAAACGTGGCTGGAATCATGAGCAGCAGTGGATCAACGCCTAGCCCTATTGACGCGGCCGCGAGCACGGGCATGACCAACGTTGTGGTTGCAGTGTTGCTGGTAAACTGTGTCAGCCCGACCATCAGCGAACAGACCGAAAGGATCGCTACAAAAGGCGAGACATCGCGCAGAAATGACAACTGTGAACCCGCCCAATGGGCCAAACCGGAATGCCCCACGCCCTCGGCGAGAGCGAGGCTGCCGCCCAGCAAGACGAGGATGCCCCACGGGATCTTGTCGGTATCATGCCACGTCAGCAGGAACTCGCCTTTCTTTTGTCCGGATGGAATGAGAAAAAGGAGTATAGCCGCCAGTATGGCAACGGTCGAGTCCTGAATATTCGCAGGATACGGGAATACACTTGCCCAGCCTGGCAGGGCGAGAGACCCAAAATTGATATCTTTCCGAAAGATCCATAGCAGCGCGGTCGTGAGCGAAAGCAATAACACGCGGCGTTCACCGCTTTGCATCGGGCCCAGTTCCTTGAGCTGCTGGGTTAAGAAGGTTTGATCGTCTTGCCAGCCGGTCTTTGATATTCGGAAGTACAGGTAAACTAAATAAAACCAAGTGCAGCCAACCATCAGGACGACAGTAGGCAGACCAAACAACATCCAGTTAAAGAAACCGATACTCGGCGCATCAGGAAAGAGTTTCGTGAACGCGCCCATAAACACGACGTTGGGCGGCGTCCCGACGGGGGTGCCGAGCCCGCCTATCGATGCACTGTAAGCGAGGCCGAGCATGAGAGCAATGCCAAAGCCTTTTGTGGTGTCATAGCCTTGGGAGGCAGCATGGTCCAGCACAGCCAATGCGATGGGCAGCATAATGATGGTTGAAGCCGTATTCGACACCCACATGGAGAGCAGGGCCGTCGTGATCAAAAAGCCGAGAATAAGCAATTGTGGCGAGCGGCCGATTTTGGATAGAATTAGAAGGGCGACCCGCCGGTGGAGCTGCCATTTCTCCATGGCGATAGCAATAAAAAAGGCGCCAAAGAACAAAAAAACAATATGGTCGGCATAAGCGGTCGAGACTGCATGCGCGCTGAGAATATCGAGCACGGGGAACAGCACGAGCGGGATCAGGCCAGTCACTGTGATGTGGGTTGCCTCAGTCATCCACCACACTGCCATGAGCGCAACCACGCCCGCTGTGTGCCAGGCGTCAAGACTCATGTCGGCCGGTGGCGTCGACAGCAGGCAGAGTATGAGCACGCCTATGCCGGTAAAGAGACCAATCGCTTGGCGTCTGCTATAGGAAGGAGGCCCAGACTGCGTTGCGTCTGGTTTGTTGGACTCTGCTGGTGTTGTATTGGTCATAGACGTAGCACTTACTCACATAAAGGAGGACAGATGAAAATCACACGCTTTTTAGCCACCCCAGATGGCGGCTCACAGTTCGAGGAGATTGATATCCCGATCACGAACGAGCGACAAGATGCTGAGGGTAACACCTTGCTCTTATCGAATACGTATACATCGCCAGGGGTCTGTTTTGTTGATCTGCCAGAAGGCCTCGACCAGGATTGGCACCAAGCCCCGACCCGGCAAATCGTGGTGGTGTTGTCAGGCAGGCTGGAAGTCACCACCACGGACAATCAGGTTCGGCAATGGAGTACGGGTGAGGCGTTTATTGCGTCCGATGTCGCTGGCCAAGGCCATAAAACCCGCACAATTGACGGACCGGCCCGAGTCATGTTTGCTCCCTTGCCGGATAGTTTCGTTATGGAAAATTGGTCTGAATCGTAAGGTGGGTGAATGTGCGGGTAATAAGGAGGTGAAACGGAGTGTCAGCCACTGAGAGTGCAGGGGTGACCGGCTCTCCCTCTGCTAGCCGCCACCCCTCTAGAAGGTTCGATAGCAGTGCAAGCGAGCGCTCCTACTCCTATCTATTCCTGCGCACTCGGTCGTGAGGAGACGTCCTCGTGCCAACGTTTCGTATTCGTGCTGCCTTCAGGAATACCCATCTTGGCAAAGCTGGCGAAATCGACCACACACAGCGCAGTGATATCGGCAATGGTGTAGCGCTCGCCTGCAATGTATTTTGTTTCACCCAGGCGTTGCTCAAGCTGTTTATAGAAGCGTTCGACGCCGGCCTTGCCGCGTGCGGCCAGTGCAGGAATGGCCTGCACGTTGGACTGGCCGGGCAAACCTCGGTTTTTGAAAGCATCGAATGAGTTGCGGAACATCTCACCCGTCGGGTTCAAACCGTCGAACTCCATACGACGTTGCCAGGACTCGATTTGCGCCTTTTCTAACGCATCCTTACCCATCAGATTCGGCTCCGGCTGGGTTTCTTCGATATAGCGGCAGATGGCAATCGTCTCGTCGATACGGGTGCCATCATCGAGTTCGAGCGTCGGCAGCAAACCGCGAGGATTCACGGCTAAGTATTCCGGCTTGAGATTTTCCCCGTCGATAATGCTAACCTCGGTCTTCGGAATGTCGAGGCCTTTCTCGGCCAAGAAAACGCGCACCCGGCGCGGATTAGGGGCCATTAGGCAGTCATATAGTTTCATCTGTCTTTCCTTTCTTGCGCGTGTATCTAGCTAGCTACGGGTATTTTAGAACAATACCGACCCCAAGCGGAGATGCAAGCCCGGTTCGAGAGAAAAGCCGAGAGAAAATCTAGGATAAAAGACTGTATTCCTGCAGAGCAGCAAGATAGTGGGTTAAGGTAGGGGAGAACCGAATCGTGTGAATTTAGAGGAGGGACCATATGCGGAAAAAGACGAGTGCATTGTTTCTCAGCATCGCAGTTCTGATGTTGGGGCTGGCTCCACTTGGAGGGGCGGATGTCAATCCCGGCGAGACGATTACCAAAGCCAATATGGCCCAAGCTGCAGATCTGTTCACCCCAGCGACACGCTGGATGGTCGAGCGCGGCATGACCATGTGGATAGGCGAACCACGCCCATATACTTGGCCCAAGGCCTATAAAGAAGCGACTGAGCGGTATGCAGGCCAGGTCGAGATCTCCGCAGATGGACGAGAGATTTTTAACTACGTCGCTGGGGCGCCATTTCCCGTTATTGATACAAACGATCCATTGGCCGGATATAGAATTATGTGGAACCACGCCCAGCCGCCGTACAGCATCGATAATATCGGGGCAAGCTATGTGGCGCATTTGTTAGACGAAGACGGTGATGTTGAGCAGTCGTTTGAGAATTCGTGGCGTCGAGTTATGTGGAGCGGACGCTTATACGCGGATCCCAAGCCCATCATTCCACACAATCCCGCCGTGCGGCATACCCATCTGTGGGGACCGCTGGTGCTTCCCAACCGCTATAAGGGTCTTGCTGTACTTGAATTTCGGTATGTGACGGCCAGCGCGGCTGATGACACCTATGTCTACTCACCCCAAATACGCAAGGTCCGACGTATTAGTGTTGCCGATCGCAGCGCCAGTATCTGGGGCTCGGATTATGATCTTGACTCGTTTTATGGTTTCAACGCCAAGATCGGCGCGTGGAGTTTCCGCGTGTTAGCCGAAAAGGATATTCTTGGCGTGCTGCATAGTGGACGCTATGGCGATGCTGCTGAGTGGTGCGGCCAACGTGATGCAGGCCAGGGACTACTCGCAGCGTTGCCGTGCGTGACGTGGGAAAAACGGCGTGTATGGGTCGTTGAGGCTACCCCCACGAATTATCCTAGACAATACGCTTATTCCAAGCGCATCCTGTATATGGACCAGGAAACCTTTGGTCCAGGGATAGCCGAGATGTACGATACCGACGGCGAGCTACAAAAGGGGCTGCTGCACTGCGCCTTTGTGACCACCAAACCGCATGACGGCTATCCCTCAAACCCGCTGACGGGTGCACGTTATAACTATCAGGAAGAGCAGCTCTTTGTTCCTAATTTCGTCATGATCGATTTTCAGAAAATGTTGGCAACCGTAGGCGAAGTGCCCTCGACCGAACAGCGCGCGTCAGAATGGGAAGGTGAGGCGTATTTCAACGAAGCAAAAGTGGAAGGCGCGACAGCCGATTCGCATACGACGAATGCGTTGATGGAGATGGGACGATAGGGCTATGTAGGGGCGGTTCACAACCGACCAGGGCGAGACCGGTCCGTCGCCCCTATTCTACTTGTGTAATCGCAGTACACACAAACGAATAAGCAACAACCACAATCATCGCTCCGCTGGCGACGATGCAGGTCATCAGGGGGCCGACAGAGTCGACAAGTACGCCGGACAGGGGTGCGCCAAACAGGCCGGCAGCCCCCATAAAGCCAATCGTATAGACCGATAACACCCGGGCTCGATTTGCTGCGCTCGCCTGCTCTTGGTAGACCGTTCGGCCGGCATTGATAAAAATGGCCGCACTAATCCCCCATGCGCCTACTGCAAGTAAGGTGCCCCAAAATGGGAGGCCAAACGACACGGTGCAGAGAAAGCCCGCACCAAAAAGGAGAGACGTCAGTTGAGCCTTACCTTTGTGGCGGAGACCCCCTCGCCACAGAATAGTGATTGATCCGAGAATCGTCCCGAGCGGAAAGGTCATGTTCAGCAGGGCCAGGTGACCCACCCCACCGCCATAGACATCACGCACTAAGAGGGGCAGGACAACCAGAAATGGACCGATAAAAAACACGCCTACAGCGACCGAGAGCAGGAGCGTGGCAGACAGGGCCGGTGACCGTTTGACCTCCCATACGCCCTCGACCACATCAGCCCAACGCAGGCTGCCGTGAGGCCGTGGCTTCGCACTGACCGAGAGTTTCTGCAGGAGTGGGATGCCGGCCAGCAGGGTCAGCGTATGCAGGCCGAGGGCAGAGACTGTTCCGATCCAACGCGCCGTACCTGCCACTAGAGAGCCCAGCACCTGCATCCCCCACTGCGTCATCGTCATACCGACGACAGAGCGGAGCATATCAGCGCTGGCGACCTGGGAGAGCAGGGCGTCGCGTGCCGGCATGACAAACGCCTGGACAGTCCCTATGCCGATGGCGTAGGCAAGGAGTAGTGGCATGGACAGCTGGTTATTGGCAACCAAGAGCACCAGGCTAACCGAAATACAGCTTGCAATCAGGTGTAAGACCATGAGTATGCGCCGCTGGTCATAGCGATCGGCAATGGCCCCGCCGGGCAGGGCGAGTAAAATAGCCGGAATCATCATGGCGCTCTGGGCAATGCCGACCCATTTCGCCTCGGCATTCAGTACACCGACCACGAGCCACGAAAAGAGAACGCCTTGCATGCCGATGGCGGCAAACCAACTGCCGGTGCCGGCCAGGAACCAGAAGTAAGCCGCTGACGCCGGTGGTGTCTTGTTGGACGCCGGATCTGTCTGAGACGTTCGCTGAGAGTTCGGAGTCGGGGAGGCTGTGTTGGGTGATGAAGCGTGCGACAATAAGTCCACCCTTGTTCTGCTGTAAGTTTATTGAGGATTCGTTTTGGATGAGCGGAAAAACGGGAGCCGCCACGATAACGGACCGGGATGTCTAAAGCGAGGGGGAATAGACGTTTCTTGCTGAGAAACTATTGCCGAGGAGACCGTCAATCTATGCTTGCCATGTTTGTCCGCATCGTTCTCATGCTGTGTATCACGTTAATTTCATTCCGGGCGGTCGTCATCTACGGTGATTCAACTCCTTCCCCTTCTCCTCTGCAACGCATTGCTCTACCGCCCGGATTTCAGATTGAACTCTATACTGCCGGAGTACCAAACGCACGTTCACTGGCCCTAGGGAAAAACGGGACAGTTTTTGTGGGAACCCAGCGAGCCGGCAGGGTCTACGCGGTTATTGACCACGATCACGATCAGCGTGCAGATGAGGTTGTGACCCTGGCTGAAGGATTGCGTATGCCGAACGGGGTGGCCTTCCGCAATGGTGCATTGTACGTGGCCGAGGTCAGTCGTGTATTACGCTTTGACGATATTGAATCTCGACTGAAAGATCCGCCCACGCCGGTTACTGTCACTGACGCACTTCCCAGCGATAACTGGCATGGCTGGAAGTTCATCCGATTTGGACCTGACGAAATGCTCTATATTCCGGTCGGGGCGCCGTGCAATGTTTGCGTCAAGAGTGATGAACGCTATGGGTCAATTTTGCGTATGAAACCGGACGGCGGCACGTTGGAAGGCTTTGCTCATGGGGTGCGGAATACAGTGGGGTTTGATTGGCATCCAGACACAAAAGAACTTTGGTTCACGGACAATGGCCGGGACTGGCTGGGCGATGATGAACCCCCTGGCGAACTCAACCATGCGCCGGAGTCAGGGCTGCATTTTGGTTTTCCGTACTGTCACGCCGGTCGCATCCCGGATCCCGAGTTTGGCAAACAACGTAAGTGCGATGAGTTCACCTCGCCGGCACAAGAACTCGGCCCTCACGTCGCGCCTCTGGGCATGCGGTTTTATACCGGGACGATGTTTCCGGAGCCGTACCGCGATCAGATTTTTATTGCCGAACATGGTTCGTGGAACCGCACTGACCCCATTGGCTATCGGATCATCCTCGTCCGCTTGAAGGAAAACAAAGCAACCGGATATGAAGTTTTTGCCGCTGGTTGGTTGCAAGATGGCGGCGCGTGGGGACGACCTGTGGATGTCTTGGTCATGTCCGACGGTGCCCTGCTCGTATCCGATGATAGATCCGGCGTGATTTATCGGATTAGTTACACAGAATCCTAGGACCGTCTGACAAAATAACGACTGGCATAAGGACCGATATGGTGAATAATATAAAAATACGTGCGTTAACGCTTGCCGACCAAGATGCCGCTGTCGCGGTGATTAACACGGCAGCACGGTGGTATCAGGACTTTTTACCTGCAGAAGAATATCACGATCCGGAAATGACGCTGGCTCAATGGCAGGAAGAAGCGAAGCGACTGACGTGGTACGGGGCTTTCCAGGCGGATGCACTGCTTGGAGTGATGGGCTTAGAATACGTCAAAGATGTTGCCCTACTCCGGCATGCCTATATCGTGCCCGAACAGCAGCGGCACGGGATCAGCTCTCGATTACGTGAACACTTGGAGAACCAAATCCGTGGTGTTGAGCGAATTGTTGTTGGCACCTATACCGGGAACTATAAAGCGCGGGCGGCTTTAGAAGCTGCCGGGTATCAAGTCTCCGCCGACTCAGAAGCGGTCCTCAGAGCCTATTATGCTGTTCCGGAACATCGGCTGCTGTCTTCGGTGACATATGAGAAGGGCGTATAGGAATCTTCTCGACGCCCATTATAGGGTGTTGGGCCTAATCAAACATTCGTTTGACCGGACAGCGAAAGCCGTCGATAACATCTCCGCCGTTGAGCTCGTTCGTATCCCCCAAGGCCTGCACCTCATGCATAGAATGATACACAAAGATCGTACGAGTTGAGGGCTAGACCACCCACACGAGCCGCGTACCGGCAGAGAAATATTCGGCAACCTTGGTCTGCATCACCTCAAAACGATCCGCAGGCGCAACAACCCCAACCGCAAGGTCCCGTGCAAAAGGCCAGTAGTCTTTCGGAATGCCGGCCGGCGGTAGGTGGGCGGCCACAAACGAGATATCCGGCGTACGGACCGTATCCGCATCTTTTTGAAGCACGAAGCCGGCCTGTGTTCCGCACACTACCCTTAGATTCTGAGCCTCAACATATTCGTCCAGTAATGGTGATAGGCGGGCACTCAATTGGTCATGTTCGTCTCCAGCCGGGATCATGCTTGTGAACTCTCCTTTAACCAGTTCGTATTTTTCGTGTGTACCAGACAGTGCAAATAAGTCATCTACCGTGAGCTGTGCCTGTGTTGATTGTGGCGGGGGATGCCATATCTTTCTCTAGAAGAGGGATGCGTCCTCTATACGAGGTCAGTCCGCCGCCAGTGACGGGGCTGGGGCTGTCTGGAGAGTACGACGTACTCCTTTACGTTCAAGGATAGGCAACACTTTGTCGACGAAACCTCTCAGTTCCTCTAAAACATGCCGAAACGTCAGGCCAACCGCATCAACGCCGGCTTCTTGAAATTGGGCTAGCTCTTGTGCCACCTGTTCCGGTGTGCCGATGAGTTTACCACTTCCAACACCGAGGACAACATTACGCAGCATCTCTTCTACCGAAAGACCTTGGCCCAGCGTTGAAGCAACTGTACCGACTGTTTGGCCCGTTAAGGTCTCCAGCCAATCTTTGGCGCTCTCGAAATCGGCATGCGCAAAAATCTCTTCAACTTCTTCTTGGGCAGCTTCTTCAGTTTCTCGACACAGCATCAAGAGATACACAATGAATTTGACCTCACGACCGTGCTGCGCGGCTTGCGCGCGTACATCCGCTATTTCCGACGCCAGCTGGTCCAGGGACTGGGCGCCGGCGAAGTACCAGTCACAATATTTGGCGGCAAAATTGCGTCCAACCGGCGAGCTACCCGCATTATACAAGAGCGGCGGCTGGATCGGTTTCGGATGACACGTACCCTGGTTGATGGAGAAATGCTCACCCGTGTAGTCAAACCAGTCTTCTGTCCAGAATTTTTGCAGCACTTCAACAAACTCCGTTGACTGGGCATAGCGCTTGTCGTGCTTAAGTAATGGAATGTCGAGCATGCGGAAGTCGTTCTCCGCCCAGCCGCTGACAATATTGAGCGCCCAGCGGCCATGGCTGATCTGATCCAGTGTGCCTCCGATACGGGCAACCACGCCAGGGTGATAAAAGGCGGTATGTACGGTGGAGATGATTTTAAGGTTCTGGGTGACCATGGCTAAGCCAGCAGCTGTAGTGAAGGAGTCGAGCGAATAGCTCCAGAAACGTGCGGGTCCGAAGCCGCTCCCGCCACGTTGGGCCATAAAGAAGACCTCAAGCCCTGCCTGATCAAGCAGTTCGGCAACCCGCAGGTTGTATTCAAACGTGGGTTCCGTGCGCTGCTCGGCAGAAGAGACCAGCACGAAGGCATTCGTGCCAAAGGACGACGAGCAGCCGATGGTGGGTGCAAAGACGCCGAGTTCGAGGTGTCGGTCGCTCATAGGCTTTCTCTTGCTCTCTGTTCTAGCGTACCGGATTCTCTGTGCTCAATCCTGCTTTGGCGGGTCTGGCAAATTTGCTTGCCTTGGCGCTGTGCGTAATGGAAACCAGCGCGGTGTGACTACATGATATGCACGATAATCGGCACCAAAACGTTTCTTCAAATCAGGTTCTTCAATAAAGAGGACATACACCAGGCTGACCGGTAGGAGAAGCAGGGTATAAACCAAGACATTTGCGGACTGGAACCACAGGGTCTGGCCGCAGAGCACGCCGAGGAGTCCGACAACCATAGGGTGTCGGATATGGGCATACGGGCCGGCGACGACCATGCGCTGGGGCGGATCAAGCGGGAAGGGCGTGCCTTCCCCACGTCGAACCAGATAATACGCTGCAGCAAAGATCAGAACGCCGCCGCCAAGGCAAAGTGCGATTCCCATCAAGGAGAAGATCAGTGCGAAGGGGAGAGGGCTGAATGTTTCAAAGTGGCGCAGCTTCCACGGCAAATAGCCAATGAGGAAGCCCGGAATAACGAGGGTATAGACTGTTGCGCGGAATGGGACAGACAGCATGACTGGTGAAATATTTAGAGCGGCGAAACTGTCCTGTGTGGTCATTCAGAATGGCGGTCGGACTCCTCAATAAGCTGCTCTGCCTTATGCCCCGCGAAACACAGGCTTACGCTTTTCCAACATGGCCCGAACGCCTTCCTGAGCATCCTGGCTCTTACGTGCCTGGCGCACCAGCGTTTGTATGTCTTCATGTTCAATTGAGTTGCGCAGCGAGATCATACGCAGGATGCCCTTTTTCATCCCATCCAAGGAGAGGGGAGCATTCAAAGCGATAGTCTGAGCCAGGGTCATGGTCGCAGACTCTAACTCTTTTGCGGATACAAGCTGATGGGCCATACCGATTGCATATGCGCGCTGGGCATCGACCGGTTGGCCGGTAAAAAGAATTTGCTTGGTGAATGCTGGTCCAATAATCTCAACCAGCTTTTGTCCCAACCGAAACGGAATCACAAGGCCCAGCCGGGCAAGTGGCATACCAAACCGGGCGGCTTCAGAAACCACACGCAGGTCACAATGCAGGGCGAGTTCGCAGCCGCCGGCTAAGGCATCACCGTGGACCATGGCAATGGTCGGATGCCGGGACTCTTCAATTTTTTTCAGCAGTTCGATAATGCCGGTTTCTATATCTCCTTCACCTTGCTGACGGGCGCTGAGCTCACGCAAATCCAGGCCCGAACAAAAGGCTCTGCCCTCGCCTCGGATCACAACCACACGGACGTCAGTATTAGTCTCCAGTTCGCCGAAGTAGTGCTCCAGCCCCTCCAGCACAGCCGTATTCATGGCGTTACGCTTCTCCGGCCGGTTCAGCGTGATCGTGGCAATATCGTTGTCGATCGAACACAGAATTTCTTCAGACACGGGAGCCTCCTTTATTGCAACTGGGCTTAGCTAAGCGGTTTCTCTGGGGAAGGTCAAGGTGAAGGGGGTAGCGTCGCCATAGACTTTCTTGGCAATGTTTTAGTTAGCCTGTTACGAAAAGAGCAGTTGAGGGGCGGGGCAAATGACCAGATATGAATTTAGGCTAGTTCTTTTAGGTTCACTTAAATTTACTGAAGATATCACCGACGCGTTGTCCGAAACTGGCCGCGATGATGGAATGCCATGGACGTGTGACCGAGAATTTTCTAAGGGAAATTTTTATGGCGAAAAAGAAAACGTCTCGCTCATCCTCCCGCGCTGCCAAATCCACTTCTGCCCCCCAGCTTTACACGGTAGAGATCTTTCTCACGGGTGGCTCTCTTGGCGGGGAGTTCGAAGGACGGGTTATTTCGCGTAATATCCAGATCCGAGGTGAGCAAACTCTTGACGACTTACAGTCAGGTCTTTGAGGCATACGACCGCTGGGAAGCGCATATGTATTAGTTCAACCTGGTGGCAAACCCGGACGACCAACCGGGGGTTATATTTTTAGCGGTGGTTTCGCCCAACTCGAGTATTCCTGTAGCGCCCGTAAAGACGCGACACTGTTTCTGCAACTCCATCCCGCGCTGCTCGGCTTTGTTGCCGGGCGATTGTGTGGGATTGCGGGAGTTTATGACCTCGAGAACTTCCATTTACTCGGGGTCTACTTCAACGAGAATCCCGATAGATGGAGTCCACCCGAGCTAGAGTTTGTATAGGCCTGGCATCGGGCGGTGCGTGGGACCATTATCGCGCCACGGGATTTGGGAAATCCACTCTCCTATTGGACGAGAATAGCCCACCTAGGGTCTATGCAGTGCTAGGCTTAACCACCGAGCTAGCCGACATAATGCCGTTTCCTCTCCCGGTGATGCTTCAGGCGACGCGCCTGCCTTGGAAAGGCTGAGAGGGGTATTATTGCTGGCCTAGAAGAGGCGGGCGCGCCTGAGGCAGTGCCTGCTGTTCAGCGAGGGAAAAGGCGTCGAACCAAGGCACGTGCAAACTTGCTGCCTGACGCCGATATCGTGGAGACCTTCGAGCAAGAGGCCTGATACGTTGATTAATGCTTCCCTGCGTCAGGTAATAGAAGAAACTGGTAGTGATGAGGACCTTAGCCGTGCGCTTGCGAGCTACTCATCGGCCGTCGACGCAGGGAACGGAGCAGAGGTTCGTGATGCTCACGAGATTGCACTGAAACGGAATGAGGATCAACCCGGCGGTGCTACGTGACTGATACCCACTCCTCTCATCGGCGACCAGCTTCCGTCTTAAGGTGGGCGCTACTGTCAAGCCGTAGCTCCCTCCCGGGACAACGGCTCGTCTCTATTGCAGGGGCTGCGCTTACTAGAGGTGTCGGACTACGCTCCGCTAATCCGACCTACTGAACTTTGGCCTGTACGTCCGCTAGACTCACAGCGATTGCATGTAGCTAGAGTGCAGCGGAGCGTAACCCTGGGACCCTCCCGGACGGCATCTTTTCGGAGCGTTCACATTAATTCCGAACGATCGTTGCCCCCCAAGATTCCATGGTATCCCATCCAGGCCACCTCGCTATTGCATTTGAATCGCGACCTGAAACGCTGGCCTAGCCTTGATTCGGCTTACATAAGCTTTCAAATTCATCATTTCGTCGGGCACACAGCCGAGTCGATCGCTCATAAAGCACGCATGGCCCAACATTATATCCGCTCCTGAGAAGTCTCCGATGAGATAATCCTTTCCATCAAGCGCTTGGTCGACCGGAGCCAATGCCTTGGTCAACAAACGCCGCGCTTGATCAAGCACTGTTTCGTCTCGGCGCTCCGGCGGCAACAATATGGTTTGCACCACAATGGTGTTGACCGGAGGCATAACCATGCCTTCACAATAGTGGAACCACTGGAGATATTCTGGATACTGCACAGCCTCGACTGCAGGCTTGAGGCCATCATTTTTGTGACGTTCCAAAACGTATTCAACAATTGCACCGGACTCATAGATGCTCACACCACCATCTTCAAGAACGGGTACGCGCCCCAACGGATGACGGGCGCGATGCTCATCTGACTTGAGATCCTTCGGATGAAAGGCCATCTTATTGATCTCATGAGGCAACCCAAGTTCTTCGAGCAACCAAACAATCCGGCCTGCGCGCGAATTGGGAGCAAAGTGTAATTTCAGCATATTTCTATCCTCAATTTAGCGGCCCCGTTCTAACCTTTGGTGAAGCCTCTTCGCCTACTAAATCTTTCACTAAACTTCCACGTATTCTCAGCCGTGCCGTTTATTTTCCAACGGGGAACAACAATATTAGGCTCGTTGGTCTCTTCCAATTCTACTTTGACCGCTAGTCCTATTGCCGGATCGTC
Source organism: uncultured Enterobacteriaceae bacterium (assembly GCA_964639795.1). GTDB lineage: Bacteria > Desulfobacterota > Binatia > Bin18 > Bin18 > Bin18. The sequence continues at coordinate 8,135 of CAZXFE010000012.1, read as the reverse complement.
GTCGTCGTCCAGCATGACACTAATGACGCGGACTAGCGACCCCTCGGTTTAGTGACAACCGTCCAGTTCAACTAATCCGACGACATACGGAACAGCCTCGGTAAAGGCCCCCATGATGGATTGGGTGCCGACGACATAGCTGTGCAGCACCCTGTCCCGGCTGTTTCAAACCAGCTTAAATCCGCGGGAGTGCTTTTGGCGCAGGCCGGCAGGCGGGAACCATTTGTGACCGCATGCATTGCATTGTTGAACGAGATACTTCTTCTCTTTTTCGCTCGTCCACCAATCCGCGCGGTCAAAGTCGGACACCATGGTGAGTTTGGGTTAATCAATATCGCCTGGCAAGTGATCCTCTCCTTTGCTACGCCGAAATCCTGTGCCAAATAGCCGAGCTGGACATGGTTTCCGTACCCCACCCCAAGCAGGCAGCGATGCGCGCCTTTTTCACCTGAGAGCAGCCCGCGTTGCGGTCATAGGTGTGTTATCCTTTTTCCCAGCCGGGACGGACATTGTCCGCTCGATGGCGAAGCTCCCGGACATTTCCTATGACCATCCTGACGCCGTAAGTGTAGGCTTCTGACAGGTCTCGGCCGGACAGGTTCGAGGACAGCGCGTTGTCGATCTTGAGGCGTCCGCCTTTCACAAAATCCGCTGTCTCGCCTTTGCCGCAGAAACCGTAGGCGTTGGGCCGAATGAGCGTGGTAAAAGTGAAGGCGTCGTAGCATGATGAAATCGACATCTTTCTGACAGATGACGGTCATGCCGAATAAACGATTGCGACCATAATTGCCCGCCACATAATGAATCTCGGGCCAGGAGTAATTCCAGACCGGATTGGCGCTACGGTGCGACCGGTGCCGCCCATGATATACACTTGGCTGAAGCAGTTCTTACGCGCGTTCACGTGAGGTGATAATTATAGACGCTGAAACATCTGTCTCTAAACAGAAGTCGAGCAGCCGGAACGGTTCTACGATCCGACGCTCGCGTTGGTGGTCTTCGATTGTAATCGGTGCGCGCATGACGGCTTTGGGATTCAGACTGGCATGATAGTGATGGGCGCCCGCGACTTCGGAAAAGGCTTTCGTTATGGTATCCGGCTCGCGCAGATAGTGCATAGCTGAAACACCGAAGCGCTGGGCCCGCGAGGTCAGCCTCACTGCATATAGAACTGATTATCGCAGGAGGTCGCGTCGGAGGACCTGGCCCGCTTGGAGCTTGGCCGGCCGTGCGGCGACCAGACCGGCCATTCATGGAGCGAAAGAGTACCATGGTCTTGCAGTAGCCGGCTTCGAGTTAGCCGATGGCATTGCCGAACAAACCTTCGGTGCTCGATCCACCGCCAAAGATATCGACCGCGTAATTGAGGCGCATGCCTAAAGCGGCGGTGACATGTGTGGACAAGGTGGAGTCTCCGGCCTGGTAGCTGGTCGTGCTGTCGATGTCGGGCGATGTCGGGCGATTCGAGACCGGCATCGACCATGGACAGTGTGGTGCAATTTGACGGACGCAGGCGCAGCGTCTCTCCCACGCGGACAATGCAATATTTGTCAGTGAGTGCCGTCGTCTTCTTCCTCCTTTTTCTTCGTAGGGGCGAAACATCGCCCCTACGCCAACTCCCGGCTGACTTCCTGCATTAGTTCGCGGTAACGGCCTTCGTCTTGGCGTTCAGGCGCACCAAAACCGATAATGATTCGGTCTAAGATGCCTTTGTAGCGGGCGCTCAATTTCTTAGCGATTTCGTCATACGTGCCGACCACCGCGATTTCGTTTAGCATCTCGTCGGTGATTTCGGCTGCCATACCGTCCCAATTGCCTTTGGCTGCTTTTTCGTTCAGCCGAAAGCAGGTGTCTCCCCAGCCGTGGGCGTCCAGCACTCCTTTGTAAGTCCGGGTTGAGGCATAGAAAGAAACCTGTTGACGCACGGGTTCGATGGCTTTTTGCACCTCATCTTGGGAGCCTCCGCTGGCAATAAACGCCCCCGTTAACAGGGTGAAGTCTGCGCGTTTGCGACCGGCTTTGGCAATGCCTTTCTCAATATTTGGGATGACGGTCTCAGCCAGATATTTCGGGGTATGGAAATTGTGAACAAAAAAGCCGTCACAGACTTCGCCGGCAAGTTGACTAATCAACGGATTGAGGCCTGAGATGATGATAGGCACATGCGGGTGTTCAATCGGGCCGGGATTAAAGAACGGTGTCATGAGCGAGAACTGATAGAACTCGCCCTCAAAGTTGAGCTTGGTGCCATTTTGCCAGCAGTCCCAGATCGCTCGCAGGGAGAGGACGACCTCGCGCAAGCGTTTGACCGGCGAGACCCACTTGACGCTGAAGCGGCGCTGGTTATGGCCTTTGACCTGGGTGCCTAAACCCAGCATGAAACGTCCGCCGGAGTTGGCCTGCAGGTCCCAACAGACATTGGCCAGGACCATAGGACTACGCGGAAAAACTATGGCGACGCCGGTACCGAGATGGATACGCTCGGTCTCGCGTGCTGCCACCACCAGTGGAAAGAAGGGGTCATGACTGGTTTCCGCACTCCACAGCCCGTCAAATCCCATGGCTTCTGCATCGCGAGCGACCTTGGCTGCCGCGTCAAAGGTTGATGGCAGAAAAGAGATGTCGATTTTCATAGGAGTCTCCTTCCTTAGTTCTTCATCACATGGCTTAATAGGACCGCGGCATGCCCAACACATGCTCGGCGACAAAGTTGAGGACCATATTGTTCGAGATTGGGGCGATGGTGAATAAGCGGCTCTCGCGGAACTTACGCTCAACATCGTATTCCGTAGCAAAGCCGTAGCCACCGTAGGTGTCGATGGTCGCGTTAGCGGCAGCCCACGAGGCTTGCGAACAGAGCAGCTTGGCCATATTGGCTTCTGGCCCACAGGCTTCCTCAGCATCGAACAAATCAGCCGCACGGAAACGCATCAAATCAGCCGCTTCAGTCTGGGTATAGGCCTGGGCGATGGGGAACTGAATCCCTTGGTTCTTGGTGATAGGCCGACCGAAAATCTCTCTTTCGTTGCCGTATTGGACGGCTCTCTTAATAAACCAGCGCGCGTCCCCGATGGCTTCAGACGCCACAAGGATACGCTCGGCATTCATACCATCGAGGATGTAATAAAAGCCTTTACCTTCTTCACCAATCAGGTTTTCTGTCGGGACTTTGAGTTCATGGAAAAAGAGCTGGTTGGTTTCGTGGTTGATCATAGTGTCGATGGGCCGGACTTCGATCGAGTCGCCTGCCTCTCGTAGGTCAACCAGAAAAATGCTCATGCCCAGCGTTCTCTTTTGACTTTGCTCATACGGTGTGGTCCGAGCCAAGAGCAACAACATATCGGAGTGCTGTACACGGGACGTGAAGATCTTCCCGCCATTTACAATGTAATAATCACCTTCTCTGCGGGCCGAAGTGCTAATATGTGTCGTGTCTGAGCCTGCATCCGGCTCGGTCACGCCAAAGGCTTGGAGCCGCAGCTCACCACTGGCTATGCTGGGCATATAGCGCTGTTTTTGCTCGGGGCTGCCATGCCGGAGGAGGGAGCCCATGATGTACATCTGGGCGTGACAGGCTGCGGCATTGCCGCCTGAACGGTTAATCTCCTCCAAAATGACGCTGGCTTCAGTCACGCCTAGACCCGAGCCTCCGTACTCGCCGGGAATCAACGCGGCCAGCCAGCCGGCCTTGGTCAATTCATCCACAAATGTTTCAGGGTACAGGTGCTCTTTATCGAGATTGCGCCAGTATTCATCACCATATTGGCTGCAAAACTTGCGAATCTCGGTCCGGATTTCCTGACAGCGTTCTTGTGTGGGCATGATTCTTTCTCCTTATCGGGCCCTACCTGTGGTATCAATTCAGAGGGAACGTTGCATGTCATCGTTACGGCCAAAACAATCGTTTTGCCGCTTTCTCTAACTCCGGACGAAAGTCTGGGTGAGCAATAGCAATCAACTCCTCTGCCCTACGCCGTTGGGATTTGCCGAACAGCTGGGCTACACCATACTCTGTCACTACATAATCCGTGAACTGACGCGGTGAGGTCACAAAACTGCCTTCCTCCATCAGTGGAACAATGCGTGAAACGGTGCCTTTCACTGCGGTAGACGGGAAGACCATGATCGAGCGTCCGTTTTTGGCATACACCGCGGCAATGGCGTAGTCGGGAAAGCCGCCGGTGCCAGTAAACATCTGCGGGCCAAAAGAGTCTGCCACGGCTTGGCCGGTCAGATCCATGCGCAGAGCGTTATTGATGGCGACCATATTGTCGTGGGCTATGATGGTTTGCAGATGGTTCACATAGGACACGCCGTACAGCTCGAAGTGCGGGTTCTCATGGACGAAATCACGTTCCTCACGACTAAAGGCTACGGCAGTAGCCACGGCTCGGTTCTTATGTAGAGTTTTGTTTTTGCCCGTAAAAATACCGCGCCGGACTCGTTCTACCCCCCCGCGCGGTATCCTTTCGGTATGCCAACCCAAGTCATTCCTGTTGTCAAAGATACCTGCTTGTACTAAGGCTTCGCTGGTACTCCCAGCGCCGACCTCAACTGTATCTCCATCGTGAATGAGCGGAGCGACATAAGCGGCAATTGCCTTGACGACTTCGCTTAGCTCAATGTCCGGAAAAGGCGGACGAAACGCCTCCCCGTCCAGCAGTTCAACCAGATGGTCAATCTCGCTCAGATGAACAAAATTGTCTCCACCAGTACGAATGAAATCCGGGCTGACTTGGGCAATCGTCGTGCGCGCGCTCTGGATGAGTTCCTTTTTGTCCCATACTCCTCCACCGAGACTAACAAAGCCATTGTGATTAGGCGGAGAGACATCAAGTAACACCACGTCGGACGGTGTTATGCCTTCTCGCCCCTCGTCCAGCGTTTTGAAAAGCAGCGCGCACGGACAGACGCGGTGGTCGCTGCGTTTGTCCGTGACCATTTGTCGAATCGGCTCGGGTAAATACGGGCTAGTGTACCACGGCTCGATTTGGAATGCCTCTGTCGCTTCCGGATGATACCAGGATAAGTCACTCGCAGGTGCCCCGATACGGATGGTGACACCCGAAAGCTCGTGCAATCGATCAGCCAACGCGCTGGCAATTAACGTAGGGTTTGAATAAACGGGAATGGAGACACAGTCGCGGGATTGAACGACCCGGACCGCTTCTTCGGCTGAGCACAGTTTTGATGTGTATTCTTTTTGACTATCCATATTTATTCTCTGGTGAGGAGGAGATCTGGGGTGATCACTGCTTGGCCCAGTGCCAGGGCATTTATCGTGGCCTTGGAGACGATAACTGCATTCGGATTCTTGTTCACCAAACTGCTGGCCAGCTCTTGAACGGTGGGCGAGAGTTCTTCTTTCTTCACGACCTTATTGAGCAGCCCCAGGGGGAGCAGTTCCTCGGCGGTATATCGACGGCAGGTGATAATGATTTCCTTTGCTAGTGATGGGCCGACATGGGCGGTCAGCAGAGCGGTTGTGTCTGGACTCAGCGGGACCCCAAGGTCGACTTCCGGAAACCAAAATTGGGCACCTTCTACGGCGATCCGGAAATCACAGCCTAAGACGAGCGCCCAGCCCCCACCGACGGCATAGCCGTTGACCGCAGCAATGGTGATCGGCTCAAGGCGCACGAGTGTATGCAAAATGCGTCCAACCAGCCGCCCGCGGCGCTGTCGGTAGGTTGCGAAGATTCTCTCGCGTTCTTGAGGGTCTGTAATACCCTTCGTCTGCGATAGATCAGCCCCAGCAGAAAAAGTATTTCCCGTGCCGGTCAAAATCAGAACCCGGACCTCGGCATCGTCGCGAATTTGATGCAGTAGGTCCTCTAATTCGAGCAGGATCTCTTCGTTCATCGGGTTACGCTTTTCTGGGCGGTTGAAGGTCAGCGTGGTAATGTGTCCGTCTTTTTCCAGTATGAAATGATCTGGCACGATCTACCTCCCTGATCTGGACAAAACAAAGCTGGGCAAATAAGGACCTCATCTAACCGGATGGTCTTCAGTCTGGCAAGAGAGTAGGGCCAAAGCATTTCTATGTGGAATGAGCTATGCTCTCTTGTCTGGTGAGGATGCTGCATCCTTACTCAGTGGCAACAAAAGGAGGCTGTATGGATCTCGGACTCACAAACAAAGTGGCCATGATTAGTGGAGCAAGCCGCGGCATTGGCCGGGCGATTGCCCTGGGACTTGCCGCTGAAGGCTGTCGGCTGAGTCTGTGCGCACGGGGGAAAGAGCAGCTCGACAAGACTGCGCAAGAGGTGGGTGAGCGGGCAAGCTGTGTTCTGGCTACGGCACTTGATGTGACGCAAGAAGCTGAAGCTCAAGATTGGGTTGAGGAGACGCAGCAACGATTCGGCGGGGTCGATATTCTCATCAACAACGTTGGTGGCTCGCGTCCAGGGGGGAATCTGGACGCTACTCGAAGCGATTGGCAGGCCGGGTTTGCATTGAATTTCTTCTCGGCGCTTGACTTGTGTCGTCTTGTCGTGCCGTCCATGCAGGAAAGACAGACTGGCTGTGTGATCAATATTACTTCGATTTACGGGCGCGAGTGGGGCGGACCTATGACCTATAATGCCTCCAAGGCAGCTATCATTAGTCTGTCCAAAGAAATGGCCCGCGAGCTGGCGCCAAAAGGTATTCGTGTGAACAGTGTGGCGCCTGGATCAATTCTGTTTCCGGGTGGCGCATGGGAAAAACGACAAAAGGAAAATCCTGAAGGCATTGCTGCCTTTGTCAAAGCCGAGCTGCCGGCAGGTCGCTTTGGTAAAACTGAAGAAGTTGCGGATGTAGTCGTCTTTCTGGCGTCGGAGCGGGCAAACTGGGTCTCCGGGGCATGCCTTAACGTTGATGGCTGTCAGTCCCGGTCGTTGATTTAGATGGATCTAAATGGATTTAAATCGATTGAGAGGGAGAAGTTGGAGGAATTCATGAAAGAGCGGTACGAAACCTTAGAACTCCGACGTGAGGGTGGCCTGCTGTGGCTGATCCTGAACCGGCCCCAATCGCTCAATGCCATGAACCGCCCGTTGGTTGAAGAGCTGCACGACGTGCTGGACGAACTACACGCTGATCAAAGCATCCGGGTTATCATCTTGCGTGGAGCAGGTCGCGCGTTCTGCGCTGGACTCGATCTCAAGCAATCGAATGCTGGGACTGGAAAAGCTTCGGTGGCCCAAGGTCTACGTGATCAGCGTCGCATCGCGGCGCTGGCGATTAAAATTCACCGCGCGCCGCAACCCTTTATTGCGGCAGTCCATGGCCCAGCGGCGGGTGGAGGCTTTGCGCTCGCTCTGGCAAGCGATATTCGCATCGTTGGTGAGTCTGCACGTATGAATGCGGCTTTTATCCGCATTGGCCTTTCTGCCTGTGATGTTGGGGTGAGCTATTTCCTGCCACGCATTGTCGGCTCTTCTGTTGCGTCTGAATTTTTACTTACCGGAGATTTTATGGATGCGCCGCGCGCCTTGGCCACGGGCCTCGCCTCCCGCGTCGTACCTGACGCGGAATTAGATCACGCTGCAGAAGCGATGGCACGTAACATCCTACGCAACTCCCCGCTGGGGGTTCGGCTGACCAAGGAGTGTTTGCGCTACTCGGTTGATGCCCCGGCGCTTGAAGCTGCGATTGCTATGGAGGATCGGAATCAGATTTTAACGACCCGAACGAACGACGTGAAAGAAGGCATTGCTGCCTTTCTAGAAAAACGTTATCCGCACTATGAGGATGCATAGGACGGACGCTCAATTCGATAGTTTCTTGGCCCCCTACTCATACTCGAACCGATCTATATGATCTTGACGATCTTGCTGCCGTTCGCGCTGGCTCCGATAGTGTCTGCGCAACTCTTGGGCAAGAGTGCGCGCCTCTTGGGTGGATCGCTTGATTTCCTGTAACTTTGCGAGGTTGTCGGCTTTCGCCTGTTCGCGGGCGGCCTCGAGTTTTTGGCGGATGCGTTCCATACGCGCTTTTAATTCGCGCAGCTCTTCCCGCTCGGCCTGATGCTGAAGAAGGAACTCTCTACGTTTATCTCCCAGCTCTCGCTCCAGATCTTCGATTCTGGTTAAGGTGCTGTTCAGGCGTTGGGCTCGTTCTCTGATAAAAACCGACGTGTTTGGATCGTAAAT
>CAZXFE010000011.1:0-34814 GCA_964639795.1 uncultured Enterobacteriaceae bacterium | reverse complement strand
CAGCCGATACGTATTTACACACCCGAGGGAGACGGACCGTTTCCAATATTGGTCTATTTTCACGGCGGCGGCTGGGTGGTCGGCAGCATCAATACCGTAGATACGTCCTGCCGGGCGTTGACCAATCTCGCCGACTGTATGGTTATCTCCGCAGACTACCGACTCGCACCAGAGGACAAGTTTCCGGCAGCGGTCGACGACTGTTACGCTGCGACACGGTGGGTAGCGTTAAACGCAGCCGTCTTAAACGGAGATGCCTCTCGGATTGCTGTTGGTGGTGAAAGCGCCGGTGCTAACCTGGCAGCGGCGGTTACCCTAAAGGCGCAAGAAAGTGGCCTTCCTCCTCTCGCCTATCAACTCCTCATGTATCCGGTCACGGCTCACGCATTTGACATGCCGTCACACAAAGAAAATGCAGAAGGCTATTTTCTGACAACTGAGATGATGGCGTGGTTCTGGGATCAATACCTCGCCAGTGATACCGACGGGAAAAATCCATTAGCTTCACCGCTGCGAGCGTCAACCGACCAATGCCGCTCTCTCCCCTCCGCCTTTGTTGCCACTGCAGAATACGATCCATTGCGGGACGAGGGAGCAGCGTATGCAGCCAAGCTCCGCGAGGCAGGGGTAGCAGTTGAATACACCTGTTTTGAAGGGTTGATCCACGGCTTTATGGGCATGGCCAAGGTGATCGAACCAGCAGGGCAGGCGCTTCAAGAAGCAGCGGCGGCGTTGAAAACCGCTCTTAGTCAATAAAGTTGCTGCGGCGCGCAGCGTACTTCCTGCTTTCCTGAACTTATGTGGCCTGCGTTGTGTGGACGGTCAGAACTACGGTGAAGGCGCTGTCCGACCTCAGCATACCGCTGACATAACACCCACGCTCTGCCAGTCCGAGCAGGATCTGGAGATTCTGCTCAGAGGCCGTACTCCATACTTCCAGCGTTAGCGAGATTTCTTTGACGTGGCCTTTTGGGGTCGCGTTGATATGGCCCTCAATACGATCAATCGCGACCTTGCGTCGGCGGGCTGCCGCTTTAAACGCGATCGTGATGCACGAGAGCAGTGCACCCAAGAAGGCGGTGACGGGGTCTGGCCCTGCGTCGATTCCACCATCGCTTGTTGGCTCATCGAGCGTCCACGCGTGATTTAGACTGCGGACCTGAATCTCATATCCTTCTCCGGCTGAAACAGAGGATAACTCCCGTTTTCCGAGCTGCTCTTGCGGGTTGGGGGTTAGATTTAGAATTTTCGATCCTTCGGTTGCGCTCAGGACAGGCTTAGAACTTTGAGCTTCAGACTCTAAATCCTCTAACACCCGTTTCAAACCCTGGCTAAACCGCGAAGCCGCAACGCCGTCTGCAACGCGGTGGTCATAAGCAATACTCAGCGTCATCATAGGCCGGACGATGATCTGTCCGTCAACGACAACCGGTCGATCTTCAACAGCGCCGACAAAAATGAGAATCGGCTCGCCGAGATTAATCACCGGCGTTCCCGCTTGGATACCGAACATTCCCAAATTAGAGACCGTCAGACTGGCATTGCCCATATCATCCGGACCCAGCTGACCAGCGCGGCCGGCTCCAATAAGCCGCTGACTTTCCGCTACCAACTCGGCAAGAGACAGCGTGTCTGCGCGACGAATGACTGGGACTAGCAGACCTCGCAGGGAATCTACGGCAAAGCCGATATCAACGCCAGCGTACAGAACAAGCTCGTCATTCTGTATCGTCCCATTGAGATCCGGCAGGCCGGCCAGGACACGAGCAGCCGTGTGCAAGAGTACGTCGTTGAGCGTGATCGCAGGCGCTTCTTGCTTGAGCTGCTTTCGCATCGCATGCAGTGCCGTGGCGTCCACATCTATCATCTGGACGATATGCGGAATTGTTTGCCACGCTTCTAGCACCCGCCGGGCGGCAGTTTTCCGAATGCCGATGAGCTTTCGACGTTCCCGTTCAATACGTCCGGTAACAGCAGAGCCTGACGAGACGGCCTGCGTCATTTGCGCTGCAACCGCGTTCTCTACGTCTGATGCTGAGATAATTCCATCCGCGCCAGAGGGCCTGACCGTAGACAGGTCTATTCCCCTTTTAGCGGCAAGTCGTTTTGCCTTCGGAGAAGCCAGGACGCGCTGCTTGGACAACGTTTGTTCGTGCGGAACGACCGCCAGCGGGGCAACAGGAGCAGCCGCTGAAACCGTCTGTACCGGCGCTTCTCCAATCTCACCAATGACGGTGTCGATGGGAACCTCTTCGCCTTCTTGGACAATAATGTGGACTGTTCCGCTGGCGGTAGCCTCAAGGTCGTAGGTCGCCTTGTCGGTCTCAACGGTGACTAGGACTGCCCCTGCTTCAATCCGTTCGCCGTCTTTTCGGTGCCACAGAAGGACCGAACCCTCGGTCATAGCTTGGCCGAGTTTGGGCATTACGACTGTAGTATTCCGCACGTTAGGCTCAGTCGGTAAGCTCTTTGACCGCTTGGTAAATATCGTCCACGGAGGGGACAATAGCGTCGACCAAATGCTGACTAGTGGGAATCGGTACGTCAGGAATGGCTAAACGTTTGAAGGGCTTATCCATATACGGCAGCGCTGCTTCCAACAGCATGGCGCCGATTTCTGCCCCAACACCCAGCGTCCGGTAGGCTTCCTCCACCACAATGCAGGCTCCCGTCTTTTTGACCGACTCGATAATGGTGTCGCGGTCAAAAGGATTGAGCGTACGCGGATCGATAATCTCGACTTCAATGCCTTCTTGGCTGAGTCGATCAGCGGCTTTGAGCGTGCGACGCAGCATGTCTTGCCAGGCAACAATAGTCACAGCCTCACCTGCGCGCCGGACCACGGCTTCCCCAAACGGAATGGTAACATCGCCATCCGGCACTTCACCCCGTGTTTGGTACAGCAGCTTGTGCTCAAAATAGATAACCGGATTATCGAGTCGAATGGCTTGTTTGAGTAATCCTTTGGCGTCTTCCGGGGTTGAAGGCACAGCACACAGTAAACCCGGCGAGTGCATAATAAACGCCTCTGGGCAGGCCGAGTGTTCTGGTCCAAAGCCCGATCCTCCGGATGGCCCGCGAACAACCAGCGGAATGGTATGCGCCCCGCCATGCATATAACGCCACATGCCGGCCTTAAAGAATATTTCATCACCTGCGGTGATAACAAAGTCGGCAAACTGGAGTTCAACCACCGGACGCAGGCCCATAGAGGCTGCGCCAACACCAGCACCGACCATGACATTTTCTGAGATCGGCGAGTCAAACACGCGATCTGACCCGAACTTTTCCAGCAGTCCTTGTGTGACCTTAAATATGCCGCCCCACACGGCCACATCCTGCCCGTACAGAATAACGTCCTCATCGCGCTGCATTTCTTCTGCCAGCGCCTGGTTGATCGCCTGACTATAGGTAATTGTTGGCATTTTTCTCACTCCGCGTAGAGATCTTGAAGAGCCACTTCCGGTCCAAGCAGCGGCGCTGCCCGCATGGTTTCCACTGCTGCATCGATTTGCTGATCGGCATCCGTTTCAATATCAACCACAGTCTGTTGGCGGATCACCCCTGTATCCAGAAGCGTTTGCTGTAGTTTGGGCAAAGGATCTTTTTCTGCGACTGTATCGCGATTGGCACGATACTCCTGCTGATCTGCCACATAATGGCCCTGCAGGCGGGTGACTTTGGCTTCAATCAACGTTGGTCCTCGGCCGGCCCGCGCGCGTGCCACTGCCTGCTCCATGACTTCGTGCACAGCCACTGGATCGTTGCCGTCAATCACCACCCCAGGCACGCCATAACCACCAGCGCGATCGGCGATGTTCTCTACCGCGGTCGAACGACTTGCCGGCACGGAAACCGCAAAACCGTTATTCTCGCAGAAGTATATACACGGCAACTTCTGCACCGCGGCCCAGTTCAGGGACTCGTGGAAGGTGCCACGGTTAGATGTGCCGTCACCAAAGAAATAGACCACCACCTTGCCCGGCTGCTTACGCTTAAGGGCCATGCCCACCCCAACCGAGACCACAAAACTGCCCCCCACGGTACCGCTCTCACCAAGAATTCCCTTCGGCACATCCACCACATGCATTACCCCGCCCTTGCCACGACTCGTTGCGCCTTCCTTCCCGGCAAAATCAGCCAACATGTCAGCCAGGCTGACACCACGGGCTATCATATAGGCCAGTCCGCGATGGCCGTACAAAATATAGTCGTCCGGATTGAGTGCCTCGATGGCCGCAATCTGCGCCACCTCTTGGCCTGCTCCGACATGTAGCGAGGGCGCAAGTTCGCCCGCCATAGCCAGCTCTACAATCTTCGCCTCAAAGCGGCGAGCCAGGACCGCGGTCTTAAACACTTTGACGAGTTGTTCCTGCTCCATACTCCTGCCCTTTTTTCAGTCGTCCGATTAGGACAAACCAATGCTTTGGATAATGCCACCGTCTACGGCAAACGCTTCGCCGGTGACAAAGCGTGACTGATCGCTTGCCAGGAAGAGGGCCACATCGGCAACCTCCTCCGGCGTACCATTGCGTTTGAGTGGCGTGCTCCGCGCGAGAGTCTCACTAACCCCACTATTGTCAATCAAGGCATCGTGGATCATCTCGGTATCGATCACTCCCGGACAGAGGGTATTCGCTCGGATGCCTTTCGGTCCATATGTCACAGCAACGGCGCGAGTCAGGGAAAGAATTGCACCTTTACTGGCCGTGTAGGCGTGCGCGTCTGCTCCACCGCGCAAAGCAGCAATAGAGGCGGTATTAATAATAATCCCGCCGCCTCGTTCGATCAGCTTAGGGATCCCATATTTGCAAAACAGAAAAATCCCACCGACGTTGATGTCCAAAATACGATGCCAATCGTCTTCAGTACAATTCACAACATCGCTCATGGCAATGCCGAAGCGCTTGGTGGCCGAATAGCCGATGCCCGCGTTGTTATACAGAATATCGAATCCGCCAAAGGCGTCCTGGGCTGCTTGGAGGGTCGCCTGTACGTCAGCAGCTTTGGAGACATCGCCGACCGCACCGGCCGCTTCACCGCCAGCGTCCTTGATAGATGCAACCGCGGTATCAACTGATTCGGCATCCAGGTCATTAACGACTATCCGTGCGCCTTCTTTGGCAAACAGACGCGCGGCAACCAAACCTTGTCCTCGGCCGGATCCGGTAATGATAGCGACTTTATTATCAAGTTGTCCCATACACAGCCCCTTTTTCGAAGTGCTCGCCTTGCTTACGCGAAAAAATGTCGGAGATAAAGAGGAGGAGGAACCTCCCTCCTGCGAACGCTTATTAGGCACTGGCAGAGTCTCACAGCTCAGCAGGACCTGTTGGTGATGACTTTCGCTGTTGCGAATCAGGTGCTGGCACCCGCAAAAGGGGATACTGCCACTGCGGTGACCGCTGACATCGCTTACACGTCACCGCGCCAGGTTCTGTACTGGTCACCAGACACTTCCTGTCCTTGGTCAGCTCGACTCCGCAGGCACTAAACAGGGCACCATGCGGTTTCACGATGACATAGTGGACGGCTTTCCGGCCTACAATCGTGGCCACAATGCAATCAGTGCCGCCGTTCATCACCTTTCCCCCGAGTCTGTTACCATCCACACGGCGATCATATGCTCTGAGTCTTCGATAGCAAGGACGTGGGAGGGAGTATTTGAAGACTAATGATGGGTGATGTCACTACTCGCCTACTATTCGGTAAGTTGCTGATACTTTTCAAACTCCAGCATCGATGCTTGCCGCTGGGTTTGCGTACATCCCCATGAGTCGGATACGCAGATGGACAAGAGGATATAGGTACCGACGCAGTCAGACGAGATTTTACTCGCCTTCAGCAGTTACCACCCAATTTCCACAGATTGAAGGCGCTCCAGCCCTCACTTTCAACGACTTGGTTGAGGTCCGTTTCCTTGATCCATTGCTTGACGACGGCGTTACCCGGAAGGTCCTTCGCATTGCGTTAGAACGTGCACAAGAGTTGCTCGGTCGACACCAAACGTTTCGGCACCTATGTTCGTGGCCAGTATGCTTTTGAGGGCATCATCCAGCCGTATTTTTATGCGGGGCCGGACTAAAACAAGGTAAATGGGCCTGAACAATGGTGGCCGCTCGGTAAAAACCGGAGTGTCGGGGTTGACCCAAGGCGGGCATTTGGAGCACCCATCGCCGTCAGGGGTGCCGTACCAACACGCATCCTCGCCCAAACCGCGCGCGTCGAAGACTCAATACAACAGACAACAGAGTGGTACGAGGTCGAAGCGCAAGAGGTACAGGACGTTCTCCACTATGGCTTGTCCCCGAAGTTCTAGGAAACATTACGCGCCTTTGCTGCTGTACAGGGGTACGAGATCGTTCATCTCTCAGAGAAATTTGACAGAGACGCGGACGACCCCGTTTGGCTTCCGGGTTTGGCGCAAGAGGGAGACTGGGTGGTCGTTCCGACTGACCCCAGAATATCGAGGGGGAAGGCCATAAAACGCGCCTGGCACGAATCCGGGCATACCGCGTTTTCTTTGGTGACGGGTTCGCACCTAGGAAGTTCTGGGTTCACGCGTCAGAGGTTGCACCATTGTGGCCACAGATAGTGCTCAAGGCACGTGAATGCGCCCGCGACACTGAATTTGTACTGCATTACCACAGCGAGAAGATGACAGAGATTTATACCCCGGAAGGGCTAGCAGCGTAGCAGCCAAAGCAAGTAGGACGAGCTCTCGTCAAGAAGTGTGGAAATAAGCGACGGATACATTCATACCCACCTCACTGGCCGTAAATCAGCATTCAAATACAACGGGTGCTTCGGCGTCCCGGTCGCATTCAACCCGAGCATATGCGGGGCCTCCAACAGCGCTCTCACCTGCTCGCCTCTGCCCATATGTTTGCCATGATTCCCCCAGGCCGCCACGGTCATCGTGCATCGAGCCTGTGCATCCAGAATAAATCTATCGTTCTCGACTCCGACAGGATCTGGGTGGATATAGAGCTGTTTAGGATCCGTTGAACGCAAGGCAAAGATGTTCGTGACGATCAGGCCGCCGTAGCTCCAGGCTTTGGCGTAGTTCAGACAGCGTGTCACTGTTGGATCGCTTTGGCATTCATCTGCCGTTGAAGGATTCAGCATCAGGAAATGGCACAGCGGCCCCGGTTGCCAGATACGCCACAGTTGGTAGCGGTGCGTGCCTCCACTGGCAAACGTGGCCGTCGAATGAATGTAGCCCTCAACGTCATGGGTTACCGTGTGATGCGAGCGCCTGGCCATCAACAATGCGTCCCCGGCCTGTCCCCAAGAGTCTGAACCTCTCCGTATCCAACTGCGGTTGGGAACCCCACCACCAATTCCATTTGCTCGCTGTACTCCACTAAAGCAATCCGCTATCCCACCGAAAACTTATTAAAACGCCATGGGCGGAATCTTCCTCCCGTTCACCCCTTCTTCTTTCCTTCCCGCCCACGGCACTAAAAGCTCGTCACTCCCCCGTACCTTTAGCCCGCACTTTTCTTGCAGTCTCCTGTTTTTAAGTTGCTCAAAAATTCGCGGTTATTCGACGATGACCCTACCCTCGTTGGGCTAGAGGGTTAGAACGATCCGTGCCGTGGTTACCGTGCCATCTCATAGAAACGAAACGGATAGAGAGTGGCTGCCTACGGCCACAAAATCCGTACTTCTTCAGCGATCATGCCAATAGCATTCGGACCGACAAAATTCAGCGTATCCGGCAGTTGTTCCTTGACGAGTTGGGGAGAACTCCAGCAGCGCTCAAAGGCTGCGACGTCTTGGCACCACAATTCACCCACCCCGTCGTAGTTTGTTTGGCCGGGGTCAACTGTGTCCAAAACGACATGACACTGTACATATCGATCTAGTTCCGGCGTGCCGGGAACCAGCGGTGCATGGCGGTTTCGCCAATAATCCTGAAATTCGGCGGAACTGCGCCCCGGTTTGTGCTTCACACAAAACAGAATCTTGGTGATCTGCGTATTTTTTTCAATTGGCGGCCCAGAAATGACCACATTTTCTCGAGTAAACAGCCACAGCGGCCCGGCGGCATCCAGAAAATTTGCTTCGTCCTTCCCCCGTCCTTCCAGATATGCTGGACCTTCCAGCTCACGCTTAGCCGTCTCAAAATCATCAAACCACAGCTCGTCAGCGCCCGCATACGGAAAGGGTGCAAGCTGTGGGATACAGTACTGCGGCAGGCAGCGGCTGTGCACGTAGCGCTTCACACTCAAGTGTTCGAGCACTAAGGGTGCATGAACTTCATTCCAGTGGCGGTAAAATCGCTCCTCACTGAGGTCCGCTCGTTTGGGTAAGAGTGCAAAAACCTTGATCATTGCGCCTCCTCGGCCGCACTTTTGCCACACCATATCTGACAGCCAGGAAGGTTCGCAAGGTTCTGTAAGAGATTCCTGAGCAAAGGCTTAGTCGGGGCAGATATTTTGAATCAGAATGGTGGGAGATGGCAGCAGGGTTTGAGGTCCTTGATGAAATCAGAGATATTGAAACAATAGCAGGAGAAAGAAGCGTCCATATTCGGCGGTATCTGGAACGCACCTATGGGACGGGGCGTTGGCGAAAGAGGAAAGGCAACGCAACTGTCAGACTCGCAGACGATACGGTTTGCCAAGCTGAGATCCACTAGTTTGAAGCCACAGGCATAGACCGAAAAGATTTTAAGACAAAGCGAGTTCTGCTGTGAACAATTGTTTCATTTGCATCAACAACCAAAGCAACCCGGCCAGCCTGATCCTAGGTAAGTTCTACAGGACCCGGCCAGATACAGAAGCAGAGTCCCACGCTGTGCTTCGCGTCATTGATGAAGATACATCAGAATCCGATGGCTATCTCTATCAAACCTCAATGTTTGCTTCGATTAAGCTGCCAAAGGTCGCCCAGCAAGCGCCCATGGCAGAGCATGATTAAACCTGGTAGATAAATTTACAGTTCCCCCCTCATCTCTCACCACAATGGCCTTACTTAGCCTCCAGGACATTCATATCAACTTTGGTGATCCGCCGTTATTAGACGGCGTGAGTCTGCAGCTCGAACCGGGCGAGCGGGTGGGCATCTTAGGCCGGAATGGCACCGGCAAATCCACCCTGATGAAGATCATACAGGGTGAAGTTCGCCCGGACGGCGGCCAGGTGGTGTGCGGAAAGGATATGCGGACAAGTTTTCTTCCCCAAGAGATTCCGCAATCCTTACCGGGCACGGTGTTACACCGCGTCACCAAAGGCCTGGGCAAACTCGGCGAAACACTGGCCGAATACCACGCAGTCAGCACTCAGATTAGCCAAACGGACGATCAAAAACTCCTGCATCAATTGGACACGCTCCAGCAGACATTAGATGGAAACGGCGGTTGGTTGATCCATCAGCAAGTCGAACGGACGCTGATGAGTCTGAAACTCGACGAACACGTCGGCTTTGATACCCTTTCGGGTGGACTTAAACGCCGTGTCTTGCTCGCCGAGGCGTTAGTCAGTGATCCCGATATTCTGCTGCTCGACGAGCCGACCAATCATCTTGATCTTGACTCTATCGCTTGGCTTGAAGGGTTCTTGCTGCAAAATAGCAAGACGCTGTTGTTTGTCACGCACGACCGCATGCTGCTCAAAAAATTGGCCACCCGGATAGTGGAGCTAGACCGTGGGCGTTTGACCAGTTGGTCGTGTGATTACGAAACATTCTTAGAGCGCAAACAGGCGGCACTCGAAACAGAAGCCGGACACTGGGCGCAGTTCGATAAAAAGCTGGCCCAGGAAGAAACCTGGATACGCCAAGGCATCAAAGCCCGGCGTACACGCAATGAAGGCCGCGTACGCGTACTCCTAGAACTGCGTCAACAGCGGAAAAATCGCCGAAAGCAAGTGGGAACGGCGCGGCTGCAAGTCGAAGAAGCCGAACGCTCCGGAAAGCTCGTGCTGCGTGCGACAGATGTGGGCTACGCGTACGGAGATAACGCTGTCGTTCGCGGTTTTTTCGTCACCATCATGCGCGGAGATAAGATCGGCATCATCGGCCCAAATGGAGCCGGGAAAACCACACTGCTGCAGCTACTGCTGGGTGAACTCACTCCCCAGCACGGCCAGGTCGAGCAAGGTACGCGCCTCGCGGTCGCCTATTTTGACCAGCTTCGAACGCCTCTGGACGAATACAAAACCGTTCAGGATATTGTTGGACGAGGCGACGACTATATTACCTTCAACGGCAAAGACCGCCACATTATAGGCTATCTTCAAGATTTCCTGTTCTCTGCGGAGCGCGCCCGGAGTCCGGTCAGCGTTTTATCCGGCGGAGAACGAAACCGGTTATTACTTGCCCGCCTCTTCTCCCAGCCGTCGAATGTCTTGGTCTTGGACGAGCCGACCAACGACCTGGATGCCGAGACGCTCGAACTGCTCGAAGAACTCCTACTTGAGTACACTGGGACCGTGCTCTTAGTCAGCCATGATCGGATGTTTCTCAATAACGTCGCGACCAGCACGCTGGTGTTTGAAGGCAATGGACAGATCAACGAATATGTGGGCGGATATGATGACTGGCTGCGCCAGCGTAGATCGGTGGATACTTTGGATTCTGCTCCAATGCAGCCGGAGCAAAAGAAATCTCCGCCACGGCGAGAACGCGCCCAACGCCCACGCAAGTTAAGCTATAAGGAACAACGCGAGCTTGAGGAATTGCCCCAGCGTATCGAAGCCCTCGAAAGTGAACAAACAGCCGTGCATGCTACGCTCGCCGACCCTGAGTTACATCGTCAGGGCAGCGAGACGTTTGCTGCCCTGCACGCTCGTTTAGCAAGCCTTGAACAGGAATTGGAAGTAGCATATCAACGCTGGGTAACCTTGGAGGCTCTACCCCAATAGCCTCAGTTTTCAGCCGTAGCGAGCGTTATCTTGCGAACCGTCGTTTGATCATCTGCATAAGAGCCCGTATCTCCTCGACCTTGAAGAGTAGGCCAAGGACGAGATAAAGCCCTCCAGCTATCGTTACAATGCCAGCGAGATGCAGCACGTGCTCAACTGTCATGAGTGAACCTTGTGTTTTGGCAAGCGGCTGTCCGAGATAGAACAGGCCGCCTCCCAAAACTATCGCCAACGTGGTGTGTGTCAGCAGACTGCGCGACAGAAGCCTTTCATCCAGCGGTCCATATCGATGCCGAAAGATGAGGTAGAGCACCAGCGTGTTCACGTAGGACACCAGCGATATGACCAGCGCAATGCCCCAATGCCCCCAGACGTGCATCAGCAGCCAACAGCCAAAGGCGTTTACCACAATCGAAGCAAGACCAACCCAGGCAGGCGTACGCGTATCTTTGCTCGCAGTGAAAAGTCGGACCATGACCTGGCTTGTGCCGTAGGCCACAATACCGACCCCATACGCCATCAGCGCCTGGCTGGTCATGCGTACATCCTCTGGGCCGAACTGTCCACGTTCATACAGGAGTCGGGTAATGGGGACCGCCAAGGCTATCAGGACCGCGGTTGCCGGCAAGGCAACCGCGAAGAGTAGTGACAAACCTGCTTCCGCTTGCTTTTTAAACGTCTGAAGCTGGCCCTCATGGTACGCGGCAGACAGCTCGGTCAACAATACCGTATAGACGGGCACCGCAACCAGACTGACCGGCAACAGAAATACCCGAAAGGCATACGCCAGCGAAGAGATGCTTCCTTCCGCCAACGTCGAGGCCAGGGCCCGTGCCACAAACGCATTCATGGGAACAACCGCCGTTGCCACAACCGCTCCTAGCGCTAATCCTCCCATTTCCCGCAGTGCCGGATGATAAAAGGCAAAGGTAAACCGATAGCGGATACCACAGCGCTGGAGCGTTGGAAGCTGGACTAGCAGTTGCAGGACACTGCCAGCCACCACCCCGATAGCGAGACTGGTGATGCCATACGTCGGTGCCAGACTCAGCGCGCAGACTATCATAACGAGATTGAAGAAGACGCCAGCATATTCCGGCATAGCGTAGTGGTCGAGGCTATTTAATGCGCCCTTCATCACTGCCAGTAAGCAGTGCAGGACAAGCATGGGCAGCATAAAGCGGAAGAGGAATACCACCAAAGCGTGATCGTCTGCAGCCAAACCTGGCGCGGCCACGGTCATGAGTCCGGAGGCTGAAGCGTAGCAAACGCCAAGCAGGAAAAGAGAGAACAGTAAGGCGCCATTCAGAGCAACACTGAATATCGTGCTCAGCTCATCCTTATCTTCACGGTAGCGAGTGATAACCGGCACGAAGAAATTGCTCAGCACCCCGCTAAAGAAGAGAGTCTGGATCATCTCCGGTACGTTGTAGGCAACCAGAAAGGCATCTGTCAGACGCGACGCGCCAAACAGCGCCGCTTGCACCGCCTCACGGATAAAACCCAGCGGGCGGCTGATGAGCGTAGCGACAACAATAGGGAGTCCTTTTCGGGCGATCCGCGTTCGGGATGGGGACTCGGGGGAGGAAGTTGGAGACACGTCTGCACTGTACCAAGGAAATTTCGAATCGTCAGCTTGGATAGGTTTTGCTTCACAACGACTAGCGGTGTGTTTCATCCCGTCACCCATACAGCACTATACTGGAAAGAACAGGGAAGGGAGTCTCCTATGGCTTTCTCCCACGAAATCTAACATCAGACGCAAACAATCGGGAGCGAGCTTTTTTACCAATCCAAGGCAGACTCCCCGTCGGCCTCGCGCTTCGCGTGGTGGGACGAGAGAATTCTGGACTAGTGTATGCAGCATGAAGCGCTCAAGATCCAGGTGTTCCGCTTTATTGACGTACTCCCCATCTCAAGACCAGCATCCAGGTAGCAGGCCATCTCCAGGAGAAATTGCTTAATCACAAAGAACTCTTTCCCCTGGCCGTCCAACGCGGACACAAGATTAGACGCATGGCACGGCGCTTTATCGCCGGGGAAACGCCGCCTGAAGCATTAGCCACTCTTTACAAACTCCAGCAGCAACAGTGCGCCTTCACTCTAGACCTACTGGGCGAGGCAACCCTGACCGAAGAAGAACCCCAGGCCTATCAGCAACGTTACCTCGCATTGCTACGGGTCCAGCAGGCGCCCTGCCACGTTTTCATGTGTCGCTCAAGTTGAGCGCCGAGTGAGGCCGGAGGAAGCTTGGGCATTGTGGGTAGGCGTTGCGGCGGGATCTGTTTTCTTCCTTTTCATAATAGCCTTGTTGCCTTACTAACAGGTCACGATGCCACAACTGGATTCTCTAATACGCCGATGCCTTGCACTTCGATTCGAACCGTATCTCCGGCCTTAAGAAAACGCGGTGGCTCACGGTAAGCACCAACCCCAGCCGGGGTTCCGGTGGTAATCACGTCGCCGGGTTCAAGCGGAAAAATATGCGACAGGTAGTCAATCAAATAGGAAATGTTGAAGATCAAATTTTTCGTGTTGGAGTGTTGCATTTCCTCACCATTCACCAGGGTACGGATATCCAGGACGTGCGGATCAGGTAGCTCATCTCGCGTCACAATGGCCGGCCCCATAGGCGCAAAGGTATCAAACGACTTCCCAGCGGTATGACTGCTGCGGCGCTGGTAGTCACGCGCGCTGACATCATTGCATATGGTATACCCGGCAATATAGTCGAAAGCGTTTAGGGGCGTAACGTCTTTTGCCCGTATCCCAATGACGATGGCCAGCTCGCCTTCAAAATCAACGGACTGGCTAACCTGGGGTAAACGAATAGCCTCACCAATGCCAATCGTATTAGCAACAGTCTTGGCGAAAATCAGGGGATATTCCGGTTTCTCTCGCCCACCTTCTTGTGCATGATCGGCATAGTTTAATCCAATGCCCAGAATTTTACCGGGTCTCGCAATTGGGGCCTTGAGCCGAATATCAGCTAACGGGATGGGGGTACCCGCCCTAACGACCTCTTGAGCCTGGGCTAAAACTTCACGTCCGCCTTGCAGCAGGCTCAGCATATCACCCGGAACAGCTCCTCCGGAGGCGGCTGGCAGATCCATGACACCAGCATCGGTCAGGACTCCAGTACTGAGAATATTGTTGTGCTCATACGTCACGAGTCTCATTCCAATTCCTTTCTCAACCAATACTCATGACGGCCCTATAGAGCCGTCGCCCTACGCTGTCTGGTGATGCTACGCATGCTGATCTAGGCAGCTTCCATATCTTTTAATTTTCCACGCTCGACCTTGCCCATGGCGTTACGCGGAATCTCTGAAAGAAACCGATATAGACGCGGCCGCTTATACGGGGCTAAATCCCGTTCCGTGCGCTTGCGCAACCGGTCTTCGAGTGTAGCAGTATCTTCGCCTTTTTTTGGGACGATGAAAGCGGCAACCCGTTCGCCCAGGTCAACGTCAGGGATGCCCGCTACCGCGCACTCACGCACGCCAAGTTCAGCGTCCAGCACAAATTCGACTTCACCCGGCGTGACATTTGTTCCGCCAACAATGATGAGTTCTTTCATCCTACCGCTGATGGATACATAACCATCCGCAGACAAAATGCCCAGATCTCCTGTCCGGAACCAATCATTGCAAAAGGCCGCGGCAGTGGCCTGGGGATTGTGCCAGTAGCCGCTAAACACATTCGGGCCTCGCACCCAGATCTCGCCCCTTTCTCCGTGCGCTAGTTTTTCTCGGGTCTGGGGGTCAAAAATGCCGACATCGGTCCCCTGCAGGGCCCTACCCACTGTGCCAGGCCGTCTGTCTCCATCTAAGGGGTTCGACGTATTAATGGCGGTCTCTGTCAGACCGTAGCGTTCGACAATGCGGAAGCCGGACTGCTCTTCAAACCGGCGAAAAGTTTCCGCTGAAAGTGGGGCTGAGCCCGAGATAAACAGCCGCATGGAAGCATAGGAAAAGTCTCCCGCTACCTCAGTCATACGGTGGTACATGGTCGGCACACCCATAAACACACTGATGCGATGCGGAGCTAGAGCACGCAGAATAACGGTAGGATCGAATCGATCCAGTAAGACGGTGGTATTGCCAACATACAGCGTCCCGTACAAGCCCAGGCCCAAACCGTGCAGATGATGAGGCGGAAGCGCATGCAAGAGGCGGTCGTCTTCGTTCATCCGCCACGTGTCAACCAAAAGCGCTTGAAGATTAGACCCGATATTGCGGTGGGTCAGTCCCACCCCTTTGGGTTGCCCGGTCGTTCCACTCGTAAACAATAACAAGGCTAAATCGTCCTCCGTGCCTGCCAGCGGTTCGGGACCAGCCTGGTGTCCGGAGAGCACCTCGTCCAGGGCAACCGTATGCGCAGGAATATCTTCATTATGCCTGGCCACCCACCACTGCCCAGACACGGCTTTCACAATCTCCGGAGCACGGGTCACTGTTGCCGCCGTGGTAATCGCCAGTTGAACGTCTGCCTGCTTGAGCACGGCTTGAGTCTCTGCGGCAGACAAAGCAGGATTAAGCGGCACGACCCCAGCCCCAACGCCGAGTACAGCCAGATGCGCAGTGACAAGACCCGTTGATTTACCGAGCGACAGCGCAATGCGATCACCCGGCCGAATGCCCACCGCACGCAGCGCGCCCATCCAACGGGATGCTTCAGCCCGCAGCTCTCCCCGCGTCTGAGACCAGGTAACTTGCCCAGATGGTTCTAAGCGCTCAAAAAGAAGTCGGTCTTCGTCTTGAGCCAGTCGATTCCAAAAATGGTACATTAAACTCATGAGTTCCTCGTGTACCACGACCGGTTGGGCACGAACAAGCGAGCTAAGCAGAGTGTCTACTTGGGAGAGTTTTGATAGTACGTACGCGGGATAGTTTAAAAATAATCAAAACTGTATAAAACTTAAATTTGCAGATCAACTGACGTACCTATCGGGGGAATACGAGGAGGAAGCGCATGGTTCAGCCCAACTCGGCACCCGGCTAGGCATAGTTCGCACGGATCTTGTCTCGGATGTGTCTCGAACAGCCATTCTCGGCCAATTGATTGCTGAGGATGAAGACGACGCAGTTGCTGGAAATGAAGCTGAACCCGTTCAATTTTGCGGACGCCGTGTTGGGGCTTTTAGCCCAGCGGCTGGCTCGGACTATCTATGCAAACTGTCGGGAGCAGTATCATCTTCCCAAAGAAGAGTACCAGGCCCTCGCACCTAGCGACGGTGAAGACGCCTTTGCCCAGATCAACATTCCGTACGATAACGCCTTTCAGGCCGGGTGGGCATGCTTGAACTCCTAGTCGCCACCGACGATATCAAAAGCCTGATCCACGCCGGCGGCCCAGTCGCCGAACTACTCAGCACCGCCCGCAGCCAGGGCCTCACGACTCTCATGCATGATGGTATTCGGAAACGTATTCAGGGTTAGACGGCTTATAAGCAGGTGCAGGCCGTGTTGATGCGGTAAGACAATTCGGGAGTTCCAGGTAAATCGTTGACACATCCGCCTGGATTGCGCAGAGTGGACCGGCACCAAGCCGCAATAAGATGAACGATTGCTCCAAGAGATAATAAAGACCGAGGAGGAAACATGGCCTACGATGTAGTAATCAAGAACGGAACTGTCGTTGATGGCACTGGGAATCAACGCCGCCAAGCGGATGTCGCTATTCAGGGCGACCGAATCGCCGCGATCGGAAAAGTTACGGATACCGCAAAACGGACGATCGATGCCGAAGGCAAGATTGTCACCCCTGGTTTTGTTGACATCCATACTCATTTAGATGCCCAGATATGGTGGGATCCGGCTGTCTCCTCCTCGTGCTGGCATGGCGTGACTTCAGTCGTTATGGGAAATTGCGGTGTCACCTTTGCCCCCTGCCGCCCTGAAGATCGTGACTATCTGGCTCACTTGATGGAGTCGGTAGAAGATATTCCGGCGGCCAGTATTACCGAGGGCATGCTGTGGAAGTGGGAGACCTACGGGGAATACCTCAAGGCCCTCGACGGCACGCCCAAAGGCGTCAACGTCGGCGGCATGGTCGGGCACTGTGCCGTACGCTACTGGGCCATGGGCGAAGAAAGCCTGGAGAATAAGCCGGCCAGTCCAGAAGCAATTGGCCGTATGCGCGACATCGTGGCGGAAGCCATTTCGGGCGGCGCGCTCGGCTTTTCTACCTCGCGGACTATCTTGCACCGCACCCCAGAAGGCCAACCTGTTCCCGGCACCTTTGCCGAGTTTGACGAGTTAATGGGGATAGCCAGTGCACTCGGAGATCTCAAACGCGGCGTGATCGAGGCGGCGCCAGGCATCGACAGTGGCCGTGCGGAAGATTTACAACGCGAAGTGCATTGGATGACTGAAGCGAGTCTGGCAACCGGCCGTCCGGTCACCTTTGGTCTGGCCCAGAGCCGCCGACATCCAACCGCATATGTGTCCATGCTGGATCAAATCAGCGAGAGTGCAAAACGCGGGGCACGCATCTTTGCTCAGTCCACCACGCGCGGAATTGGGGTCCTGTTTGGTTTTGCAAATCGGACCCCGTTTGACCGTGCTTCGTCCTGGCGTGCGCTGCGCAATCTGAGCCTCAAAGAAAAAGTCGCCAAGCTACGAGACTCAGAATATCGTGCCCGGATGGTCCGTGAAGCCAAGGATAATCCGCCGCCGATTGATTTTAGCCAAATCTTTGTTCTGCCTAAGGGTGACGTAAGATATGATCTGGGGATAGAAGACAGCCTCCAGACGCACGCCGATCGTCTTGGTGTAAGCCCGGGTGAAGCTTTTATACATCTCGCTCTGGAGAACGAGGGTGAAACGCTCTTCAACTATCCATTCTTAAACCCGCAGTTTGACGCCGTGCAACATATGCTCGATCACCCCCAGGTGGTCATTGGCCTTGGAGACTCCGGCGCGCATTGTGGCCAGATCATGGATTCCAGCCTGCCGACCTACTTCCTCAAATACTGGGTCAAGGAACGCCAGCACTTCGCACTGGAACAAGCGATTTATATGCTCACGTCCGAACCGGCCCAACTCTTTGATATTCACGATCGCGGGGTGCTGCGTGAAGGCGCATACGCCGACCTGAATGTCATTGATTATGACAATCTGCGCCTCCCGCCGCCAACCTTCGTGCATGACTTCCCGGCTGGCAGCGGCCGTTATATCCAGAGGTCTTCCGGTTACGATTACACCCTAGTCAACGGACAGGTTTTTATGCAAGGACTCGATCACACCGGCGCTATTGCTGGCCGGGTGCTGCGCAGCGCGTAGGCCCTGTCCTTTCCGCAACGAGACTCTCAGCCGACATTGTGGGGGCGACCAATCGGTCGCCCCCACAATATTTGTATGACCGATATCAGCATCATCGAAATAAAGGCGCACTGTTCAGATCCGGAGCATGTCCGGATTTATCTGCAGTCAAAAAACGCCGACTTCAAAGGAATTGATCACCAAACCGACACCTACTTTCAGGTCCCTCGGGGACGACTCAAGCTCCGAGAGGGCACGATCGAAAACGCGCTCATCTATTACGAACGCGAAAACCAGACAGAGCCAAAGCAGTCGAATGTCATAGTTACTCAGACGAGGCCTGATTCAACCCTCAAAACACTGCTCAGCCATGCCTTAGGAAGGCTTGTTGTTGTAGAAAAACAACGCGAGATCTATTTCATTGACAACGTCAAATTCCACATTGATGTGGTCAACGGGCTCGGCCATTTTATTGAGATCGAAGCGATTGGTCAGGATAGGAGATTCAGCACAGAGCAGCTACTCAGCCAGTGCCAATTTTTCCGCGAGGCATTGCGAATCGCACCCCAGGATCTTGTCGCACTATCCTACAGCGATTTACTGCTAAAAAAAATCGAACAGCACGAACCCCGGTAACATGGCTACGGGAGTCTCCATCACTACGCCAGAACAGTATTCACCGCGTCAAGGAGCTCTTGGCACTCGAACGGTGTTGCCGGCATCTGGTGCGCGCCTAAGTTTTTTGTCAAGGCAAGAAGCTGAAACTTTTCAAATAAGTCGCGACGCCACTCAGTATAGATGCATTACGTAACGCTCAGTTGGTTATTTTTCTTTCCGCTGTCTTTCGAGCAGCGTTACCCCTGTACCACTCGCTTTGCAGACCAAAACCGGTTCTTCCAGCAGCTCCGCGGCTGAGTCTGAGAGATCCGGCCGCGGGACTATCACTTTCCAGGCTTCAAATTCGAGTGTGCGAGAGCTGCGGCCAACCCTAATGATACGCCCATGCGCCTCAATGAAATCTCCCGCATAAACTGGAGCTAAGAATTCTATATTGTCATAGGCTCGAAAGAGCCCCTCATCACCATCCAAGCGGATATGCAGCTCTGTCCCAACATCACCAAAGAGCTGTAACATTTTCGCCCCATCAACCAGATTCCCACCATAATGAGCATCATGCGCACTCATGCGTAGCCGGATTGCGGCAGTAGGGAGATCGTCGACTGGCTCCATTCGTGGCATGTTTGATTCCTTTTCGACCGATCTTGTGATGTCTTATGAGAGAGCATTCCCGTCCCAGCGTTCTACCTCAACTCGGCAGTCGTAAAAGGTTCCACCACCGCCAAGATCCGTCAGTTTCGTCGAAGTAACATTATTGACGTTGCCCTTTCCTCCGGCCAGTTTGTCCCACCAGCCCCAGAATGTCGCCACCGTGCCAGCTTGAACATGCTCAGAAATAGCAATCGGCAGAACGAACGCGCCACGGTTGTTAAATACGCGGACTTCATCCCCCTCGTTTAACGCACGTAGGGCCGCATCATGCGGGTGGATCTCTAAGGTCTTAGCCGTGGATTCTTGACGGCGCATCACCGGCAAATGCCCATACGAGGAGTTCAACGAATCCTTATGTTTGCGCGGGAGGAAATTCAGTGGAAACGGACCATGGCTCAACGTTTCGTGTGGAGGGACAAAGGCGGGCAGCGGGTCAAGTCCGTCCTGGTCCATTTTTTCACAGAAAAACTCGAACTTACCGGAAGGGGTCAAAAACCCGCCATGCGCACGGGGTAACAGATTAGGCTCAGAGCGCGTCTGCATAAAGGGACGAGAGAGGAATTCGTCGACCGACAGCCCCTCCGTTAAGACGTCAGCGGCAAATTCCTCCGCCGATACATGCACCGCAGGCTCAGTTATGCCAAGTGCTGTGGCCAGCAATCGAAACACGTCGGCATTCGATTTTGCTTCGGCCAGTGGCTCAAGCGCCTTGCGGCTGAAGCTTCCGAAATCACCGCCATACGCAAGAATAATATCGTCCTGTTCAAGCGGAGAGGTCGCCGGCAAAACAATATCCGCATAGTCCGCACTGTCAGTCAGGAAAAGGTCGTGGACCACAGTAAACAGGTCCGGACGTTGCAGCGCGCGCCGCAGGCCAGGCTGATCCGGCATCGAAGCAGCCAGATTGCAGTTATAGACATACAGGACGTTGATGGGCGGATCAAAGGACGAATCGAGTACATGTTCGGCCAGCCGCATCATATTAATCTCGCGCGTACCCGCCGGTGCAAGATCAAAGCGCATGACTTGTTTGATATTCTGCGCGGTAAACATGGCCCCGCCAAAGTTACACAAGCCCCCACCGACCTCGCGCCAAGCACCCGTCAGCGCAGGCAGACAAGCCACTGCCCGGACGGCCGCCGCGCCGCCGCCGCTGCGCTGGATGCCAACGCCGGTTCGAATCGCAGCGGGTCGAGTGGTTGCGTAGGTGCGCGCAAAATCCTGAATAACAGTCACCGCAACGTCGCACGTCTGCGCCAGGTCGGTCAGCGAGAGCGACTGTAGGCGTTTGAAAAATGGCTCGGAGCCGATGGTATGCTGGTGTACATAGTCGAGGTCGGCCAGCCCTTCTTGTTCAATGACTTTCATCATGGCCAAGGCCAATGCGGCGTCGGTTCCTGGCCGGAGAGCAATATGTTCATCGCACGCCCGGGCCGTTCGTGAACGATACGGGTCGATGGCAACCAGCCGCGCCCCCCGACGCTGTGCCTCGCGCACAAGTGGCCACACATGGAAGCCCGTGTTTAGCGGATTCGAGGCCCAAAAAATGATGAGCTTACTTTCAACCAAGCCCTCTGAGGCAAAGCCGAAAAACACGTCGGAGTAATCCATTGCGCCATACAAACCACCCGCGCAAATCGTACGTGCCAAGGTCGATGCACCCAGCGCATGAAAGAAGCGGCGATCCATACCGTTGCTTTGATACACCCCATTATTGCCCCGGTATGAATACGGCAGGATGGATTGTGGCCCGTGTCTTGTCATCGTAGCCTGCATTTTATCCACGATAGTCGTGACAGCCTCATCCCACGAAATCCGGACGAACTGTGCTCCAGGCCCTTTCGGGCCAACCCGCTTCACTGGGTAAAGTAGGCGCTCCGGCGCGTAGACACGATCCAGAAACTTGTTGACCTTTGCGCACAGAGCCCCACGCGTAAATGGATGCTCTTTGCTCGCCGTAATCTTGACCGCTCGACCGTGATCAACGGTCACATCCATGAGACACGAATCCGGACAATCGTGTGGGCACGCAACCTGGGCAACATGAGCCATAAGCCCTCCTTTTTCTTCAGGCTGTACCACAGCTAGAGAAAGGAATCTAGGAAAGAATGCGTGTATCTTGAGAAGTACTAGGAGCCGAACGTTCCCACATGAAGAGGCCGCCGCGTATCAGCCAGATGATGCCAATGACCAGCAAGGTCTGATTACGACCATTCGGATCACGGACCCCACGATACGGACCAAAGATCCACGGATCCTCAACTAAGGTCCGCTGGTCCCACATCCAAAAAATGGCCATCGCCCGGTCATCGGTCGTTTGCGGAATGACTCCGTCTCGGAGATGGAGCTCCTGCTGGGTGAGACGGACATGGCGCGGCGTGTAGATCGGATCGTATATGCGTGCTGGCCACCACAAGGCGATGACGATTGAGGCGAGGCGACACATCCAGATAATGCTGAAAGAAATGGCAGGGCGCATATGATCTTCACCGAAAGCCATTGGCAGCTAGCATACTGTCCTTAGCCGGTGGAGGGGCTGCTCAAACATCCTCTAGCCTTCCCTTTGGAGTTGCGCAACCGCGAAGAGGACGGTATGAGAACTCCATCTCTCAGTGTGGAGAAGGAGAGGATATGCATAAGATCCGCTACGGGCTTGCCTTCGTTGGTGGCATTGTTTTCAGTCTCGCTCTCGGGAGCCTCCCTCAAGGGTTCGCTGAGGAAGGCTATCCCGAGGACTATACGCCGTCGACTCAGGCAGAAGGTGGACGGAGGAAAAGCTTAGACCGGGTCTTCGCTTTGACAGGCTATATGACGGACAAGCTTGCGGCCGCGGGTGGAGAAAAATCACCGGAATGCTATCGCAGCTGCCTTACGGCCCCGTTCAATGAAGTCCTTGCCTGTGCAGAAGCGAACGATACCTACGCGACAAGCGAATCGTGTGAAACAGAGGCCGCTCAAAAAATGGCGGCATGTGATCCAAAATGTAGCCCGCCAGATTTGTAGTCAGGCGAGTTAAGCCACGAGACGAGATGCATACCCCGACACAACTTTTCAGCCAGTCTTGAGTTCGAAGAGGCATACGGGAATAGGGAGAATACGATGCAAACGAAAAAATTCGTACTGACGCTGCTTGGTGGAATCTGCTTAGGGACAATCCTGGCTGCGTCTTCTGGCGTTGCTGCTGAAGGCTACCCAGAGGGCTACACGCCGTCAAAACCAGCCGAAAAGGGTACAACCAACATCCTCGCTCGTTTTGGCGCAATCACGGCCTATGTGAATGACAAGCTCGAAGCGGCCGGTGGGGAAAACGCTCCCCAGTGTTACAGCAACTGCATGACTGTTCAGATCAATAAGATTCTTGCCTGTCTCGACCAAAAGAACGCTTACGCCACTAGCGAGCTGTGCGAAAAAGATGCCGCCCAGCAGGCAGCCGCGTGCGATCCGAAGTGCACAGACGGCTAGTCTTCTGTCAGGGCTGAAGTGAGAGGTCTGTCACTCTGAACCGGAGCGGCGCGCGGGTGAAGAATCTCTATGCTAGACGAGACGGAGAGATTCTTCGTCGCAAAGGTCCTCAAAATAACACATATCAAATGCGCGTTGAAAAAATACGAAGTGCGTTTTCCTAACCAATATCCTTAGCGTAGAGCGTTTTTAGACCGGAGCACTGTGCAGCTCTCCAAGAAGAAATGTGTGTCTCATAGAGAGGCGATCACGCCTGCCATTGCCTACTCTCATGCACTCCTATGACGGAGGACAGATATGCGCAAACTCGTTGTGGCTCTGAGTTTAGGGCTTCCGCTTTATTTTTTCCTCAGCGTCTGGGCAACTTCACCAGCAGCAGCACCAACATGGACTGTACAGCTTCGCAATAGCAAAGGTCTCCAGACGGGCGATCTGGTAGAAGAAGCGGGTCATCCTATCGGTCATGTCGTACGCGTTGATGCGCGGTCCACACCAGTCCACATTGTCATGACCCTGGACTTAGATGCTCGTGACCGTCTGCGGCAACGGGCAACGCTCTTTGTCATCACACCAACAGGAGCGAACCGTCCCGTCCTGCGTTTAGTTGTTTTTGATAAACACAGCCCGCCGCTCCGGTCAGCGAG
This sequence comes from uncultured Enterobacteriaceae bacterium, assembly GCA_964639795.1. Taxonomy (GTDB): domain Bacteria; phylum Desulfobacterota; class Binatia; order Bin18; family Bin18; genus Bin18. The sequence goes on along the minus strand of CAZXFE010000011.1, from coordinate 11,303 downwards.
TGTGATTGCCGGGGCAGAGTCTGAAATAGAGGTCGAACTCCGTCGTCAGCTTGCGGCCATGGAAAGCGCGGTACAGACCTTCACGCAGCAAGTTGAGACGTTTAATCGGGCTCTCGATCAGACCCAGAGATCCGAAGAAAAGCGCCTGCTGGAGGGAATCTATTCGATTCCCTCCAGCAGGCGGAGGTAACACAATCCTTGAGCGAAGAAGTCGACCGGCGGGAAAAACTCTACGGGCGGCTGTTTCCAGCCTCACCTGCCAAACCATAGAAAATTGTTCCCTAACCCAAGTAAAAGGGCGGCCCAAAAGCCGCCCTTTTACTTTTCAGTCTTCTCTCGGACTAACTTCTTCTCACTTTTTCATCATGGCTGCCAACGCAGCACCCTGCTCGCCAAGCACCTTCTTGGTTGAGTCCCGCTCTTGAATGCGTTGCCACCATGCAGTAAGTTTTGGCCTGCCTTCAAATGGCTTCTTCGAGCCAAAATTCGGCAGCAGATTGTCATGTAAGAACAGCGTCGGCGCAATGGCCGCATCGGCAAGGGTAAAATTATTGCCGGTCAGCCACGGCCCATCAGAAATCGAGGCTTCAAGCTGGTCCAGATTATTATTTAACTCAGCCATCTTATCCGCGATGAACTTGTCGCTCAACTCTTGACCAAACAGCTTGGCAAAACACGCACGTGCCGGCGGATCGATGTAGAGATCGTGGTAGCGAGTAATGGCGCGCACTGTGGCTCGGCCCTCAGCATCTTTTGGCAGGAGCGATGTCTCGGGGTACTTATCTTCCAGATATTCGTTGATCACTTCCGACTCAGCAATGAGTTGCCCATCGTCAGTCTCCAAGGCGGGTATCTTCCCGGTCGGATTTATTTTTCTGTAGTCCTCCGAGTTCGGACCGCCGGGCGCGTCAACGAATTCCACGTTGAGTCCCTTCTCATACATGACAATCCGGCACTTACCAGCGAAGTTACTCAGACCTAAGTTATACATCTTCATACGACATACTCCCTTCGGAAAATTTTATTGTTACCATCGACTATCCTGCCGGCAAACCTTAAGTCAACGCCAAAACGCTGGTACGGAAAAATTTAATAAGGAGGTATAAAGCATGTATTTTTCTTCTCATTTATTCGAATTTGGTGCTCGGCTTTAGCTGCTGAGAAACCGTTGGAGAAATGTCGCGAACTCTGGGAGAACACGGCCGGTGTACTGGGTGACGCTTTCCTCACCCAGTACACCGACTACGCAGGCGTCACAATATCAATCCTGGCTTTTGCCAGCGACAAAAAATGACACGTCTTCTTGGCCAAAGCGCCGTTCAACCTCGGCAACCCCCCGCTCATGGCGTTCGTGCCAGGAGTAGATAGCCGCAATCATGCAACTGATATCAGAAACAAAAACGGCTGCCGTCATCAACACCACTATTTCAACAATACGCCTAACAATGATAGGAGAAGCGGATCATGTATTTTGCTTTCCGCTTCATCAAAGTTGAAGTCCTTTTGTGTCTGCTGATCCCCATCGTGGCGGGTCCAGCCTGGGCTCGTGTCACGGCAGTTGTTATTGATCGTATTGAATCGCCAGCGTTTGAGGGACATACATTTGGCGATGTAGGCCGTTACGAAAAAATCGTTGGTTGGATGTTTGGAGCGGTTGATCCGAAGACGGCCGCGCATGCGAATATCGTAAACTTGGACCACGCCCCGCAGAACGCGACTGGCCTGGTCGAATACAGTACGGATTTCTACATTCTCAGGCCCATCGATCCCACCAAAGGTAACCGAACCTTATTCTCCGGGATCCCTAACCGAGGCAGTAAAATTGACTTCATCCTGCTGAACGACGTTCCTTTTGGCAAACGTACCAACAACCCGATAACGACCGCTGACGCAGGCAATGGTTTTCTTATGCGTCAGGGCTATCACATTGTCTGGACCGGTTGGCAGGCCAAAGGCAAAGCCGGCGCGCAGTGTTGCGTGCGGAACAAACCTGGGTTTATGGGTGCTGATCTCCTTATTCCTTTGGATAATGGCCAGCCGCTTGTCGGAACGGTCCGTGACCTATTCGTTGGAAAAGAACAGACGAATGCTCCGGGTCACGTCACCGCCACGCTGAGCTACGCGGTTTCATCACGCGCCTCAGCTAAGGTACACGTAACCGTTCGCAATCGGGTTGAAGAAACAAGTGTTCCGATTCCGTTTTGTGAAACTGAAGCCAAGAACCCCTGCTGGAGCTATGAAGACTCGCAAACGATTCATTTGAGAGGTGGTTTTCAGTCCGGACGATTGTATGAAATCAAATACCAGGGTAAGAATCCTCCTGTCCTCGGACTCGGCTTTGCGGCGACGCGAGATGTCGTCTCCTTTCTCCGTTACGAGACACAGGACGACGCGGGTAACCCAAATCCGCTCCGGTTCAGCCAAGAAAAGACAGGCATCGACATGGTCCTGGCGTTCGGCATCTCCCAATCCGGCCGCTATTTGCAAGAGCACGTCTGGGCAGGCTTTAACCAAGATGAAGCCAAGCGCATTGTCTTCGACGGTCTGATCGCAGACATTGGCGGAGCAGGCAAAACGTTTACCAATTTTGCTTTTGGCCAGCCGGGACGGACACGCGGCAGTCACCAGGATTCTGGATTTACCGAGAACTGGTTCCCTTTTGTCTACGGATCTCGGGATAATCTGTTAACAGGCAAGCAACACGGCATCCTGCGCAAAGGGAGTGAGAAACACGGTGATGGCTTTGACCCACTCATCATGGTCACCAATACCGCCTCGGAGTATTGGCGGAAGAGCGCTTCGTTATTGCATACGGATGCACGCGGTGACTTATCGATTCCTGTCAACGTCCGCCTCTATTTTTTTGCCAGTACGCAGCATTTCCCTCTCTTTGCCGCACCATTCACAACCTCGCTTGGCGAACGCATGCCAAGGGGTTCTTGCCAGCAGGAACATAATTCCGCTTTCCGCGGGCCGGTTATGCGCGCATTATTGACTGCCTTACACGTATGGGTGCAACATGGAACGTCCCCTCCGTTGACCGTTATTCCGACTCACCAAGCGGGGACGCTTGTTGCAGCGAGTGCCAGTATCAAGAGCTTTCCGAATATCCCAGGCGTTCGGCATATCGGCTCAGCAACGCCAACTATTACCGCCAGACAATCCCAGCAGTCCGAAGCGCACTACACCCCCCTTGTTCCCAAAACAGACTCGGATGGAAACGATCTCGGAGGCATCCGTCTCCCAGACATCGCCGCACCGCTCGGCACCCATACAGGCTGGGCCGTCCGCGCCGATGTCCCGGGAGCCATGTGTGGCAACCTTGGCCAGTTCATTCCATTTGCCCAGACACGGCAAGAGCGGGAGTCTGTGACCGATCCGCGCCCTTCCCTGGCTGAACGCTATCCAAGCGCTGAAGCCTATATTCGGAAAGTCACCCAGGCCGTACACTCCCTCCAGGCCCAGCGCTTGCTCTTGGCAGACGATGCCGCCGCATATATTGCTGATGCTATGCACAAAGCGCCGCGCGTCCACCCCTCGCTCTCAAAAGAAAAAGGAGGAGCGTGACCCGCAGATAGGAAAGTCTTTTCATGGAATTCGGTTTATTTTCACTATTCGATTTCTTCCCCGACCGACAGAATGAAGTGCAGTATTATCAAGACACCCTGGAGCTGAGCATTTTGGCGGAGCAGCTCGGCTTTGACTCGGTCTGGTTTGGCGAAGAGCATTTTTATTCGTTTGGCATCTGTCCCAGCCCGCAGATATTTTTGACCGCCGTCGCACGTGAGACGTCGCGCATCCGGCTAGGTACAGCCATCAGCCTGCTGCCCTTTGGGAATCCACTGCGCAAGGCTGAGGATTTTGCCATGCTCGACATCCTCAGTAATGGTAGACTGAACTTCGGAGTAGGCCGGGGGATCATCGGTAAACACTTCGAGGGGTTTTGTGTCGATCTGGCCGAGAGTCGGGCTCGGTATGAAGAGTCATTAGAAATCATCCGCCGCGCATGGACCGAGGATCCTTTTGAGTATCAGGGAGAGTTTTGGCAGGTGCCGTCGCTGTCGCTGGGACCTAAACCGGTGCAAAAGCCGCATCCGCCCATTTATCGCGGCACTATTAGCAAAGAGTCGTTTGAAGGTGCAGGGATCGTGGGCGATAATGCGTTGATCGTGCCCTGGCTCACCGGGCCACACCCAACGGTCGTAAAACGAGTCCAACGCTACCGCACGCTGCTCGAAGAGAACGGGCATGGCCCGAAACGGACCACGTGTATCTTCTTTCTTTTTACTGACCCGGATCACCAGGTCGCACTGCGTGAAGGCCAGGACATAACGCGCGCCTACACCCAGTTATTTACCTCGTTTATTCCCCCTGAATTACTGACTAAGATGAGCTCGGGCGATCCACTCAAGAGGTTTTTAGATTTTACCGCAGCGATGCCCGGTCAGGTAGAGGAACGTGCAGTGGTTGGCACCCCGGCTGCATGCCGCCGCCGTCTCCACGAACTCGAGGACGAATTCGGGCTCGATCAAGTCGCCTTTTATTTTCACGCCGGTGGCCGCGATCCCAAACGAGCACGCCGCGGGTTAGAGCTGTTTGCCTATGAAGTCATGCCGGACTTTCGCTAATTTTTTTAGACTGTAGGGCGAGGTTCCCTCGCCTATCCTGCATAAGGAGTTTCTCATGGAATTTGGCCTATTTACTCTTTTTGATTTCTCTCGCGATAAGCAAGACGAAGTGCAATATTTTCAAGATACGCTGGATATATGCGTCAAAGCTGAGGAACTCGGCTTTGATTCGATCTGGCTGGGCGAAGAGCACTTCTACTCGTTTGGCATTTGCCCTAGCCCGCAAATATTCCTGACCGCCGTGGCCCGCGAGACCTCTCGCATCCGGCTTGGCACAGCGATCAGCCTACTGCCATTTGAGAATCCGCTTCGCAAGGCTGAAGACTTTGCCATGCTCGATATTCTGAGCAACGGCCGGCTCAACTTTGGGGCAGGACGCGGCATTATCCCGAAGCATTTTGAGGGGTTTTGTGTTGATCAGAGTGAGAACCGCGCTCGCTACGAAGAGTCGCTCGAAATTATCCGGCGGGCCTGGACTGAAGATCCATTCGAATATAAAGGCACATACTGGCAGGTGCCACCCTTGTCCGTCGGCCCCAAGCCAGTCCAGAAACCGCACCCCCCCATTTATCGTGGCACACTCAGTCGTGAATCGTTTGAGGGCGCCGGCAAGGTAGGAGACAATGCCTTTATTGCCCCATGGCTCAGTGGAACACATCCCGAAGTCCGCTCCCGTCTTGATCACTATCGCACTACGCTCAAAGAGCATGGACATAAAACAACGCGGACGACGTGTATCTTCTTTATGTTTGTGAACAACGACCATCAGGAAGCCATCCGTGACGCAGTCACAACCACACGCGCCTATACGGAATTGATCACCTCATTTGTACCACGTAAGGCGCTCAACCAAGTCCCTGCAAACGACCCCATGCGCTCTTACCTGGAATTCATTCTCTCCATGCCCGACGATGTAGAAGAGCGAGCAGTAGTAGGCACCCCGACCGAATGCCGCCGGCGCCTGACCGAACTGAATGACGAGTTTGACCTCGATCAAGTCGCCTTCTACTTTCACGCCGGCGGCCGAGATCCCGAACGCGCACGTCAGGGGTTGGAACTTTTTGCCAAGGAAGTCATGCCCGAATTTCAATAAATTCAATTAAGGAGGGCACCATGCTGCTCAAAGATAAGATTGCCGTCGTCACCGGCATCGGGACAGGGATGGGCAAAGCCATTGCCCTGCGGTGTGCCAAAGAAGGCGCGCACGTTGTGGGAGCTGAGATTAATGAGGCCACGGGTCAGCAAACCGCCGCAGAGGTCAGCGCCCACGACCGCCGCGGCCTTTTTGTGAAAACAGATATGGGTCGGGTGGAAGACATCAATGCCATGGTCGCCAAAGCGGTGGAGATTTTCGGCCGGATTGACATTTTGGTCAATAATGCCGGCGTCACAAAAAGCATAGGGTTTTTTGATGTAAAGGAAGACGACTGGGACTGGATTCACGCCATCAACGCCAAAGGCGTCTTTTTCTGCATGCAAGCCGTCGCACGCGAGATGGCCAAACGCAAAGAGGGGAAGATCATCAATATTGCATCGATCGCGGGCAAAGGCTTTCGCGGCACCTCAAACATCTCCTACGCCGGCTCAAAGGGCGCCGTCATCGCCATGACGCGCATCAGCGCCTCACAGCTTGCCAAACATAATATTAACGTGAATGCCATCTGTCCTGGTGCGACCCGTACGGATCTGTACCACAACGTCATGCAGCAGCTGACGGAGCGCGAGGGCATTACCGAAGAGCAGGCAGTTGCCCGTCTGGATGCCTCGATTCCGCTCAAACGCTCCAATAGCCCGGATGACATTGCGAACATGGCGGTTTTCCTTGCTTCGGATGAGGCACGTAATATCACCGGCCAGTCGTTTAATGTGGATGGCGGCCTGATGTGGGACTGAGTTATTCACCCATTCAATCCGAAAAAATAAATATTTAAGCGGAGGGAAGTTATGCCACACGGAAAGGATCATGTCCTGAGCGATTTACGAGTTTTGGATTTTACGCGTGCCTTAGCCGGACCGAGTTGCACGCGCATGATGGCGGAAATGGGGGCTGACGTCATTAAGGTTGAATCCGCCCCAAATGGAGACATGGTGCGAGGCATCTCCATCTTTCAGAACGGGCGGAGCTTGTATTTGATCCAACAAAATCTCGGCAAGAAGAGTTTATGCGTTAATATCCGTGACCCCCGGGCAATGGAAATTCTCAAAGAGCTGATTACGCAAATGGACGTGGTGGTCGAAAACTTTAAGCCCGGCGTCATAACCCAAATGGGCCTGGGGTACGAAGAGCTCAAAAAAATTAAGCCGGATATTATTCTGTGCTCAATCTCGGCTTTGGGCCAAGATGGGCCACTGTCCGGTAAACCCGGTTATGACTACATCGCCCAAGCCTACTCTGGGGTCACGTCCATGATTGGTGATCCGGGCACGACACCGTATATACCCGGTGTCGGCATGGGAGATGTCAGTACGGGTGTGCATGCTGCGCTGGCCGTGGTCTCTGCCCTGCGCTATCGCGACCGAACTGGCGAGGGACAGCATCTCGATATCGGCTTGCTGGATGTGTACTACCACTACCACGAGGTCAACGTTCACCAATACAGCGGTTCGAACGGCAAAATCGATCCGGTCAGGGCAGGCCGGCATCTGGGCTATGTGTGTCCTGCCGGCGTTTTTCGTACGAAAGACGGCTCGGTCGTCATCATGGCCTTCATGCAGCACTGGAAGGATCTCTGCGCCGCCATGGATAAGCCGGAACTGATAGAACACGAACGCTATAGCAACGACACCGTACGGCTGGAAAATCGTGACGAGGTGGTCAAAATAATTGAAGACTGGCTCCTGGAAACTTTTCCCGATACCGAAAGTGCCGTTGCCCAGATGGAAAAGTTCGGAGTACCGGTCGCGCCGGTTTTATCTGTCGCCGAGACCGTCGCGCATCCACATCTGCGCGCGCGCGGCACCGTTCGGACGATCAAAGACCCGCTTGCCGGTGAATTCGACATTCCTGGTATGCCGCTGCGGTTTTCACGTTTTCCGGAAGATTTGCCCCTCCAAGCCCCGACCCTGGGTGAGCACAATGAGGAAATCGTGACGTCGTATCTGAAGCGCTCACCAGAAGAGCTACAGAAACTGCGTGAGGCGGGAGTGTTGGTGGAGAAAAATTCGTAGACAGGAGGTAACTATGGCGACCCAAAGCAGCCAACACGTTCTCAGCGGGCTGCGCGTGCTCGACTTTACACGCGCGCTGGCCGGGCCAACCTGTAGTCGTATGCTGGCCGAGATGGGTGCCGATGTCATCAAAGTCGAGCCTGCTTCCAAGGGCGACTTGAGTCGCAACGCCTCCGTCTTTCGCAACAAGCGCAGCCTGTTTTACGTCCAGCACAATCGCGGCAAGAAAAGCCTGTGTGTCAATCTGCGCGATCCACGCGGCATGGCCCTGGTCACCGAGCTTATTCCGCAGGTCGATGTGATTGTTGAAAATTTTAAGCCCGGTGTCATGGCGAATATGGGTCTCAGCTACCACCGGCTCAAAGAACTTAAACCCGACATTATTTTGTGTTCCATTTCAGCCTTAGGCCAGACGGGCCCTTTAGCCCATAAGCCAGGATATGACTATATCGCTCAGGCGTATGCGGGCGTGACTTCAATGATCGGCGAAGAGGACGACGCGCCGTATATTCCACTGGTCGGGATGGGAGATGTAAGTACCGGCGTGCATGGCGCTTTGGCCGTCCTAGCTGCTCTGCGCCATCGTGACAAAACGGGCCGAGGGCAGCATCTGGATGTCGCCCTACTCGACGTGTACTACCACTATCATGAGGTCAACGTGCATACCCCGCGGGCGACGGAAGGAGCCACCAAGCCCACCCGCGCTGGCCGACATATGACTTATGCCTGTCCAGCTGGTGTGTTTCGTGGGAACGGCGGCCATCTGGTCATCATGGCCGTTTTCCACCATTGGCCTGATTTATGTAAAGCCATGCAACGTCCCGAACTCATTGAAGACCCTAATTACACTACCGACCAAGCCCGGCTCAAACGGCGAGATGAAGTGGTCAGCATGATCGAAGACTGGCTGCAGACGTTTCCGAATGTGTCCAGCGCAGTCTCACATTTGGAAAAGTTTGGTGTTCCTGTCGCTCCCGTCCTGTCTGTGGCTGAAACCCTCGACTACCCCCATCTGCGAGAACGTGGAACTGTTCGGACGATCAATGACCCCATCCATGGCGATCTTGACGTACCGGGCTTTCCGCTCAAGTTCTCCGAATTTCCAGAGGAACTCCCGCTCCACGCCCCTACCCTCGGTCAGCACAACGAAGAAGTCCTAACTTTGTATTTAGGTCGTTCAATTGAAGAGGTCGAACAACTACGCGAGGCGGGCGTGTTGGTCGAGGAAAATCGGTAATCGGAGCAGGGGGAGGCTGACATCACCCTCATCCGTGCAAGTCTCGGTGGTTATCAGGCCATTGGGGCGCTGCTGCGACAGACAGATTTCCTGAGGAAGCTTGCCGAATCGTATGGGAAGCCTGTCCTGAGCGGCGTCGCAGGGTCAAAAATCAAAGGAGAGGGGGAGGAGTGTTTTCAGAAGGCGATGACCTCCTCGCGCCGATCTACAACTGGTTTACCGAAGGTTTTGAGACCAAGGATCTGCAAGATGCCACAACATTCCTGGCGGAGGCCTCTTGATCGTCCTCCGCTGCGGTTGGGTGCGCATTAGCAGCTCACAACGAAAACGATCGCTTGACTTCCAGAAAGAATCGACTGTTACGCCCTGTCCAGTGACGATCATGTGGATTAGCCGAAGCTGCGTACTGTCCAAAGAAACCGGACCGTGAGCCAACCAAAAGATCCGCGCCAATCGTTACGGACAGATAGTCCGAGAATGTGTACCGCACTTGGGGACGGATAAGGAGGTCGCCGAAATTTATACCGTACAGGACGAACAACTCAGGAAAGAGCGTCTCATTCCAAAAGTCTGAGCGTAAGGAGACCGACACCGAATTATTAACGGCCTCGTCAACCAGATCTCCGGGTTTATTGAAAATGACATCCTGGAAGAACTGCAAATTCGCCGAGAGATTATCACTGACCGTCCAGTCGAGCCCGAGGACATACGACAGAAGTTCGCGCTGTCGAACCCCGTCGCGCTCGTTTGGATCGTCGGACACAAAGTACTGTCCTAGCTTCACCCCACCTTCGCCCCGAATGACGAACACGCCAAATGCATAATTGAAACTCCCGCCAATCAGGTGAAAGCGCTCATGGCTGGGCTCAAAACGAAACGTGTTTGGACCGAGTACGCGCCGGAACGGTACGGGGAAATCGCCCCAGGAATATAGATAGTTAAAAGACAAGTCGGTGTTTCGCAAAAAGCGTGTGACCCGAAATCCGACTTCAGAGTCGCTTAGCCGCCAATCCTCGGGTTCATTCACAGACCTAGCCTGGATAGACGGAAAAGGCGGTTGAGGCTGGATAGGAAGGGCAGGAATTTGAACGTTTCGAAATTGAAATTCACTGCCCTCATCAGGCGCTCGGCTTGCCTCAAAGTCCGGGAGCCACAGACCCTCAAACGTCCAGTCGTTAAGGGTGTAATTCAGGCGCATACTCCACAACGGAATCCGAGCGTCAATAAAGTCATTCAGAATAAATTCCCGAAAGTCCTGGGGATTAATAATATCCAGGATACGCAGACCGATGGACTCGCCCCATATAATCTGTTGACGTCCCAAGCGTAGATCGAAGTCCTCGTAGACAAGGTCAAGATACAGCTCACGTAACTCGGCCTGAAATGAATCACCAATCTCTAAGCGATCAACCGGCGCTGAATCGAAATCGGTAATGTCGGTCTCTAAATGATTCACCGGATCAAAAAGCGTTCGCCCAATTACCGTTAATTCAGCCCAGTTGGTTAGTTCGAACTCAACATCGACCTGAAACCAATTTTGGAATTTTGAGAACTGATGGGGCGAGTACAGCCGAAAGGCGGTTTCATTCTTGACAAAGCCGGTCACGTCCAGCCGCTCGCGCAACTTATGAAATAAGCCGGGCTCTGCCTCGCGCTGCGTATTCGGGCTACTGGCTGTCGTGGCCCTTGCCGCTGATCGCCGGGAATGCGGTTTCGGGGCGGTTTGCGGTGCAGCAGCGGCGGTCTTGACCTCCTGCTTAGCGCGAGGCAGAGCAGACGCTGAGGAGGCCGGTGGCAAAGAAAACGATGGAGGAATCGCCTCATCAGCGTACAGGTGCGCTTCGGGACTTTCAAACAGGATTTGCGCCTGCGCTTCGGGGGCGATGCGCTCTGTGCTCTGGAGCACGGCAATGACCCGTCTGCCCTGTTGCTCGACAGTGAATGCCGGGATCTTTTCGCATTTCAGATCAAGTACAAAACGTAGATTTTGCGGATGCGCACCAACACGGATACGTCGCAGGAGAGTGTCTCTGGCCTTATACGAAGCCGAAAACTGTTGTGGGACGGAGCCAATGATATCAATGACAAGACGGTTGGGGGTCGACAGGGAGAACGCGTACACAGACACTGGAGCTTGAGAAAATTGTAAGGTCACACGTCGCTGACTTCCCTCGACGGCCAAGTGGGCCTTGTGGAGGTGGAGGACTGCAGGAGAATCGGATTGGGCGAGAGAGGTTCCCACTGCCATCCAGAGGATTATGGAGGGGATG
>CAZXFE010000010.1:23622-35248 GCA_964639795.1 uncultured Enterobacteriaceae bacterium | reverse complement strand
GGTCTCCGTTCCCCACGCTTCCCCACACCAGAGGCTCTCAAATTCGAGCGCTTCCGCCCTCAGCGCAATATCTTTGTACAGGTCAAAATGGAGTCCAGTGGGTGGCAGCCCTAAGCCGATGCGCATGCTCACTTCTCCCTTTCGTCGGTCTATTCGTTTTCGTATTCTTCAGCCAGTGCTGTCCAAGCAAGATATGCTTCTTCTAGTTGCCGTTTGAGCTGTTCGTACTGCGCGCTGACGTTGCGCGCTGTGTCTTGGTGTTGAAAAGTGTTTTCGTCCGCGAGCAAGGCTTCGAGCTGATCTTTCTTGGCCTCAAATGCTGCAATGCTCTTTTCTAGAGCGGCTAAACGTTTGGCTCGCTTCTGGCGCTCGGCCCGGGCGACTTTTTGTTCTTGGTACGATAATTTGCCGTGCTTGGCTTGGTGAATGGCAGCCAGTGCACCTGCGATGCCATCTGTGTTCGGTACTGGAGAAGATAGCGCATCCCGCGCCGGAGCAGGCTGAGAGGCGGGCTGTGTCTGAGCGGGTTGGGTATGCTGAGTTTTCTGGCGTTCTTTCCAGTCGAGAAACTCGTCAAAGGTGCCGGTGTACGTGGTGAAGTGTCCGTCGCGCAGTTCGATGACCTTGGTCACCAGTCCGTTCAGGAAATAGCGGTCATGCGAGACAATGACAAAAGTCCCGCCAAACTGCAGCAAGGCTTCTTTTACGATGTCTTTGGTTCGCATATCGAGATGGTTGGTCGGCTCGTCAAGAATGAGCGTGTTCGAAGCTTGCAAGAGCATTTTGGCCAAAGCGAGACGACTTTTCTCGCCTCCACTGAGGACGGCGACACGTTTTTCTACGGCGTCGCCGGAAAAGAGAAATGCGCCTAGAAGGGTGCGCAGCTGAGGGACGACTGCGGTCGCAGCGTCGCTGATGATTTCTTGGTAGACGGTGTTGTGACTCTGTAAGCGCTCGGCTTGCTGCTGGGCATAATAATCCAGGACGACCTGATGGCCGAGTTGACACGTACCTGACGTTGGTTCTTCGACCCCGGACAGGATGCGACTCAGGGTGGATTTGCCTGCTCCGTTGACGCCGACTAGGGCCACCCGGTCGCCGCGCTCGATGACGAGGTTGAGATCATTGAATACCTGAACGTCTGCGTAATGTTTGCACAGGCCCTGGAGCTCGATAACCTGGCGTCCACTGCGGGGTGCTTGGGGAAAATGAAAGCGGACACCCTTGGGCACGTCTTGCGGCCGGTCGAGTTTCTCCATTTTCTCAAGTTGTTTGATCCGACTCTGTACTTGTGAGGCCTTCCGCGCATTGTAACGGAATGTGTTAATGAAACGTGTAATGCGCTCAATCTCGTCCTGTTGCGCAGCATAGGCCTTCCGATAGGTCTCCAACTGTTCTTCAAACAGGCGCTCAAAGGTGGAATAATTGCCCGTATACTCGGTTAATGTGCAGCGATGGAAGCTGACAATGCGATTGACCATGCGGTCCAGAAAAGTCCGGTCGTGAGAAATCAGGACAATACTGCCGTGATAATTGCGCAGATACGATTCCAACCAGACAAGAGATTCCAGGTCGAGATGGTTGGTCGGCTCGTCAAGCAACAAGACGTCCGGTTGTTTCAATAAGAGCTTGGCAAGCGCAATACGCATTTGCCAGCCGCCGCTAAAGGTCTCTACGGGCGAAGAGAACTGATCTTCGTGAAAGCCCAAGCCGGTTAAGATTTTGGCGACTTCAGCGTCGGCCCGAAAGCCGTCCAGTTCTACGATGCGATGCTGGATTTCTCCTTGCCGCACTATCAAGGAGTTGTGGAGCGAATTGTGTTGAGAGTCATGCCGAGCGTTAGGTGCTCCGTGCATTTGTGAAGCGGTAGGTGGCCCGTTCGCGCTGTCGAGTGCTGTTTGAAGCGTCTCTAATTCATGTTGCAGCGCGGTCAGTTCAGGCAATGCCGAGCGGGTTTCCGTAAAGAGGTCGCGCCCGGTCAGCGGGATACCTTCTTGGGGAAGATAGCCAATGCTGAGATGTCGCCCGCGTTGCACAACACCGGTATCGGGCTCAATCTGGCCGGTCAGCAAACGAAACAACGTAGTCTTGCCGGCGCCATTGGGTCCGACCAAACCTACCCGGTCACCTTTCCGAATATGCCAGTTGAGATTGCGAAAGAGTTCCTGTTCGCCAAAAGCGAGAGAGAGATTAATGAGTTGCAGCATAGAGACAAATAGACTTTGAATGAAGGAGGTACGCGCTGACCGTACTCTCCGCTCTATTATACCAGGTTGTGAGGAGAACGATCCAGACTGTTCGGCTCACGTTATGCATCATCTTCTGGAGGAAGTAAAAGCCCTCCGCCCAACGTCCGGATGAGCCAGCGATGGACATCGGCAACAAAGGTAGAAGTCTGTGGACCAGAGAGGAGCCAGTGGCCTTGATCTGGATAGATCAGACTGTCTGCATGCAGAAAATCAGCGAGCCAGCGAGAGGCTGTGGGAGCATTCATACGGTCTTCTTGTCCCCAGACAATAGCGGCAGGGCATGGGAGAGGAACGGGCGGCAGGGGCACGGAGTCTCGGATGAGGGTACGGATGACCCGGCCCGAATCCGGCTCAAGAAGGGCATGAAGCTGGTCGTGCATGGATGTCGGGAGGCCATGAAAAAGAAAGTCTTGGGCCATACGCCGATACGGAGGAGGATGGGGACGACCCCACAACAGCGAAGGAAGTGCCATGAGCCGGACAAGGGGCAGGGCCGGGCGCCTCTCCGGCGTCCAGTCGCATGGCAGAAGAGGGGCAATGCACACGAGTGCCCGGGGACGTATGCGTTCGGCAGCCAGCAGGGCAAACACACTGCCGACATCAAAAGCTAACACAATCGGTGCCTCATCAAGCGAGGAGAGAGCCGCGGCAAAGGTATGCAGACGCTGGGCAAAGGATATTTTGCCGCGCTGGGAAGCGGCCTCGGCGTGATAACGATCAAGGGCCCAGCACTCCCAGCCGCGTTGTGAAAATCCCCATGCGGCTTCATTCCATGCCCAACTTCCGGACCACAAGCCGGGGAGCAGGAAGAGGGGAGCGGTAAATTTTTTGCGTTCAGGAAATGTGACCTCAGCGGTGAGGGTCGCGAGCTGTTGTTTCATATACACAAAAGAAAAAAGGCCCGCTTAGGGCCTTTTTTCTTGGGGGTTCTCCGCCTCGTGTATCGGCGGTGTGGTTAGCGCCGCCGAGCTGCTTTTTTCTTGGCGGCCTTTTTAGCCGGGGTTTTCTTTACTGCTTTCTTGGCAACCTTCTTCACCGCTTTCTTGGCAACCTTCTTCACCGCTTTCTTGGCAACCTTCTTCACCGCCTTCTTGGCAACCTTCTTCACTGCTTTCTTGGCAACCTTCTTTACCGCTTTCTTAGTTGCTCTCTTCTTCGCTGCAGCCATAGTGGCCTCCTTGGTTGTGAGTGTGGGAACCCCTTACTTAATGTGAACCATTCCTTCGAGGCGGAGGCCCATTTGCCTTCTTTTTTATCAGATCAGCCAACATGCTGCAACAAAACTTAGGGAGAAACTAGTTGTTAGCGCATCTGCGAGAAAGCCTTCTTGCCAGCATATACGGCCCGTGGCCCGAGTTGTTCTTCAATTCGTAACAGTTGGTTATATTTTGCTGTTCGCTCGCCACGGCATACACTGCCGGTTTTGATTTGTCCAACGTTTAATGCGACGGCCAGGTCAGCAATCGTGGTGTCTTCGGTTTCTCCGGAACGATGGGAGATGACAGCGCTATAGCCATGTTTCTTGCCGAGAGCCACGGTTTCCAGGGTTTCACTCAACGTGCCTATTTGATTGACCTTGACTAGGATGGCATTCGCCGCTCCATCCGCAATGCCCCGTGCCAGGCGCTGGGGACTGGTCACAAACAGATCATCTCCTACCAGTTGTAGTTTTGTCCCAAGTTCCTGGGTGAGTAATTGCCAACCCGCCCAATCATCTTCGGCTAGCCCATCCTCAATGGAAATAAGCGGATAGTGCTCCGCCCAGCCAATATACTGTTGAATCAGCTCTTCTGCATGCCGGGTGGCGCCACCCGCTTTAAGGAAAACATACTGTCCATCTTGGTTGAGTTCGGTTGCAGCCACATCCAGGGCAAGCGAGACATGGCGGCCCGGGGTATAGCCGGCTTGCGCTACAGATTCCAGGAGGATATCAAATGCCTCTTCATTCGAGCGGAGATCCGGGGCGACTCCGCCTTCGTCCCCGACCGCGGTTGTGAGCCCTTTCTTTTGCAGAATATTTTTCAACGCGCTAAAGACTTCTGCGCCAATACGAAGCGCCTCGCGAAATGACCGGGCGCCTGCCGGGACGATCATAAACTCTTGAATATCGAGATTGTTGGTGGCATGCGCACCCCCGTTGAGAACGTTGATGAGGGGGACAGGCAGCGTGCGGGCGCGCGAGCCTCCCAGAAACTGATACAGCGGCCGTCCGGCAGAAGCCGCTGCCGCTTTTGCTACAGCAAGAGAAGTAGCAATCATGGCATTCGCCCCTAAACGCTTTTTATTTGCCGTCCCATCCAGGTCGAGCAGCCGCTTATCGATCTGCTGTTGGTTAAGGGCGTCTTGCCCTTTGAGACGCCGGGCAATGTGTTGATTCACATGTGTTACGGCTTTCTGGACGCCTTTACCATTATAGCGCTTTTTTGCTCGGTCACGGAGCTCCCACGCCTCATGTGCCCCGGTTGAGGCCCCCGAAGGCGCCGTCGCGCGTCCAAACGCCCCGTCGCTGAGCAAAACGTCAACCTCGACCGTGGGGTTACCTCGACTGTCTAGGATTTCCCGGCCGACGATTTTTTTTATTTTCATGCTGTTCTCCTCTCTAGCTTGGGCTCGCGTCTCTTTTCTCTCTCTTATATCTGGAAAAGTTGCTCTGTGCGCTCGCAGTCAGTAGAATGCTCAGATGTGGCGGATGGTGGGGTGGTTAAGGTGGGGCTCGTTCCCGACAGTTCTTGTGCTGTATGGGTTGCTCCTATATTCAGCGGTCTGTGGCCAGCGCGGACTCTTGCATCTTTTACAGCTTACCGAGGAACAGCGTGAAGGGGAGGCACATGTCAGGGCCCTGTTGCGTGACAGCGCCGATCTTAAAGATAGAATCCGGCGTCTCCACACCGATGACGAGTTCCTTGAGAAAGTCGTGCGTGAGGGGCTAGGCCTTGTGCGCCAAAACGAACTTGTGTATCGATTCCGTGATCCAGCAGAATCCTCAGTAGCGAAGTAGGACTGGCCGTTTTGTGGTCAAGTACATAAAAATGCCTTGTTTGCGCCTCTTATTTAGAACGACGCAATTGCTGCCGTCATCGCTTGGGACGCTGTCGGGATGAAGCAGATGTCGTTAGTGTGGCAGGCGTGAAAGATTTGACGGGCCTGCTTGTCTCGCGTAGCCCGTGTTCCATTTCCTCTACAACGCACCGTGCGGCCTGGCGTGGATCTGTGGCATCGCGAATGGGTTTTCCGACAACAATGTAGTCGGCGCCCGCTTGCATAGCCTGGCTTGCCGTCATTATTCGTTTTTGGTCGTCGGGTGCAGCGCCTTGAGAACGGATGCCTGGAATTACCAAGGTCAGTTTTTCTCCGCATGCACGCCGAAGAGCCGTGATCTCGTGCGGCGAGGCGACAAGGCCGCTTATTCCTGCCTGTTGCGCAAGCCTCGCTAGACGCACAACCTGGGTAGCGACAGTGGCACCGACCCCCGTCAGTTTGAGGTCGTCCCGGCTTAGGCTGGTGAGCACTGTGACAGCGAGCAGTGTCGGTTGTGTCAGGTGTTCTTCCCGACATACTTTGCGGACGGCGCTTCGCGTCTGCTGCATCATCTCTGCTCCGCCGGAAGCGTGCAGGGTCAACATCTTTACTCCGAGACGAGCTGCTTCCGTCGCTGCTAGAGCGACCGTGCGCGGAATGTCATGGAACTTGAGGTCCAGAAAGACCTCACCGCCCTTGGCCTGAATACGCTGCACGACGGCTGGACCGGCATGTACGAAAAGCTGTTTGCCGACCTTAAAAAGGCCCACTTCATCCACCAGCAGGTCGACATAACGGTCAACTTCGGCCAGTGATGCGACATCCAGCGGGAAAATCAACCGACGCCGTATTGACTCGACGGTTTTAGAGGATTCGTAGGGTTCGTAAGCTTTACTTTGTTGTGCCGGCTCGTTTTTATTTTCTTTGCCGAGAGGCGGAATGGTCATACGCGTTTACCTTAGATCTATACGAGATATTCGCTAGATCTACGCCACATATTGGCTTTGGACAGCGTTTTGTATGGCTTCGACGGCCTGCTCTACGGGAACTTCCGTCATAGTTCCGTCAGCGCGCTGCTTTAATTCCACAACCCCGCGGGCTAGGGATTTGCCGCCGATAGTGACTCGCAACGGTGCGCCTAAGAGATCTGCATCTTTGAATTTTACTCCCGGCCGCTCCTCACGATCATCAAATAAGACGTCGGCGCCCGCCCGTTGCAATTTCGCATAGACATCCTCTGCGGTATTGCGCGTTGTCTCGTCATTCCAATTGAGCGGAACAATATGGACGTCTGTCGGGGCGAGCGGTTTCGGCCAAATGATGCCGGCGTCATCATGGTTTTGTTCAATCGCTGCCGCTACTGTACGCGTAATGCCTATCCCGTAGCAGCCCATTTCCATCGGACGCTGTTCGCCCTTGGCATCCAAATAGGTCGCATTCATGGCCTGGCTATATTTGGTACCAAGATAGAATGTTTGTCCGACTTCAATGCCGCGATGAGCGGTGAACGTGCCTTTCTGACAGCGCGGGCAGGGGTCGCCGGCTGTCGCTCGATGGAGATCCGCAAATTGAAGCCCGGGCAGGTCGCGCTCTTGGTCAAGGTCGGTCAAGTGGGTATCGCGCTCGTTCGCGCCGCACACCAGACCTTTTTCTCCGCGTAAGGCCAGGTCACTGATCAGGGTCGCTTTGATATTGATCGGTCCGGCAAAGCCGGTCGGTGCGCCGGTCGCTTGCCGGACGGTTTCTTCGTCGGCCAGCACGACCCACTGACAGCCCAACACGTTTTTGAGTTTGGCCTCGCTCAGCTCGTGATCGCCACGGACCAAGGCGGCAACAACGGTATCAGTATCCGTGACATACAGCAGGGTTTTGACAAAGCGCTCCGGCGGCTCACCGAGAAAGGAGGAGACTTCCTCAATGGTTCGCCGTCCGGGCGTGTCCACTTGTGTGAGACTTCCGCTGCGCATGGATAACGAGCCGTGCGGTGGAGCCAGCTCGGCCTTTTCGACATTGGCTGCATAATCGCACGAGTCACAACTGACGATGGCGTCTTCACCCGAATCAGCTAGCACTTGGAACTCGTGTGACATACTCCCACCGATGGCCCCGGTGTCCGCTTCAACCGGGCGATACGTTAAACCACAGCGGTCAAAGATGCGGCCGTAGGCATCGTACATGTTTCGGTACTCACGCTGGCAGTCGTCCAGGTCGGTATGGAAGGAGTAGGCGTCTTTCATGATGAATTCTCGCCCACGCATCAGGCCGAAGCGTGGCCGCACCTCGTCCCGAAATTTAGTCTGTATTTGATACAGATTAAGCGGCAGGTCTCGGTAGGAGCGAATCTCACCCCGAACAATATCGGTCACCACTTCCTCATGGGTCGGTCCAAAGCAGAAGTCGCGTTTGTGCCGATCCTTAATGCGCAACAGCTCCCTGCCATACACATCCCAGCGGCCGCTTTCTTGCCACAGCTCAGCCGGACACAGCGCAGGCATGAGGATCTCTTGGGCACCGACGCGGTTCATCTCCTCGCGTACGATGTTTTCGACTTTGCGAACAACTCGCAGTCCAAGCGGCAGAAAATCGTAAATGCCGCGCGCGACCTGGCGCATCATGCCGGCGCGCAGTAAGAGCTTATGGCTGATCACTTCGGCTTCTGCCGGATCTTCGCGTAATGTCGGAATGAATGTTTGGCGATATCGCACCCGGACCCCCAATCCCAAGGATTTCGGGGATAATTAGTCAGCGCGAGGGCAAGGTGTCAAGCCGGGGCTGGGGACAGAGGTAAAGGCCTGGGTTAGGACTGAGCCTAAACCCCCTGTGGAAACCGTTCGCTTAAAATGTGCTGCGCCTGTGTAATGATCCCCTCAAAAACTTCTTTAGCTGGCCGTATGCTTTTGAGCAGTCCGACCGACTGTCCGGCGATGCCAGGGTAAATATCTTTCATCTTTGCCTGCCGGGCGGCTTCAAGAACGGGCAGGGAAATAAATCCTTGAAACGGCATGGGTAAGGCGTCGAGCCCGGACGCCTCAAACTCCTCGACCCATTCATTTTTGAGCTGTCGCACCGGCTTACCGGTCATACAGCGGCTAATAATGGCATCTTCACTGGCAGCATCGACAATAGCTTCTTTCTGGAAGTCATCGATACCGGACTCAGGCGTGGGTAGGAACGGCGTACCACACCATATACCAACAGCGCCTAACGCAAGCGCCGCTACCAGACCGCGTCCGTCAGCAATACCGCCTGCGGCCACAACCGGCGTGGGACTGACGGCGTCCACTACCTGCGGAACCAAGACCATCGTCCCGATCCGGCCGCTATGCCCGCCGCCGTCTGTGCCTTGGGCCATGATGATATCCACGCCGCCTTCTTGAAACCGCTTAGCGTGTTTGACTGCTCCGGCAATAGCCATAACTGCCATACCGCGGGCATGCGCATCTTCAAGGATGAATGACGGGTCGCCCAGACCGGCCACATATACCGGCACCTTTTCGTCTAAAATCACTTCAATTTGTTTTTTGAAAAAGTCTTTTGACAGGGCAAAGCCACCGCGTGAGGGATATTTTTTGGGGTCAGGGTTAGGAATGTTGTGACGTTCTTTAAAGCTCTTGGCAAAATCGATGTGTGCTTGTGGGAGTTCGGCCCGCATTGCCGATTTTGATCCGCCCGAAGGAACCTTGGCCGGCAGCAAGGTATCAACGCCAAACGGCTTGTCCGTCAACTTGCGCGTCAGGGAAATCCATTCGGACAATTCATCCGGACTCAAAGCAGCCGCACCGAGAATGCCCAACCCGCCAGCGTTAGAAACTGCAGCAGCCAGCTCCGGTGTTGATGCCCCCCCCATGCCTGCCAGCAGAATCGGGTATTTGATGCCTAAGATGTCGCACAGTGGCGTGTGTAATACGTGTTCAGTCATACCAAGCGTCTCCTTTTCTGCGTCGGCTAGCACTATAGCAAATATTAAGGCCTGGATGGAGCGGAGTAGAGGAAATCTCGGATTCCGTTGACACTTCATCCAGACTACGGGACTCTAAAACCCCGAAATATAAAAATACTCTTTTCTTCCAACCCCTTTCCTTTGCCCCGACCAAAAACTATAATTCGCCCGCGACATTCCCTCGCCATAGGAGCACAGCGTGAATTTTGATTATTCCCAAAGAGAAGAAGCATTTCGGCAGCAATTGCGTTCGTGGCTCGAAGAGCATCCGCCGGACAGATATGATCCGGACACCTTTGAGATTATCAACCAGGAAGAACGCTTTCAGATCAAATTCGACTGGCAGAAGAAGCTCCACGGCGCTGGTTGGGTAGGGATTCATTGGCCAGAGGAATATGGCGGCCGTGGCGCCACCGTAATGGAGCAGACTATCTATCAACAAGAGATGGCCCGCGTGCGTGCGCCAGGGCTGGCCAATCCGCTCGGCATTTCGTTGGTCGGTCCGACGCTGATGCACTGGGGGACGGATGAGCAGAAAAAACGTTATGTGCCCAAGATCCTCAGCGCTGAAGAGCTGTGGTGTCAGGGCTATTCCGAGCCGGGCGCAGGCTCGGACTTAGCGTCGCTACAAACGCGCGCGGTTGATGATGGTGATGCCTTTCTGGTCAATGGCCAAAAAGTGTGGACGAGCTTTGCGCATAAAGCGCATTATTGTATCCTAGTTGTTCGGACTGACCCGGATGCGCCAAAACACAAAGGCTTGTCCTATCTATTAGTTGACATGCATTCGCCGGGTGTGACCGTTCGGCCTTTGGTCCAAATCTCCGGCGATGCGGAATTCAACGAAGTCTTCTTTGAAGACGTACGGGTTCCCAAAGCCAATATGGTCGGTGAACGGAATAATGGCTGGCAAGTAGCCATTACAACGCTCATGTTCGAGCGGGCGAGTTTTGGCATGGTGTATAACCTGGATCCTATGCTGGACAAACTCAAAGCCGTTATTAAAGAGATGGAAGTCAACGGTCAGCCGGCAGGTGACGATCCTGATGTTCGCCAAAAAATGGCCGCATTTCATGTGGAAACCCAAGCGCTGAAGTTCAACGGATATCGGCAGCTCACTCAGCAATTACGCGGCAATCCCCCGGGACCGGAGGGCTCGATTGGTAAACTGGCTGGCAGTGAACTCTATATCCGCATGGCGCATTTTGCGATGGAGCTTCTGGGACCGTATAGTCAGTGCGCGCTGGGCGAAAAGCGGGGAATTGATAATGGTTTCTGGGCGCGACGCGCTCTGGGCTCCCGTCTGTACACCATCGCAGGGGGGACTTCAGAGATCATGCGTAATATTGTTGGTGAGCGCGTTTTGCAGCTTCCAAAAGGATAAGAGGGGGAATTATGGATTTTGGCTTTAGTGAAGATCAAGAACTCTTACGCGACTCAGCGCGCAAATTCCTCGACGCTGAATGTCCAACCACATTCGTGCGCAAGATGATGGAAGATGACAGCGCGCATGCCACTGAACTCTGGAAGAAAGCGGCTGGGCTGGGCTGGATGGGGATTCTTATACCTGAGGAACAAGGCGGCATTGGCGGCAGCTTTCTTGACCTGGTGGTAGTGCTGGAAGAGATGGGAAAATCGCTCATGCCGGGACCGTTTTTTGCGACCGTGCTGTTGGGAAGCGCGGCCGTGATTGTTGGGGGCTCGGACGAACAGAAGTCTACGCTGCTGCCCAAGATCTGTGCGGGGGAATTGCTCATGACCCTGGCTCAAGCGGAAAAGAGCGGTCGTTATGACGCCGGTGGGATCAGCATGCAGGCAGCTGCAAAAGGCAGCGACTTTGTGCTGTCTGGAGAAAAGCTCTTCGTACCTGATGCTCATGTAGCAGACCATATTGTGGTTGCGGCTCGGACGAGCCAAAGCTCGTCGCCCGAGGATGGTATTACGCTCTTTCTGGTTGATGCCAAATCGCCTGGGGTTGAAGTCACGCAACTGAAAACCGTTGATATGACTCGTCGCCAGTGCCATGTCGCCTTTCAAGATGTCGGCGTGGCTGACTCGTACGTAATCGGTGAGGTGGGCAAAGGCTGGCCGATTCTCAAACGCGTACTGGGCCAAGCCATGGCCGGACTGTGCACCGAGATGGTAGGCACCGGGCAGCGGGCGTTAGATATGGCCGTGGAATATGCCAAAGAACGTGTGCAATTTGGCAAACCGATCGGCAGCTTTCAGGCCGTTAAACATAAATGCGTAGATATGATGGTTCAGGTCGAAAATGCGCGTTCGCTGACCTATTACGCGGCATGGACAGTTGATGAAAACGTGGACGAGGCTGGCCAAGCCGTTCCCATGGCCAAGGCATATTGCAGTGATATGTGCAAAACCGTGACGAGCGAAGCCATTCAGGTGCATGGCGGTATTG
>CAZXFE010000010.1:5679-23612 GCA_964639795.1 uncultured Enterobacteriaceae bacterium | reverse complement strand
GCATTTGTTCTATCGACGCGGCCTTGCTTCAGAAGCGGCGTTCGGCAGCGCGCCGACGCATCGCGAGATTGTAGCCCAGACGTTGGATTTGTAAGCTAGCGTCTGGTTGGAGCCTGACCATTCGGACGGGGCGACCGACTGGTCGCCCCGTCCTCTTTTGATAGGTGCAATTCTCCTCATGACTCCCGCCCTCATCATCCACGGTGGTGCCGGCGCAGTGACACCGCCCGAGCTGCAAGCCGACCGACGTGACGGACTCAGGGCGGCCTTTCTCGCTGGCTGGGAAGTTCTTATTCAAGATGGTTCGGCGCTGGATGCTGTAGTCCAAGCAACAGTCGTGCTGGAGGACCATCCCTTATTTAACGCTGGTCTTGGCTCGTGTCTGACAGAAGATGGAACGGTCGAAGTTGATGCTTCGTTGATGGATGGGACCACCTATCAGGTGGGTGCAGTCGGGGCAGTTAAAAATGTGAAGAATGCCATCTTACTGGCCAAAGCCGTCTTGCAAGCCCAACGACACGTATTCCTGGTGGGTGAAGGCGCGCGGCGATTTGCACGGGATCAAAGATTTCCTGAAACCTCGTCAACAGACTTGGTCACACAGCGTCAACAACAGCGCTGGCAAACGCAACGAACCAAAGGCGAACCGGGCACGGTTGGCACAGTCGCTCTAGATCGAAAAGGCGATTTGGCAGTCGCGACCTCAACTGGAGGTGTTTTCTATAAACAATCTGGGCGGGTCGGTGACGCGGCCATCATTGGGGCAGGAACCTATGCGGACAGCGTGGTTGGCGCTTGTTCGGCAACGGGAGATGGAGAAGCCATTATTCGCGCGACGCTTGCCCGTACCGTGGTTGAGCTGATGCGGGGCGGAAAAGACCCGTTACAGGCAGCCCAAAGTGCCCTGGATATCCTCAAGAGGCAAACACAGGCCGAGGCCGGTCTCATTGTACTCGATCCCTTTGGTCGAACTGGCTTTGTCTACAATACCGAGGCAATGGGTGTAGCGTTTCGATCGGACGGACGGCTCGTGGTGCAGGTGTGATGTGAGGGCTACGAATGCAGTGTCTGGGCAATTCAGGTATTTTACGTCGCACCTCTGGAATTGTGGTGCGCACTAGGGATAAGATGATCCGCCATAGAACATAAGAGAAGGGGGAGACTGAATATGGCAAAAGTTGACGGTAACTCGTTAGTAGTCACATCGCTCAAAAGCGAAGGCGTTGATACAGTTTTTTATATCACCGGCGGGCCGATGGTGGATGTGGCTGCCAAGTGTATTGAGATTGGTTTTAATTCGGTAGATGTCCGCCACGAGCAGGGGGCATCTATGGCGGCCCACGCATACAGCCGTGTGCTCGCCAGGCCAGGTGTGTGTTTTGCTGCCTCCGGTCCTGGTGTGACAAATTTGATCACCGGCGTGGGCAATGCCTATCTGGATGCTGTCCCCGTGGTCGCACTAGGAGGAGCCAGCGCAATTTCGCAGGACGGTATGGGTGCATTCCAAGAGATGGATCAGGTGGCCATGTTTAAGCCTATCACCAAAATGTCTGAGCGGGTCAAAGATGTCCGTCGCATTCCGGAGATCATTAACAAAGCCTTTCGGGTCGCCACCAGCGGCCAACCGGGTCCTGTCTACGTCGATCTGCCAGGTGACGTCCTGTACAACGTGGTTGAAGAAAACGAGGTTGGACGTTCCCAGCGACCGCACAAAACACCGCGTGTGTCCGGTGATCCCGGCTTCATTAAGGATGCAATTGCCCTCCTCAGCGGGGCTGAGCGGCCATTGGTTATCACTGGCACGGGCATTATCTGGTCGGGTGCGATGCAAGAACTGAAAGAGTTCGTGGAAATGACCGGCATTCCGTTTTACACTACGCCCCAAGGCCGTGGCGTAATTCCTGAGGATCATGCGCTGAGCTTTCTCGGTGCGCGCAACCGGGCATGGAAAGCGGCTGACGTGGTGCTGATTGTCGGCACCCGCATGAATTTCATTCTCGGCTTCGGACAAGCCCCGCGCTTTGCCGAAGATGTGAAAATGATTCAGGTCGATATCTCGGATGAAGAGATTGGCCGCAACCGTGCCGTGGACGTTGGTATTGTGGGTGATGCCAAAACGGTCCTGCGTCAACTCATGGACGAGGGCAGTGACTCTTTCCGTGGCCGGGCCGAATTGCCTTGGCTCGACACTCTGCGCGGCCACGACAAGCGCTCCCAAGAGAAAATGGAAGCCATTATGAATGCGGACACGTCACCTATGCACCCGTTGCGTTTGTGCAAAGAAGTCCGTGACTTCATGGATCGGGATGCCATTATTGTAGTGGATGGACATGAAATTCTGAACTTTGCGCGTCAGTCAGTTCCGACCAATGCGCCGGGCCACCGGGTCAACGCGGGACCCAACGGCTGCATGGGTGTTGCCGTTCCCTTTGGGTTGGGAGCGAAAGTGGCCAAACCGGACACGCAGGTTATCGTACTGAGTGGTGATGGGTCGTTTGGCATGAATGGCATGGAAATCGACACCATGGTGCGCAAGAATATCCCGGCCATTATCGTGATTAGTAATAATGGCGGTTGGGCTGGCGCTGGTGTCATGACAGCGGGGCGTGATCTGGGTTTCAGCCGTTATGACGAGATGGCCAAGGTCTTTGGTGCCCACGGTGAGTTTGTTGAAAGACCGGAAGATATCCGGCCTGCGCTTGAGCGGGCAGCGGCATCCGGCAAGCCAGCCGTGGTCAATGTGGTGACTGATCCGACTGCGCGGTCGTCAACCCAGTCGTTTGCTGCCTATCGAGCGATTTAGTCGAGATCCTTGGTAGTCATCATATCCGCGAGAGACTAAAATCCCCCCTGCGCTTTGCGCTTCCCCTCTTTAATAAAGGGGGGATTTTTCTATTTCTGATAATGCTGGTCGGAAAGTCGCGCTTCATGCCGTGTAATCCTGAGCATGGCGTAAGGATCTCTCCTGAGCGCTAGATACTTCGCTTCAGGCTCAGGATTACAATGCAAGCTTAGCAAGGGAAACGAGTTAGGGGATTCGGTCTTAGTTTGCGAAGGGAGTAGCCTTATCGTTTAGGGGCGGGTATCCTGCCTTCCTCGCATTCAGAAAGATTTGTTGACTGTCTCAGACCGAGGAGTCCGTACGCATGAGTGAGACCATAAAAGCAATCATGATAGATAGGGTTGAGAAAAAGATCTCGGCCTCGCTGCAAGAAATTACAATAGACGACCTGCCGGAGGGCGATGTCACTATCAACGTCGCCTATTCAACCCTCAACTATAAGGACGGCTTAGCCGTCAGCGGCACCGCGCCTATTGCGCGCACGTATCCCATGATCGGTGGCATCGACCTGGCCGGGACGGTCGAAGCCTCAAGCTCGCCGGATTATAAGCCTGGCGACAATGTTCTCATCACTGGCTGGGAACTGAGCATGACCCACGGCGGTGGCTATGCTCAGAAACAGCGTGTGAAATCTGAATGGCTAACCCGCGTCCCTGACGCATTTAGCCTCAAACAAGCGATGGCCGTGGGTACTGCTGGTTACACCGCCATGCTATGCATTTTGGACCTTGAACGCATGGGCATCACACCTGGAGAGAAAGAGGTTATTGTGACGGGTGCTGCGGGTGGCGTCGGCAGCGTGGCTGTCGCGGTGCTGGCCAAACTCGGCCATCGGGTTGCGGCCTCAACCGGTCGAACGGAGTTGCGCGACTATCTGACCGGACTCGGTGCATCCACGATTGTTGAACGGGCTGAACTTGCCACTCCGTCGGGCCGTCCGCTTGATGCCGAACGCTGGGCGGCCGGAGTGGACTCGGTTGGTGGAGAAACCCTGGCATCGGTCCTACGCGGGACCTGTTATGGCGGGGCGGTTACCGCCTGCGGTCTGGTTGGGGGAACCGGTCTACCGACTTCGGTCCTGCCGTTTATCCTGCGTAACGTAAGTTTGATTGGCGTAGACTCGGTGGTATGCCCGAATCCCAAGAGGCAGACTGCTTGGGATCGGCTGGCTCAAGATCTGCCGATTGAAAAGCTGGATGCTATGACGGTTGTTGAACCCATGTCAAAAGTATTGGAGCTCGCTCCGCAGATCTTAAAAGGGCAAGTCCGTGGTCGCGTCGTGATTGACGTGAATGCTTAAGGGCTATCAACGAATTCCTGTCTTGTCTCGTAGGTCTGGATACCTGCCTTCGCTGATATGACACAAACAGGACTGTCGTTCCCGTGGAAACGGGAATCCAGGGGGGTCGGGCGCCGACAACGTATTCTAGGAAATTTTGTTATGCATTCTAAGATCCCCTCCGTAGGAAGGTAGTACCCTGGCCGTGATTGGTGTGAACAACGGCGATACTGCCGAAGAAAGTGTGCTTCTGCCTGCCCGAACCATCCAGTTCCCCACGGATCGTTCAATGGGTGAACTCTTTGTACGAGATGGCGTACACCATGCGGACGACTACGCTTTTTGGGAATCCATTGGTCGGGCGCAGGACGGCAGTGCGGTTCCGGCGGGGAAAGAACTCCGGCTCAATGTCAACCCACAAGCGTCAACGGATCTATCGCCCCTCCGTGCGATCGACCCGAACGCCATTCAATTCCTTCAGCTTTCTGCCTCGCGCGTAAATAACTCGAGCCTCGCCCATTTGGGGCATCTGACTGGCCTGCGGGTGCTGTGGCTCTATGATACCCGTATTAGTGACGCAGGCCTTGTCCATCTGGAGGGGCTATCCGGTCTACGTGTACTCAATTTGCGCAGTACGCTGGCCAGCCGGGGTGGTATCGACGCGCTTCAGGGTAAGCTTCCGAAGTGTGAGTTCCGGCGCCCGTGGTGAGGGGCATTCCCTCAATCTCAACTATCATTTACTGCGCAGGCTAACCTCAGTCAGCGATTACCATGCTCCTCTACCGGACCCGTGCCTGTCCAAGCGGCCGTTCGCTGTCAGCGTCTTGATATGGTCTTTGACTGCGTCGACATTTGTGACGCGGCCGTGTTCGCGCCCAACGTCCAAGGTTTGAACGGACAGAGAGGGCGACTCGCCAAGCATGATCCTCTCTCGTTTAATCTTTGCGTCCAGCCGGAGCTCTTGTGGTTGCAGCCCTCGTAGAAAAATGGTCACCCACGGTACTAGTCAGGCGCATTCCTATTGATCGTCCCTTGCGTCTGACGCAACGCCAGAAAGTATGTTTCTTTGCAACGTTCAGTCACGCTTTCAAGGGAAGAGTAGGGAACATAGGCGCACTCGGCCCGGAGCAGCAGCATTGTCAGGACACGTGACAAACGGCCGTTCCCGTCCTGAAAAGAATGAATCGCCAAAAACACAACTACGAAAATAGAAATCACCAGAAGCGGGTGCAGTGTCTTATCTTGAAGGATGTTTCGTGTCCTCGTGACGAGGCCCGCTATTTTCTCGGGTGTCTCAAACGGCGTGACGTTCTCGAATATCACGTCGAGGCTTTCCCAGTCCGGACCGAATGCCTCGACATGATTGGCGAGTATTTTGTAAGCGTTCCGGTGGCGCTGATCCTTGCCTGTGTGTTGTAACAAGTCACGGTGTAGCTGCTTGATGTTATTTTCGGTCAGGTCCATCGTCTCCCAGCTTTTAAAGACCGGTTTCATAACAGTCGCATAACCGGCAACTTCCTGTTCGCTTCGGCTTATAAATTCCTTGATTTGAAGGTTGGAGAACAGGGTTTCAACCTCTCTGTCTGAGAGTATCGCTTCTTCAATGCGCGTTTATGAGCCGACGCTTTCAATGCTAGAAACCCGGTGTAAATTAAATACCCGTTCGGGTGTCAGCTGTCCTATCGCTCTCCACACAAGGACGACTTCCCCTTGTTCAAGATGATCCGAACAAAGTCCAAAGAACAGCGTCAAGCTTATATGCAGCTTGGGCAAGCACTCCCCCGAATCAATAGTCTTGAACCAGGCCGCATTCTCCGTCGGGACAGGTGCAGTCGGATTAAAAAGCTACCCTTATTTAGAAAAAACGTTCAGAATGCTGAGGACACCGTAATCAGACCAGCTTCTGACGAGTTCTGTAATCGAGAACTAGCCCGACCGATGGCACTTTGTTTAGAGGACATGAAGGAACGGCGACTGACCTACTGGAGGCGTTTCAGGAAACAATTACTAATCGCCCACAGATGAGGCTCTGCCTACGTTATCTATATGGCAGTTTTTTTTGCAACGGTGCTCTATGTATTCTTCGCGCTAGATGCCACCTATAATGTGGCACCTACACACTGGTTGATTGATCTAGTGACCGATGTCCTCAAAAAAATAGAGGCTAAAAATACTACGTCGTAGACGAGGATATGGGAACGCTTCTTACATTTTTGATTGTGTATTAGAATTCTATGAGACCTAGGCTCAGATGCAACATTGTCACCGTATTATATCTACAGAGATCCCATGGGTGCGCTTTTCTATTACTTTTAGAGAGGTTTTTTATATGTAGCAGACGCCGCTAATGCTTAGCATAACGGTTGCGATAGGAGTATCTGTAGCGGGTTTTATTTTCAATTTGTCGTTGTCGGCAGTCTGCAACTATTGTCCTTTAGGCTCGAATGGCCTGAGTGAGAACCCGGTCAAATGTGGTCGCGAACGCCTGCTTTTCTTTGGTGCCGTAGGCTTTTGGGCCGCCCGTCTCCACACCTGCGGAGCGAAGCTGGTCCATAAAATCACGTATGGACAGGCGCTCTCCCACGTTCTCCTGCGTGTACTCTTTGCCTCTCGGATCAATCGTCCGGATCCCTTTCCCCACAAGGAGCGAGGCCAGCGGAATATCTGCGGTGAGGGCTATATCCCCCGTTTCTGCGTGCTCGGCGATGTACTCGTCAGCTACGTCTGGCCCTCCTTCTACGTGCACGGACGTAATGAAGCGGTTGCTGGCTGGAGTCTGGAGATGTTGATTCGCCACCAGGACGGTCTCTACCTCAAGTCTTAACGCCGCTCTGAAGACGATTTCCTTCATCGGCCTAGGCGCGGCGTCAGCATCAACCCAGATCTTCAATCTGATACTCCCAATTTAGCGTGATCCCCTACAAGATAGAAAAGTGGTTTGCGAAAAACGACACCCGATAATGAGCAAACGAGAGATACGAGAACTGTTGGTCGTCCCATGAGAACTACTAACCACGAATCCATATCTCATTTTTTATTAGCAAGCCAGTTTTTAACTGTGAGTGGAAAGGACCCATGTATTTGCATGCTGAAGTATAATATAGAGAAGCGAGACTGTAAGTATGGAAAGCATTGACGTAAAAGACCTCCCTGAGCCCATTGCCCGTGGGTTGAAGGTGGTCGCTGAGATGGCGCGCAAATTGACTGCTAAAAGTGTCAATGGCCGCATGCTCGTTCATCTCGGCGTGCGGGATGGGACAGTGTACGGGACATTGAGCCGGAAGGAAATTTACGAGGAGGGTGACAACTGAGCTCGCCCCCATAGACGCGGACGTCCTCGTCTGTTCCTTCTTTCCTGACGCCCCCCACGCTATCCCGCCAGCGCTGGCCTTGTTGACCAAGCACAGGCGAGTGACGCCGGAGTTTTCCCAATTCTACGCCATCATTACCAATCCCCACCGCGTTAGCACTCCCTTCACCTCCTCCGAAGCTTTTACCGAGCTGGCCAGTCTCCGGGCGCGCCCCGGTGTTGCTCAGCTGCCAGCCCCGTTGGATATTGTCGACCGCTGGAGCGCCTTGATTGCGCACTGGCTTACTATGGGCCGTGATCTTTTTGATGTTCGGTCGGTTGCTGCGATGCTTGGCAACGGAGTGAAGAAAATCTATACGTTCAATGTGAAGGATTTTACTCGGTTTGCTGAGCTCGAAGCGATTGAACCGCCTCCGCCCTCTTTAGCAGTCGCTGCCCTCTCCCTAACGGGTTCAGTGGGAGAGGGTAACAGAGCAACGTGGACTAGAGATGAGGGAGAAATTATTTGCCCGTATAGCCTGGGTTGGTGGGGTTATCGAGCCAGTCGCGCCGTTTGTCATACGGGAGATCGATATACGTTTGCATTGCGAGCAGGCCGTCGTCGGACATCATGGTCTCTAGAAATGCAGAGCTTTCAATATCGAGTCCGGCTGCGAGATGCGTGTCATTGCCCGCATGGACCGCGTGTTTGGCCCGCGCTACAGCGACCGGCGGGAAATTGGCAATCTCATGCGCAATTTCCGTTGCCCGTTCCAGCGCGCTATCGGCAACTTCGTGTATTAAACCAAAATGAAGGGCTTCGTCGGGTGGCACTACACGCGAGCGAATGACAAACTCGAGCGCCCGTCCGACCCCAATCAGCCGCGATAGGCGTTGTGTCCCACTGCCGCCAGGAAGAATGCCGAGTTTGACTTCCGGAAACCCGTACCGGTAGTCGCCTTTTTGTCCAATGCGCAGATCACACGACAGGCTCAGCTCAAAGCCGCCACCCATGGTATCGCCGTTCATGGCCACGATAATGGCCTTGGGCAAGTCGCTCAGGTTTTTGAGCATGCTGTGATAGCCGGTGGTGAGCGAAGTGCCCGCCAGCCGCATGGCTTCACGATCCTTGGCGAGATCAACTAGCTCTTCCACGCTGTAGTGGGTGATAAACTTGCCTTCCATGGCGCCGGTCAAAACAACGGTTCGAACGGAAGGATCGCGCCATTCTTCGATCAACTTCCATAACTCTTGCGTGCCCTCAGCACAGAAATAGTTCATAGGTGGATTGTTGTACTTTGCGATCACAACCCCATCGCTGAATTCAGTTTGCCAATAACTCATATGCCGCCCTCCTTCTTTGTGAGTTGGTATTACTGGCTGCATATGCGAGTAAGGGAGGGGCGGCAAGGCCCGAAGCCGTGTTGGGGAAAAGAATCTGTGGCAAAAAAGGCAAAGGAGGAAAGCAGACCAGCAAGGGGCTCTTGCTGCTCACGAATGATTGATCCTCTGGTCCTCTGATTTTGGAAGCTAGAGCTGCTCCGCCTCACCCATTCCCAGCACAGTGCCGTCCGGATCTTTGAAACACACCACGCGCGGGCGGTTCGAGCAGGACGGGCTCAGAAATCAATTCCACCCCGTATGCCTTTAGCGTTTGCACGTCTGCAGCCAGATCGCTGGCGAGTAGCGCGATCCGAGCGATTCCGAGGTGATACAGATGTGGATACGGCGGGTCATTGTCGCGAGGCTCTTTCCATCCTGGCAGATCCATGAGCGTCGTAGTCGGTGATCCCTCTACCTGCAGGAGTGCACCGCGTACGAGGTAAGGCGGCATGGCCACGGCGGCGGCGATTTCGGGCGTATTCCGTTACGGCACTTCCCATATCACTTGGAGCCCGAGCAGTTCGTAAAAACTATGTGAGCGCTCATAGTCGCTGCATTTGACGTTTACGTACAACATGCCCGTGACGTGCATAGCGGATCCCTTCGAATTGGCCTCCATATTGGACAAAATCGAGGTTTACCGAGCATGCAAAAATCCATCCTCCGCCAGGTGTGATATCGATCGTGAGGGTTTTAGCATCACTTGGATTTGTAACCTACCAGGTTTCGGGAAAGGCGATTCGGATCTGGGTAGGGTCCTCTACCGTTCCGATATTTGTAGCACACAGGCCATTCGGAGATGGACCAGACGGTGAAGAAAATCCTATTATAACGAGTCCTTGTTGTCCTTCCGACTATGCAAAGGCGGCCTGTTGGCCGTTACTCAAGGCCAACAGGCCGTGACTCCACTGAGAAACTTAACTCCTACGTCTGCCACATTAAATGTCATCCGGTCAAACTCAACGCCGTCGTCGAATACAACTGCCTAGTGTTCTCCCGGACCGAGAACGTTATAATTGATCTGAAGCGCGAAGTCGTTAGCTGCACCACCGCAGGTCGGTACCGTATTGTCTCGCTCGGGCCCATACGCGACGACAATTGGGTTACCCGCATCAAACTGCATGGTAATCGTCCCGGTAACACACTTCCAGCCGGAAAAATATTGACGCCGCTTTGGGCGCTTTTCATCCCTGGCACTTCGATCATCGCAGCCCTAGCCGTGGTACTGGTGCATAGCGCTAGCGCCACTAGCCACGTAGGCACAATCAGCTTACGCATAGGCCTCTCCTTCCTCTGTGCTGGTCTCCCCCGCTAAGCCATTTGTTGGCTCACGAGAGATAACCGGAACCTGAGTCGAGACTCTATACGCTACCGTATGTCAGTATTTTGCCTGTGGCTCGTACAGCTCGTCATTAGTGATCTAATTCTATACCGTGTAATTCACGCAGTTCAGCAGTGACTAAGCGTTCATCGCTCTTCGAGATGCCCTCATGGCCGAGTATTGATGTCGGCCATGGCGCTGCGTCGCATGACGTGGCGTATGAAGTTGACAATTGTGTCTGCAACAAACAGGCAGGCATGCCCGCATGCAGCTGAATATGCAGCCAAGCAAGCTGACGCTAGGCCTGATCTGCCTTTTTTGACTTGACCCGTACAATCTTTTTGTCTTTATCTTGATCGGTTTCCCACGCATCATGCTTCAGTGCACTATGCATGAGTACGTTGGCCAAGGTGTCTTTGTGTTCGGCTCCAGCATCTTTGCATTCGCCGCAGTGCCATTCTTCTTCTTTGATATTACCAAAATCTCCGCCTATCACTTGTGGCATATCGACCTCCTTATGAAACGTAATAAAACGTTTCGATTGATTCTCTGACCCTTCTTCTATTATCGTAAGAGACACCGGCTGGTCCAGGGGTTGATCTCCCGCTGTCGCTGTGCGAGCCAAGACCCATACAAATCTCTAGAAAGGGAGGATACTAGAATGGGTACAACCGTTGTGATGCTTGAAATACAGATCAAGCCGGAATGCGTAGACGAGGTCAAAGCCTTTCTGAAAAAGGCGCTCCCGGATACACGTGCCTACACCGGCTGCCAGGGGATTGATATCTACGGCAACCTCGACGAGTCAACCAACCTGGTTTTTTATGAACGCTGGGATACGCGTGACCATTACCAAAAATACTTGAGCTGGCGGGAGGAGACTGGCGTACTGAATGAGCTCGGTGCCAAATTGACCGGACCGCCGAGTATTCGGTATTACGACCGGATTGAGGTGTAAAGCGATCCGCTCTCGTTAGGGTACACTCTATGAGCGTACCCTACAGCGGTTTACCTCCCCGCAACCCGAAGGTAAACCGCTGTAGGGCCGGCCTTGCCGGCCTTTTTTCGTTCGGCCAAACTGGATTTGTCAAAACTACTCTTCCTCTCATCAGTTTGGGAACGAAATTCTCTCACGACATTCTTCTTTGTCATGTCACGCGTCTTCGGGTAGCATTAAATTACCTGTTAATTCTATGTTTGCTGAGCACGCTATGATTCAACTGACGGATATTCATTCCCTGAGCGATTTTTAGCGTCATGCAAAGGCGCATCTTAAGCAGATGCAGAAAACCGGCCGGCCCGAAGTCCTGACTATCAACGGCAAGGCGGAGCTTATCGTGCAGGATGCCTACTCGTACCAGCAACTGCTGGATGCCGTGGAACGGTTGGAAGTTATTGCCGGTGTCAAGAGCGGCCTGTACATGCGCCGCCGAGGCTCCTCAAGCCGTGGCGGCGTGGTATGACAGGCTGGTCGATGCGGTGAAAACCCTGCGCTCCATACCACGCCGCTGCACGCTTGCCCGCGAGAATGACGCCTTTGACGAAGAAATCCGCTAGCTTCTTTACGGACAAGGCCTCTATGCCTAGGGTGTTTTCTTCACCACTAAGGATCGCCGTTTCCATATCATCCACGTCCGCCATGGTGCGCGGCAAACATTGGGGCCTGAGTAGGACGTCGCAGTGAATAGAATTGCCTCTGGAAAACCTGACCCTGAAATACATTGACTGCACCATCGGCATGGAATTTCTTGGCGGCGGCAAGTGCTGGTGCTTCACGCAGCTCGGCATGCGCACCGTCAAAATCGTCTGACCGATAGCCACCCCTGCTCACACCAGATACAATCCGGCCATTACTCAAGAATGTATTGCTCTGACAAGTACGCAGAAGGAGGACCTATGGCTCAAAAGCCGGCAATCGCATTAGTAGCAGTGGCTGGACGGCGGACGGCAACCTTGGAGGTTGCAGCTCAGATCGAAAAAGAAGGCTTTAGTGGCATTTTTTGCCAAAGTGTTGGGGATGGCTTGGGACTGTGCGAGGCCCTGGCCTTTGCCACTCACGAGATTCCCCTCGGCACCAGCATCGCCAATATGTATACGCGCCACCCGTATGACTACGCCCAGACGGCGGCCTTTATTCATGAGGTATCTGGTGGACGTTTTCGGTTCGGCGTTGGGGTGAGTCACGGGCCTATGCTGAACCGGCTGAAGGTGCAGGCTAGCAAGCCCCTGGCCGACATGCGCCAATTTGTCTCAGACCTGCAAGCTAGCGTGGGCAGAAAAGACGCTCTGCCGCCTATTATTCTGGCCACCTTACGAAAAGCCATGGTCAAGCTGTCGGCAGAGATTTCCCAAGGCGCGGTGTGGGCCAATGCTGCGCTGTCGCATATGTCTACCTCGCTGAGCTTTCTGCCTCAGGAGAAAATGCAAGACAACGACTTCTTTGTCGGTAATATGATCCCGACCGTGATTACGGATGATAAAGAAGCCGCAGCAAAAGTGCATCGCCGAACGCTCAGCACCTATGTTCGGCTGCCCAATTATCAAAAATACTGGATCGAAGCCGGGTATGAAGAGGAAATGCAGGCCATCCAAAAAGCCATGGCCGACAAAGAAGAGGATAAGATTCCGTCTTTGATGTCAGATCGCTGGCTGCGTCAGGTCACACTATACGGCAGCGTGTCTGAGGTTCGAGAAGGGGTGGAAGCCTGGTACGATACGGGCCTGAAGACGCCCATCCTGGTACCGTCATCGGCCAACGGTAACCAAATGGTTGCCTTGCAGGAAGTGATTGCAGCATTCCGGTAAGAGGTCAGTAAGTATGCACGTTTGTCCTGTGCCCGGTGGTGTGGGGTTACGCTTCGCTAACCCGAGCTACGATAGTCAGAACGAACAGTAAGAATACTTGTGGAGTCTGCTATGAAAATACTCGTAGAAAAAGATGGTCCGATAACGACTATTATCCTGAATCGTCCTGAGCGTCGGAATGCCGTGGATGATGAAACTGCAGGGCTCCTCAAGCAGGCGTTTACTGAATTCGATGCAGACGGCGAACAATCCGTGGCTGTTTTCTGTGGGACGGATGGGACCTTTTGTGCGGGCTACGACTTGAAGTCTTTATCCGAAGGCAGCTTGGAAAATCTGTATGAACCTGAAGGGGATGGCGCCATGGGGCCCAGCCGAATGTTTCTGAGTAAGCCTGTTATCTGTGCAGTAGAAGGTTATGCCGTTGCGGGAGGACTAGAGCTCTCGCTGCTGTGCGATATGCGCATTGCGTCTGAGACTGCGCAGTTCGGGGTGTTCTGCAGGCGTTGGGGGGTGCCGCTGGTTGATGGTGGCACAGTGCGCCTCCCCCGATTAATCGGTATGAGTCGCGCGCTTGACATGATCCTGACTGGTCGAGCAGTTGATGCTCAGGAAGCCTTGGAGTTCGGCTTGGCGAACCGTGTGGTGTCGGCTGGACAGGCTAGGGTGGAAGCAGAGAAGATAGCGCGCGATATTGCCCAGTTTCCTCAGCTTTGTATGAGGGCTGACCGGGCGTCGGCTTACAAGCAGTGGGCACTAGACCTTTCCGAAGCCCTCATTAATGAAGGTCGGGAAGGTCTAGTGCCGATCAAGCAAGAAGCCCGAGCGGGAGCAACACGCTTTGCCAGTGGCAAAGGCCGCGGCGGGGACTTCAGCAATATTTAGACTTGTCGGACTGTCTATTCCAATTATTCCAAGACGAGTTTCTCGCCCGTGCCATCCGTAATGCGTTCGATGAATTGTTTGCCCATCCGAATTTTATACTCTCCGGCTGGAACTTCGAGGCCGGGCACCTCTGTGGAGATCTCTCCGAGCCAGCCGGCTTGAAAGTCGCCCCTACCTTTGGAGTCTGTGGTCCAGACTCCAAAGGTAGGAGCAAGGTATCCGTAATTTTCAACTGAGTCAGACCAAACCCGGGGGTAAAGTCGGCGTTTAGGAGGAGGGTGGCGACGGTTCCTGCGGTAATAAATGTTCCACTTACTACAACAAATCGCCCCGTGCCGCCGATAAAGTTGCCCGTGTTTTGGAAAAATCCCGCGCCGGTTGCTGGATTGACGCACAATACCGGCAAGATAGGACAGAGGAGGAGCTGGTCTCTTCGACGAGCAGTCTTAACTCCTGCTCCTGCAACGAAGGTGAACTCGACCTGGACTTCAGGGCTCCCTGCTAGGTCTACTTGTGGATAGTTATTCGGCGGAATGAGGGGAATAGGTTCATACTCAATAACACTCTCGCCCGTTATACCACCTAAATGCGTTTTCCCGACGAGCGCGGACGACGTAGCGGGTTTCATTTCCAGTGGTATCGATAGGTGTGGCCGTAAAAGTGCCAGCAACGCGCTCTCGATACTTAACCTCTTTTGCTTCGGTTTATCCGGCCAACGCCAATACGAGTAAGCCGCCGACGAGTACGCTGATAACAGATGCGGTGTTGTGCTGCATACGTTGCCTCCTGTTGATGTGATAGCAAGACTAGAGGATGAGTTGACGCTGAAGTCGTAGCAAAACTGTGTAATTTGGGTGTAAATGGAGTGTAAGCTGAGGCTGCCAATAGTCCGGTGACTGCCCAGGCTGAGAAAATTTTTCTGGACAAAGGTTTCCTGATTATTCCTGACGTCTACCTCAACGCAGGCGGGGTAACGGTCTCGTATTTTGAGTGGCTCAAAAACCTAGCGCACGTCCGTGTCGGATGCATGGGGAAGCGGTTCGAACAGTCGGCTTTTGACAGGATGATGCATACGGTCGAACGCTTGACCGGCAAAACCCTGTCTGCCGCAGAACGCGAAGAGGTAGTGCACGGGGCGGACGAAGTCGATCTCGTGCACTCGGGCTTAGAGGAGACGATGATCACCGCCTACCAAAACATCCCCGATCTCCGCACCGCAGCGTTCGTCGATGCGGTCGATAAGATTGCTGTCTCATATAAGGAATTAGGCATTTTCCCATAGCCCCAGACTGTTTTGGATCAGGACAGCTTGCTACAATAGACACACAGCGCAAGTGGTTATGATATGAAGTGTGTGTACACAGCTCACAATCCAACCGAAGCGCATTTGGTCAAAGGGTTGCTCGAAGCCGAAGGCATTGAGACCGTCGTACGGGGCGAGCATTTATTCCCCCTGCGTGGCATTATCCCGGTGACTGCTGATACCAATCCTTCTGTGTGGGTGGTCAACGATGCAGACTTCGACCAGGCGCGAAGCACTGCTATAGCGTATGACCAGGGGTCCCTCTCCGGGCCGTTACCGCCCAAGTCTTGGCACTGTCCACAGTGTGGAGAAGGGCTCGAAGGCCAATTCACCTCCTGCTGGAAATGCGGAACTATTCGACCGCTGTCATAGGGTTTGACTACTTATTCGCCAGGCCCCGCGTCTCTATACGGGTGGGTTTCATTACAACCAGAACACGTGGCTGTGTTTTCATAGTCTTGAGGTAGGCGTCGCCGCCTTCCTCGCCTCGGTATTTGACAAGGATTTTTCGTGTATCGTCCCAAATATCCTTTTCCCTAATTTCGGCTTTGCCTTCCGCCGTGACGTAGCCGAAACCTGTCACATCGTCGACACACAGACTCACGCGTGCGTCACGGACCAGGTTTTTATACTTGGCACGTTCGCTTGTGATGGAGATAAAAAACTGTTGGCCATCCCACACAAACCACACCGGCGTCAGCTGGGATGTGCCATCCTCTCGAATGGTGGCCATGGTGCCGTTGCGCTTTTCGGCCAGAAAGCTGTCAACCGTTCGCTGTGACTCCTGCGCCCAGGTCGGACCTGTCAGACTGAGCAGCAATAGGAGACCCCCGAGACCCAAAATACAGCCAGTCCATTGTCTTCTGTGCATGTTCATTCTCCCTTCGCGAGTTGTAGAATAGCCGCTGCATAACAAACGCCAGGCGGTATAAGTAGCCACAGCTATCCCGACGCCTTCCGCCACACCGTTGCCAGCCAAGGTTGTTGGTGTCGCGGCTGTCCCGGCGGGCGATAATAATGTGTGACTTCTTGGAAGCCGGCGTCAATAAGCAAACGCTGCCAGGTCTCAAACGTATAAAAACTCGCATAGCGTCCATCTCGCCAGCCCTCGTGATCGTTGCCGCGTGGGTTGGAGCTAAACAGTACGCCGTCCGCCTTGAGCGTTTCCCACAGCTGGGTCAGCACGCGGGGGAGCTCCTGACTAGGAATGTGGAAGAGAGTGGCATTGGCAAAAATACCGTCAAAGTGTGCAGTCGGGAGATCGAGTTGCAGAAAGTCTTGCTGCCACACCTCGCAGCCCGTGTACTGCTTGGCCATGCTGACGAAACGTTCAGCGCCGTCGAGGCCGATAGCGAAATGGCCCAGTTCGCGAAAGACCTTGAGATCACGGCCCGGACCGCAACCAAAATCGAGGATGTGGTATGGAACGGGACCGTGCAGATGATTGAGTAAGGCAGACCGATTCTGACTGACATCGTGGTTTTGGGTACCGCGCCAGAATGCTTCTGCAACCTGATCGTAGGAGTCCAGTGTCGTGCGGGCCGCCCTGGTGGCTTCTTCGTGGCTGAGTTGTTTCAGAGTGTTCATAGTGCGTGAACCGGAAAAAAAGATGTAGGCACGATGGTCGTTTCCTTCCTAAAACACCCGGCTAAAATTTCCTACCCCTGGTATCGTTCAGAAAGATCTGTCCAATATATACAGGTTTCTCGACTGTTGCATTGGCACACCCATCGCGCTGTTGTCCCGGCACTCTGGAATTCTTGCGACCGGTGGAGTGTGAAATCGGTATGGTGACAAATCGGATGACATGGACGGTTGTGAGCGGGCTCCTATTGATCGCGCTGATTTTCAACTCCCCTTTCCCGACGCAGAAAGAGCTGGCTGCACTGAACCCGGACATGTCGATTCAGACGCGGAGCGCCAAGGCGCGCTCCCTTCCTCTGGATGCCTTCATGGCACGGTTTCGTTTGCTGAAGTTGCCTTATGAGCAGTGTGCCGGGGATTTCAGTTTTGAAGAGCAATGTTGCAGAGAGATAAAGGCAGAGCTGATCAACTTCTCGTCTCTCCGTAGGTCTAAACGTCCTCTGTGGCCAGCCTCGTGTACGACGCAAGGATCGAGTGAATCGTTGCCGGGTCCCTCTCTTCTATATGCGGCTGGAGCTGTTCCCAACAGCCTGGGGCGGTCAGCGTTTGAATCCCCTCTTGTTGGTACATTGTCACTGTGGTCGCATCATCCTCAAATGCGTAGGCTTGTTTTTCGCCAATGCGCGGCACGATATTTTTCTGCAAAGCGTCCTGCTTAATCTCGGCATTCGGGCGAAAGTCGTCCGGCTGACGCATCAGCAGTGTATCAAACCGAAAGTATTGGCGTAGCCAACATTCGGTCACGGCGCGAAGGGCTTCAGGTCGCCCTGTGCTAACAATTACCGTTGGTTCACACTGATGCAGCCAGTGGACGATTTCGACAGCTTTTTCCCAAACGGGATATTCAACCTCTTTGAGGTGCTGGATAATCCACTCCCACATGGATGGCCCGCTTTGTTCAATTAGGCCTGCTGGGGCAATGTCTGGTAGGGACGGAGGATAGAATTGGTTCAGGGTGTAATCAACATCAAGGATGAGTAGCATAGATGATCGTTTTGTCCTCTCTGGCTTCTTATTATAGCAGAGGCAAAGAACCCTTCACTCATAGCAATGGTATTGGGTTACGTTTCGCTAACCCAACCTACGAATCTGTAGGTCCGAAGTTCGAATCTTCAAGGGCGCGCTTTCTTTCCCCTTTGATTCAGAGACTTAGCGCGGTAGGCCGGACGGATGTGGAAGGACTCA
>CAZXFE010000010.1:0-5669 GCA_964639795.1 uncultured Enterobacteriaceae bacterium | reverse complement strand
GCAGCAGCAGCAGCAGCAGGTGAGACGATCGAATCACTCACAGCAATGGTGTCGGGTTAGGCTTCGCTCACCCGACCTACGAATCTGTAGGTCGGAAGTTCGAATTTTCCAGGGCGCGCTTTCTTCCTTTATGGATTAGAGACTTAGCGCGATTGGCCGGCTGGGTGTGAAAGGACTCATAGGTAGTTTGCCAACAGGGGGCAAGAATTACGAGGATATGAGAGAAGTCTGAGGCTATCAGAGAAGGGAGAGCCGGCTCTCGAACGCGAGGGTTAACAGTCTGCAATCTTTGTTTCAATCCTCACCGATCCCGAAGGGCCGGCGCTATGGGTAATCCCCAAGTCCTCAAATCGATTAAAGAAATTTGCCTGTTTCCGCGGATCGATCCTAACGCCTGTTTTGGTAACGCACCAGGAATG
Source organism: uncultured Enterobacteriaceae bacterium (assembly GCA_964639795.1). Taxonomy (GTDB): domain Bacteria; phylum Desulfobacterota; class Binatia; order Bin18; family Bin18; genus Bin18. The sequence continues at coordinate 5,250 of CAZXFE010000010.1, read as the reverse complement.
AATGTCTACAGGAAAACTTGTTGGCTGATAAGACCTTAAGGACATCGCGATCCTCACATGTTTGAGGCCGTCGCTTGTGGTTCGCGTTTAGACTAAAAGGGGATCTTCAAAATTAACGGACGGATGAACATCAAAATGTTGACAATACCTATTTTTTGGCTCTCGTAGCCGATAGATCCGAAGATTATGCCCTTTCTCATTAATACAATGCCCTAATTCGCGAATGAGCTGTTCGTACTGCGCCTGATCGACGAGGCATTCAAACAACGACTTTTGCACACCTGGATGACCTTTCGAAGTCGTCTTTTTCCATCCTCTTTCTCGGTAGTGACGTCATAGGCAACGAGCACTTGCACGATGGCTCCTCCTTGCCGATACAAAAAGGGCAGATAGTTTTCCATATCACGCCGTAAAACGCGGGCTAAGAGTCGTGCCTGAATATGGGCAATTAGACCGATTGGGATTTTTTGATCCAGGGTGGGATCTTAAAGTTCTTCCTGTTTGCGTTTCTGGAACGCGACAATGACCTCTTTTCTTCCGTCATCGCTAAGATGGACCGCGCCCCCTGGACGACTGACAAAATGGTTGGGGTTAATCTGCCGTCGGTTAATTAGGGTCAGCGCGAGGCGGTCCGCTATCACGGACCGCAACTCCTCCATCAGATCTAGCCCCAGCGCTGGACGCCGAGGGCGCAGCGCGTGAAGAAAGTCTATTTGAGGATCAAGGCCAACGGATTCTACCGCCGAGACACAGTCCGTCAGGAGCAAGCCAGAGAGGAAAGAAAGGAGGGCGTTTGTTGGGTCTCTCGGCGGGCGGCGCCCGCCTAGCGGCTGACTATTCCCCTTATTAATTAATGATCAGCATGAGTTCGGTCCCATTGAGCGGTGCCACTTTTGCTTTCCCTCCGTCTTTTTGACACAATGCGGGCCGACTGGGGTACGTTGTATGCCGCATATTATTGGAACCGCCGGACATATTGATCACGGGAAAACCTCGCTGCTCAAGGCTTTGACTGGCCAAGATACCGACCGGCTCAAAGAAGAAAAGGAACGTGGCATCTCTATTGATCTAGGCTTTGCGTATATTGATTTACCTAACGGGGAGCGGGCCGGGATTATCGATGTGCCCGGCCATGAGCGCTTTATCCGCAATATGCTGGCTGGTGCCCAAGGCATTGATCTGGTGTTGTTTACGGTTGCGGCAGACGATGGGGTCATGCCGCAGACTGAAGAACATTTTGATTTTTTGCACCTCCTTGGAGTTCAGAAGGGCGTATTCGCTATTACCAAAACCGATCTGGTGGAGCCCGAGCGGATTGAAGAGGTGCGGGAAGAAATCGAAATTCTGACCATTGATACGGTTTTTGAAGGCGCACCCGTTCTGCCCGTTTCCTGTGTGACGGGCCAGGGGCTGGACGACTTACAACGCCAAATTGTTGCGCAGCTTGAAACCTATACGCGGCCGTCATTACCCGGCTATTTCCGCCTCCCGGTTGACCGGGTGTTTACGCTCAAAGGCCACGGCGTGGTGATTACCGGAACGGCCATTGCTGGGACTATCCGCGATGGTGAGACCGTGCGGGTACTGCCGTCAGGGAAAGAGGCCCGCGTCCGCTCGCTCCACGTCCACGGAGAGTCTGTGTCTGAAGCGCATTGGGGGCAACGGGTTGCGCTCAATGTGGTCGGGCTCGATAAAGGCGATGTTGCTCGCGGCCATGTGGTGTGTCACCCAAAGCTCTTTCTCTCCACGAAACGTTTTGATGCCTTGGTTGAAATCCGACCAGGTGCAGGTCGCGAGATTGTGAGTCACGAGCGGGTGCGCATCCATCTGGGTACGGCCGAAGTCATCGGTAAAATTATTCTGCTCGGTGGGCGGGAGGTCCTGCCGTCCAAATCGACAGCGCTGTGTCAGATCGTAGCCGACGAACCTCTAGTTGCTTTGCGTGGCGACCGCTTCGTGCTTCGGAATCAAACTGCGCAAGGAACGCTGGGTGGTGGCGAGGTTGTACATCCCTTTGCCCAACGCCATCGGAAAGCTGAAATACAGGTGACTGAACGGCTGGAAGCACTGCGTACACCAGATTTGCTCCAGGCCTGTCTGGCTTACTTGGAAATGTGTCCACAGTTCGCCGTTCCCGTGGCAGAAATCTATCACGGTGTGAATGCGGAAGAAGAAGAGATCGTTCTCCTCCTTGGGCAAGAGGCGGCTATTTTGCCGTTTCCTGATGGACAGCATCCAGAGGCATATTCTGTCGTCACAAAGTGGCGGCTACTGAGGGCTGAGGTGGAGAAACTGCTTGCCACTTTTCATGCCCAGACGCCGTTGGCACGCGGGATGGAAATGGAATCGATTCGGAGCCAGTTGCCGTTCGCGCTGACGCCCAAGATTTTTCGGACTGTGACCGAACGCTTGATTGCCGAGGAGGTGGTTGTGCGTGAAGAAAGCGTGCTGCTGCTGCCTGCACACACTGTCACGCTCAGCCCGAAGGAACAGGATATTGCAGCGCGACTTGAACGCGCACTGCAAGCCGGTGGGCTGACGCCACCCGATGTGAAGGGATTAGAGGCAGATCTTTGTCTGCCTCGCAAGCAACTGTACGATTTCTTGGCCGTGCTGGAGTCTCGCGGGGCCGTTGTGAAGATTACCCCCGACTTCTATCTGCGTGCGTCTATTCTAGACCAGGCAAAGGCCGCGTTGACCGGCTATCTCGCCACCCATGGAGAAATCGCAGCAGCCACGTTCCGCGATCTTCTGGGCATTAGCCGCAAAACAGCAATTCCCCTGCTCGAGTATTTTGATCGGACCGGTCTCACCCTGCGTATCGGGGATGTTCGTAAACTCCGCAAAACATAAGGGGAAGTGTAGAGAGGTAAATAATATCGCGGCAATGTCGATATGTATGACGTGAGTGAACGCTTGCACTGGGTGACCAACTTTGCGTATGTCTGAGAACCTCGTCAGTGATCTACTCCATACACGGAAGAATTTCCCTACTCTGCACACCAAGGTCTGGCAGCTGGCTGACTCGCTTGCCGTCCCGTCCTTAGCCAGGCCGGATGATATTACCAAGCTCAGCGAGTTCCAGACCGTCTTACAAACGATTGCTGAAGTAGAGCAGAAAAAGCCGGCCTTCACGGCATTCACCCAGTCGGCGCTGCGTTTTCTCAATCTCGTACTTCAGATGAGGCACCTCAAGAGGGAAACGTTTGGTCCGCAAACCACATTTCAAGATGCGGCAACAGAGCTGCGTCAGGCTGTTGGCGACACCAGTTGGCCGGATCCACATCTGGACGCGCAGGGATTGGCCAAGCATATACATCCGTTTGCATACTTACTCATCTTAGTCGACTGTCCGGATGAGGTGGACGATGAGCGCTGGGCTACTCTCCAAGATACTGTCACCCAAACCTTTTGCCGACAGCTCGCAGTTGCTGCGTCGCGTGGTCAGCTGACCGTACCGCATGCTGCAATACCAGAAGAGCTGGTGGCGATGTTAGCTCATGGAGGGGCGGTGTCTACGGCAGATACGCCTGTTGCAAAAGAGTCGCAGCCGACGTCTGCTCCGCCGAAAAAGTGTTTCTTGCTGAAACCGCAACAAACGGGATGCACGTTGGCTCTGTGACACAACCTCGTGAGCCCCAACAACAGGCTCCGGGCCCTGAGGCTGTTGTTCAAGAGGCGAGCGAGCTGCCCAAGGCCGCCCCACACAAATCGACTTCAGGAGAAGCGAAAAAAGAAAAGCAGTCTGGTCTGTATCCGCTCAGGCTAGACGATGCCGCCAAAAAGCAGGCTCCGCCACTATTATGGCAGGCGGTTACTGATGGGGCTGTGCGACTGGATCTGGCATCTGCTGTATTGAGATAAACTCACTTTAGCTTTTCATCTGGCCGCTTGTCAGGAAGTGAGTATCCCGACTTCCTGCCGTATCTTCCCGCCTGGTTGCTGTGCGCTGTCGCGCTGTCGCGCTGTCGCGCTGGGGCGGCACGTTCGTCATGCGGACGGAGAGATTGCAAGCTTCCTCACACAAGACTTTAGCCAATTTCGTCCGGAGGTTCTGGCTACGGCGACCGAGGAGTGGGATACCGCTGTCCAGTTTGTCATGCTAGCGGCGACGCTACATTCGTTCCTTTTGGCTCCGGCAACACATGCACCCTCCCTCCTGCACACGTTTCAGCTCGCACACGAACTTCCGTGTCTGGCGAGTATTGTCAGCATTTTGCCGACTACGGAGATGGTCAGGTGGCACTCGACCCGGAGGCGTTTAAAAACGGTGCGGGCAAGGCCACTGGTACACATAAAGGGGAAGATTTTCTTGAGCAGGAGGTGGAAATGTGGTGGGCGCGCGCGCTCACGGCAGGTCTTTTATTTTGCGCCTGCGGCAAAAGCCGGGAGTAAATGGCGTGAGCCATGTGGGCTGCTCCATGCGCTTGTCACACGCATCCAACAGAACGATGCTGCTAAAATTTCCTCGGTCAAACAGGCACTCGAAAAGCTAGCTGATGATGCTTACTTTCAAGATGAGGTCGAGCGGACCGATCGAGGCTTACTCAAACGGCGGCTCGGAGATGCCATTTCCGGCCGTACCATTGACCAGCTGCAGACCGCGATGCGAAAAGCTGTCGAATTTGCGCGCCAGTGGATCGATATGCAAGAAGGTCAGGGCAAGAAAAGTCAGGGTATGAGTCCGGAGCAACTGCAAAAACACATCTGGGGCAAACAGGCGGGTATAAAAGAAGAACTGGCTACGTTCAAGCGGCGCCAGCCTTCCCGGCTGGTCCAGATTATTCCACGGTGTACGGCAGTTCTCCATAGTTTCAGCGGCCCGCTTGAGACTTTCCGGGTAAACGGATTTGTGTTGTCGGGTGCTTTGACCCAATGGAAGATATCGCGTTGGGCAATCACCGTATATGAGGAAAATGGAGCTGTCCTTTCGGTTTCTGCCGAATCGATTGGGCCCGGAGGTATACAGCCGAGGGTGGGAGGGCAAGCGCCATGGCGCTCCAGTAAGAAAGGAGGGCTAACAAAATAGCCCGGGTCCCGACAAACAAGGCAGAACCACTCACAACCACCACCTTCTTTCCATGCACAGGCGAATTAATAGACAATTTCAAGGTCTGCATGAATTTATTATTCTAAGAGCTTAAAATAACTGGGAAGATGGGTGTTCTATATTGACTCGATAGACGATGTGGGCTAAGACCTCCGATCTATGCAAGAGAACGAGCAAGTCCGCGTCCGCAAACAGAAACG
>CAZXFE010000009.1:29117-35372 GCA_964639795.1 uncultured Enterobacteriaceae bacterium | reverse complement strand
GCCCCGCTGACACAGCGCTCTTCCTCCCGATAAATTTCGCCAGCAAACGTGATCGACGTAGTGCCTATCCGTTCAACCCACACCGTCACAGCGATAGGCTCGTCAACATACAGCGGGGCGTGGAAAGTTGCCGAAACATTCACCCGAGGCAGGCCGGATATTTTTCGGTGATCAGACAACGGGAAACCGACCTGTCTCATGAGCTCCCATTCCGCCGTCTCGAAATAGCGAAACGCTGCCGTGTAGTGAATGCGGCCAGAGGCGTCGGTATCGACCCAGCGAACACGAAGTTTCTCAGTATGAGAGCGCATATAGTCAACCAAAAATAATAATCGCACCGGCTTAGTGCATCACCTCGTACAGGCAGCACTGTGAAGGACATCATAGCATGACATGAGACGAAATGGGACAAAACGGGGAGAGCGGGATTATGCGTTACGCATGCGGGTCCACGATTGTACGCGCATCAGTCTGAAGCATGGGGATCGCTGAATATGTTCGGCTAGCCGGTTCGTTGTGTACACTGAGTGCGGCCAGATATTCTTCTAGCTTCTTTGTGATCGCGGCGATCTGTGGGTCAAGCGGCTCGCGCACCTTTTCTCGTGCTACGACCTTCTTTGTAGGTAGCTTTGCTTTCAACGGATTGATATACTTCCCGTTCTTATGCAGCTCAAAATGCAGATGCGGACCAGTCGCTGCCCCAGACGATCCGACCTGGCCGATGATCTGGCCTCTTTTCACAACAGTCCCGACTTTCACATCCTTCCGAATACGTCGCAAATGCGCGTAGGCCGAACTATACGTTCCCGCATGGGCGATCTGAATAAATCGGCCGTAGGCTCCTTGCCTGCCCGCTTTTGTAATAGTCCCGTCGGCCACCGCACGTACGGGTGTTCCCGTTGGCGCGGCAAAGTCTACGCCACGATGCGGGCGCTTTCGTTTATAAATGGGGTGAAACCGGGCGTCAGTGAAGACAGATGAAATCCGGGTGTAGCGGACGGGGTAGCGCAGGAACTGTGCCCCTCTTCCTGTCCACTCAGAGTCGGCCTCTTCTTCGGCTCCAACACAAAACATCGCATACGTCTTGCCATTATTCACAATTTCTGCAGCCAAGACTTTACCAGAACCGAGAGTTTTTCCATCAGCCTGGAGCTCTTCGAAAATGATCTTAAACATCGCTCCAGGCTGCACCTCGGAAGAAAGATTGAGATCCCACTCCATATCTGCCAAATCGTCAACAATGCGAGCCGGTACGCCCATTCTCGTTGCCGCCTGGTATAGACTGCCCCGGATACGTCCGCCAACCGCTCGCCACACAAGGGTCGTCGGTACCGTCTCGACCCGCGACTCAATGTGTCCGTTCTCACCCCTCTCAAGAACAAGCAGTGAGCGTTTATTAATATCGTACGAAACGGTCCGAAGGGTTCGGCTCCCGTGTTGGTCGTGATCGTACGATAGCGTCATGGCATGCCCGAGTTGCAAACGCCGGAGCTCATTCATTTTCCGTGCTGCATCTATCCATACAGCCGTCTGTCTGTACGGAAGTCTCGCTTTTTTCAGAATGGTTCCAAGCGTTTCATTCCGTTTTATGAAATGTACCGTTTGACGCAGGTCTAGTGTTAGAGCACCAGGACGCGCAAGCGAGGGGGTAGTGACACTGACAGACTGCTCCTCCTCACCTTCTGCCCGTACGAGAACGTCGACTTCAGAATTCCAGACCGGCTCCTCGACGAAATCCATTTTCTTCTGGATCTCCCGCAAACGCCGTTCGAGCTGAGCACTGATCTCATTTGTTGCAAGCGTGGGGTCAACGCTAGAACTTCCCGCCCGAACAACAAAGCCGAGAAAACACAGAACAAGAATAGGGGCAATAATCAGGACCTGAACCTGGCCGTTCTGGTGCGCTAGAGGCATAACGGTACCAGGAAATGCCTGTAGAATACATAAAAGTCAAGCAACCAAGAGTCTATTTTCGTTTCACGAACACGACATTGTCTCAACCCTAGACCGATGGTAGGTTGGGCTGTAGTGAAAAAGGCCCTGCTTCTTGTTGCCTGTCTTATTACCGGCGTCAGCGGACTGTCCGCCTATTACGTCTACCAATTTCTCGTCACCCCAGGCCCCGCTTTGCCCCAACCTACCCGTATTGTTATTTCTCAAGGCAGTACCCTGCAGAAATCGGCCAATCTCCTGGTTTCTGAAGGGATTCTGGCCAGTATGCAGCCATTTTGCCTCTGGGCGCAGTTCACTGGTCAGGACAGACAAATCAAAAGCGGAGAATACGTCCTCTCGACACCGCTGACCCCACGTATGCTACTTCATACACTGACGAGCGGACAGGTCACGCATCATGTTGTCACTATTACAGAAGGAATGACGCTCAAACAGATTGCGAGCAAATTGGAAGCGCAAGGATTCGGTCCGCAGGAAAGCTTTCTTGCCCTGAATACCGACCTGCAGTTTCTGGCTCAATGGAACCTGCAATCACACGGGCTGGAAGGTTATCTCTACCCCGATACCTATTTTTTTTCGAGGCACACCACGCCGGCGAACATACTCGGACGTATGCTTACCCGCTTGCACGAAGTCTTCAATCCAGCATTGCACCACAAGGCGAAGGAGCACGGGCTGTCTCCACATCAAACCCTAACCCTGGCCTCTCTTGTTGAAAAAGAGACTGGAGCGGCTTCTGAACGCCCCCTCGTTGCCGCAGTCTTTCACAATCGGTTGCAAAGAGGGATTCCGCTGCAGTGCGATCCGACCGTGATCTACGGCATTGCCGACTTTGACGGCAATATCACCCGTCGTCATTTACGCACCCCAACCCCGTATAACACCTACCTCTTCACCGGCCTGCCACCCGGCCCGATTGCCAATCCCGGTCTGGCATCCATTCAGGCCGTGCTCTCCCCAGCTAAAAGGGACTATCTGTATTTTGTAGCCAAAGGAGACGGCACCCACGTCTTTTCATCGCGGCTCGCCGACCACAATCGTGCGGTGCGTCGATTTCAGAAACAGCGCTCTTAAATATGGATAACCTGGACAAGCTGTCACAACTCATCGCAAGCACACACTACCGCGCGCTTCGACAGCGACGTATGAATACGCTGGGGTTCTTCCTGCCCTTGGGGGTCGCGCTCTTTTTTCTCGCCGACGTTCTTTTGTACAGCTTTTCCCTGCCCAGTGTGTTTGCTTTGATTCTGCCACTGATTGTCTTGTGTTTCATGCTGAACTCTCTCGGGCACGATAAAAAGACCATTCCTCAAGAAACGATTGCCACCCTTCTGGATGAGAAAACGCATGGCAAGGAACGTTTTCTCACGCTGGTGACTCTGCCACCCTCACCTCCCTCAGAACACCCCGCGGCCTCAGCGTCCTTTTTGACTCAACTCCGAAGCGAGGCAGCCGGCAAAGCCGCTTTTTTTGTACCTAAGCGCGACCTGCCCTTTCAGCTTGATAGACGCGTCCCCGTAGCCTTTTTGTGTGCTGTTCTCAGTGGTATGCTCCTTCTCTTTTTACCTGCAGGAGACGCAGCTTTAGTCCCACAATCAGCCCCTGCCCTAGAGACGTTCGTACAGAATATTGAGGATATCGCTCGCACTCTCTTGCGTTCGCAGTCTACCCCTGAGGCGCAGAAAACCGGAGCGCAGCTACTGGTTTTAACTCAAGAACTGAAAGATCCGACCCTCACCCCACAACAACAAATACAGCTTATTGACGAGGCCCAGAAACGGATAAACCTGCCCGTATCGATACCCCAGATTCTGCCTATCGATCTCAAACTCTTTGGGAGTGACAGCCCACAAGGGGACGACCCGGGCAATCAGGGCGACAAACCCCAACCGGAGAATCACCCGCTTGCCAAGGCGAATGAAAACCTGGAGCAGCTCAAGAAGGCGCTGTCTGCTGCTCCAGGGAACGAGCCACAACAGGGTTCCCAAAACCAGGACCCATCAGATGAACAATCGGACAGAAAAGAGCAGCAAAACAAAAAACCTCAGCCAAAAGAATCAGGCGGCGGTATTAAATTCGACCCTCCCCAGCAAAAGACTGGGCAGAACTCTTCGGATCAACGGCAGCAATCGGCTCAGCAGCCCGACAAGCAATACAGCCCGTCAGGAGTTGATCCTCGAAAAGGCGGTCAAGAGTCACAGCACCAGGCCACTCAAAACGCCAGCGCTGGCCAACAACCACAACAGCCCAATCCATCAGGACGGCAACCAAAAAACCAGATTGGAAAAGCAAGCGGGCAGGGCAAGGGCGAGCGTTTTTACAAAAAAGGCGAGCAGCCAGGTGGATTCCTGACCAAAGATGCCCGGTTTGTCAAAGTCCGCATTCCAACTGACCTTGAAACGGATGCAAGCAGTGAGAAGAGAACGGAAAATGCCAGCCGGGCAGTCCCCAGCATCCCGTACAGCAATGCACCACTGACTGACCATCCGGAAGAGAAAAACGCACTACAGCAACCCATTCCACTCGAATATCGAGCCATCCTACAGTAGGAGAACCATGCCATCATTGCCATCACCAGAAAGACGCGTTGAAGATTTTCGGCGGCTTTTTACGGCGATCGAAGAAGAAATCGGCCGGGCTATCGTTGGTCAACACGCTGTCGTGCGTAAGATCTTGACCGCCTTTTTTGCCGGTGGGCATGTCTTGATTGAAAGCGTCCCCGGCTTGGGCAAGACCTTGATGGCCAAGTCGCTGAGCCAGGCGCTTGGGCTCAGCTCAAAACGGATTCAGTTCACTCCAGACCTCATGCCGTCAGATATTATTGGCACCCAAGTACTGTCCGAAGGAACGGACGGTCGGCGCTATTTCGAATTCAAACCCGGACCAGTCTTTGCCAATATCCTCTTGGCAGACGAAATTAACCGGGCAACGCCCAAAACACAGTCCGCCCTGCTCGAAGCCATGGAGGAACTGCAGGTCTCAGTTTTTGGCGAGACACATATTCTCGCCCCACCCTTTCTTGTCCTAGCAACCCAGAACCCGGTTGAGATCGAAGGCACCTACCCCCTACCCGAAGCGCAGCTCGACCGCTTTCTGTTGAAACTCATCATCCACTCTCCAACCGCAGACGAACTGACAGAGATTCTTGCTCGGACAACAACCGAGGCCCAGTATACGATCGCTCCAGTTCTTTCTGCAGACTCTGCACAATCTGTGGTGGCAGAGATGCAGAACCTCGTCCGCGAAGTCCTATTAGCTCCGCCACTCAGCCGCTATATTGCCAGGCTTATTGAAGCCGCAACTCCAGGCAATACCAATTTACCTATACCTGAGGTTGCGCAGTATCTCCGCTATGGACCCAGTCCACGTGGGGCGCAGGCACTCGCATTAGGCGCGAAAGTCAACGCGCTGCTCGATGGACGGGTGCATGTGAGTTTTGAGGATGTTACGGATGTTGCCCTGACGGCCTTGCAACATCGCTGTCTGTTAAATTTTCAAGCGGAGGCGGAAAGCATTGCCCCCGACCAGATCATTGAATTACTCCTGAAAAAGGTTACAAAAAAATAATTCAGAGCCTCATTCTCCTTGCTTTCCTTGCCCCTCTTCTGCTTTTCCGATAGCAGTAGTTCTACTCCACGGAGCAAGGGAGATCGCAAAGCTATGGATCTTATCCACACCGTCTTTGAGCCAGAGGGAGAAGGTCCGCATCCGACGATACTCGCGCTACACGGCTGGGGGGCGAACTCCCTCGACTTGCTTGGCCTCGCCCCGCATTTGTGTCGCGGGCAATTTCTGGTTGTGTGTCCACAAGGCCCACTCCAGGTTCCGCTCGGCCCGAATATGGTCGGCCATGGTTGGTTTCCGATTACGGCAGGAGGATCGATTGACCTGCAGGCCGTGCTTACCGCTCGCGAATCCCTCCGCTCCTTTCTAGACGACGCACTCAAGCGCTATCCGATTGATAACAAGAAACTCAGCGTGCTCGGCTTCAGCCAAGGCGGCGTTATGGGCTACAGCTTGGCCCTGGGCGAGCCGGAACGCTTTGCCGGTCTGGCCTGCCTCAGCTCGTGGTTACCCAAAGATATGCTGACTGTATTGCCGGACGTGCCGGCGACCGAGCAGCTTCCAGTGCTAGTCCAGCATGGCAGTCGAGACGAACTCGTTGATGTGGGACGCGCGCGCCAGTCGGTTGAAACCCTGCGCGATGTAAAAGCGCCGGTCACGTACCGGGAATATGATATGGGCCACGAGATCAACGCCCAGAGCTTGACCGGCCTATCGAACTGGCTCCAAGAAAAAGTC
>CAZXFE010000009.1:0-29017 GCA_964639795.1 uncultured Enterobacteriaceae bacterium | reverse complement strand
CGAGATCAACGCCCAGAGCTTGACCGGCCTATCGAACTGGCTCCAAGAAAAAGTCTTGTCCCCGATTATGCTCTCATCGTGAAGGCGTAGGGGCGAGGTAACCTCGCCCCTACGCGAGAAATTCTTGTGTGATTTTGAGGAATTCAGCGAGCTGGTCGTGATGGACCCAATGGCCAGCTTTTTGGATTGTTACTATTTCCGGATTTTGGAACGCCTTCGCGCGGTTGTCTTTCTCAAGATCAGCCGCCCATGACTCACTCCCCCGGATCAACAAAAGCGGGCAAGTGATCCGCCTCCAAATTTCTTGAGCGTCATCCATGTTGAACCGATAGGGCGACCGCGCGCGCGCGTAGTTATCAAATTTCCAGGTATACGTGCCGTCCTCATTACGGTTGGTTCCATACAAAGTGAGGTGGCGGGCCTGTTCCGGGCTAAGATGCGGATTAGCGTAACGCATGCGCTCCACTGCTTCCTCCAGTGTCTTATAGTGGCGTGGCAGTCGACGAGCGAATCCACGCATTTCCGTCACCCAATGTTGCATGCGTTCATAGGCGTGCGTCGGCTGCTCTTGCAACATCTGCGGGGGAGGCCCCCAGCCTTCAATGGACACTGCTTTCGTAACTTTTTCGGGGTATACGCCCGTGTACTGGAGGACAATGCCGCCGCCGAGTGAGTGACCAATCAAGGTGACGGGAAACGAATCGAGCTGAGCCAAGAGCTGGGCAATATCGACCACGTGCTCAATCATCGAATACTCGCTGCCTCGCGCCCACTCTGAGTCTCCATGCCCGCGCAAATCCGGAGCAACGATGTGGTAGTCGTCACGCAGCGTTAGGGCCACCCAGTCCCAATTGCGGCAATGATCCCGTCCACCGTGAATCAGGACCAGCAATGGCTTGTCAGGATTCCCCCAATCAACGTACTGTAGCTTGAGACGCTGCGAGTAAAAATAATGAGACGTGGGGCCAATAATCTGTTGTCCGGACATGAGTGTCCTTTCTTAAGGGAAAATCTGTGTCATGCCAAACCTCAGTGCCTGTGGCGAGGTCTGGCCTTGAGGTTGTCACGATGCTGTTCGCCGAGGTCTTAAATTCCACTTTTAACTTTCCCCAAAAGGTCACGTGTACGCTCGATAGGGCGAAAGTCTGCATGAGTCCCAAGGAGTGGCTCTGACGCCAAACGGACTACCTCGGAACGCTTGCACCCCATCCGTATAGCCGCCTCATCGAGCGTCTTCGTAAGAGAATCTGGCAAGCGAAGGGAAAGTTGATAGTCCATGATAAGAATTTCTTCCGCAAGAGCTTCTTTTGTTATGACAATGTAACGCGAAAGTATACAAAGAACAGAAGTGAAACTTCAGAGCCAAGAGGTTCAAAGATATGTTGGTGTAATGCGTTGTACGGTCGGGAAGTCGAGGGTAGGCACTGAGATGAGTCCCCGCCCATCCGGTTCAGAAATCTCTGGAAGCGAGAAGAGGCATTCTTCTTTGAGGTTTTCCAAATATTCGTCATCCAGGCCAAAACGCCGCTTGATTCCCCGGTAGGAGCGTCGTTTGTCGCGCTCTAGCAGCGTTAAGACCTGTTCCAAGACGTCGTCAAATTCCATGAGCGCAACCTGTTTAAGGGGAGTATAGAGGAGAGAAGAAAATGAGACCAGGTTCGGGAATGCTACCGAGAACGACAGGATAGTGCTATATCCGGTTGGCGAAGAGAGCCCTGCTGTAAGGATTGAAAAGCAAAAGGAGAGAACCAATGGAAACACGCTACGGAGATGTTGAAGTAACGCTGGCCGATCACGTTGCAACCGCGGAGATTCAACGACCGCCGAATAATTTCTTTGATACCGAACTCATTACATCTCTTGCCGATGCGTTTGAGGATCTGGATAAGGAAATGGACTGTCGGGCTATCGTGCTAGCCGCAGATGGAAAGCATTTCTGTGCAGGCGCCAATTTCCATACAGGTCAGGCAGAGCGGGATTTGCGCGATGTCGGGACCGGTAACCCCCTCTACGCCCAGGCCGTACGACTGTTTGCCTGCAAAAAGCCGATTGTAGGCGCTATTCAAGGCGCTGCCATTGGTGGCGGCTTTGGCCTCGCATTAGTGCCAGACTTCCGCGTATTGTGCCCGGAAACTCGGTTTGCCGCGAATTTCGTCAAACTCGGCTTTCATCCCGGCTTTGGACTGACAACCACGCTACCCCGTCTGATCGGCGAACCACGAGCCAACCTCATTTTCCAAACAGGCCGACGGATTGGGGGTAAGGAAGCCTATGCCTGGGGTTTGGGCGAGGTCCTGACTGAAAAGCAAAACGCACGGGCTGCCGCATTAGGGCTGGCCAAAGAAATTGCCGAGAACGCGCCACTCGCCGTACAGTCCGTACGGGCAACCATGCGGGACAGCATTGCGGCTGCCGTTAAAGCCGCCACTGACCACGAGTTCAAAGAACAGCACCGGCTGCAGCAGACCGAAGATCATAAAGAAGGCCTCAAAGCTGTGGCTGAACGTCGTCAGGGCAATTTTGTGGGACGTTAGACGGATGACCGAAAAGGGCGCAGCGTGCTGCCCCTCTACGCACTAAGAGCCTATCCGAATAACGGTTTCAAGGTGTCCTGTTGAGTCGAGCGACACACATCACCCCCGTGACAAGGGGAGAGATTCTTCGCTACGCTCAGAATGACAGAACCTGGTGCCCCTGGTTATTCGGATTGGTACAAACAGGAAATAGCTCACACCTCATCACCACGTATCAATGCACGGCCGCTTTTTACCCGTACGCGGTTCAGGGGGAGGCGACGAGCGCAATGCAGCTATAATCCAACGTCGGGACTCAGCTGGATCAATCACATCGTCTATCTCAAAATACGTTGCAGTGCTGAGCGCTTTACCGCTTTCATACATCTTGGCGACGAGCCGCTCGTAGAGTTCTTTGCGCTTTTTTGGGTCTGTCTCCGCTTCTAACTCTTTCCGGAAACCCAGCTTCACCGCTCCCTCTAACCCCATGCCACCAAACTCGCCTGTGGGCCAGGAAACTGCAAAAGCAGGTGCTTTCATACTTCCCCCAGCCATACCTTGCGCTCCAAGCCCATACGACTTGCGCAAGACGATAGTGAAGAACGGTATGGTCAGGCTTGAACCAGTCACAAACATACGGCAGCAGTGCCGCACCAGGGCGGTCTTTTCTTCCTCAGGACCAACCATATTGCCTGGCGTATCGCACAGCATAAGCAGAGGAATATCAAACGCGTCACACAACTGCATAAAGCGGGTCGCCTTGTCAGCAGCGTCAGAATCTATAGCCCCGCCCAGATGCTTGGGATTGTTGGCAATCAGACCCACCGGACGCCCTTCAATCCGGATAAAGGAAGTAATCATGCCAATGCCAAAGTGTTTGCGGATCTCCAGCATAGAATCTGTGTCGGCCAGCGTTTCTATGACATCGCGGACTTCATATACGCGCAACCGGTTCTCCGGCACGATATAGCGCAGTAGGCGCTGGTCAGCACATTCCCATTCTGCGATCGACCCTTGGAAGTAGGACAGATATTTCTTAGCGACCTGGACCGCTTCAGCTTCGTCCTTGACTGGAATATCCACCACCCCGTTCGGTACCTGTTCTGCCATAGGCCCAACTTCTTCTGGCCGGAAGACACCGAGTCCGCCCCCCTCGATCATGGCCGGGCCACCCATCCCGATATTGGAGCCTTCAGTGGCAATGATCACATCACAACAGCCCAGGATCACCGCGTTGCCAGCAAAGCAACGCCCGGAGGTAATGCCGACAAGTGGCACCATAGCGCTGAGCTTACCCCACAGGTAAAAAGCGGGCACGTCGAGGCCGGACGGACTTGACCAATCCGTATCGCCAGGACGACCGCCGCCGCCTTCGGCAAAAAAGACGACGGGCAGCTTCCAGCGTTCGGCCAACTCGAACATTCGATCTTTTTTGTAGTGGTTCTTAAAACCCTGAGTGCCAGCAAGCACGGTGTAATCGTACGAGATAACGATGCACTGGGCCGGTTTCTCCTTAAACAGATCACCGTTGACACGGCCAACCCCAGCAATCATTCCGTCCGCTGGGGTGCGTTTAATCAAATCATCGAGCGAGCGCCGTTGCCGTTGGCCAGCAATAATCATGGGCCCGTACTCGACGAAGGTATTCGCATCGCAGATATCGTACACATTCTCGCGGGCCGTGCGTTGGCCGGTCTTACGCCGTCGGGCGACGGCCTCTGGCCGGGCGGCATCCAGTCCAAGTTCATGCCGTTCAATGATCTCGGCGAGGTCCGGGCGGATATAGTCGAGATCAACTTCTACCGCTTTTTCTACCGCATCAACCTCAACCTCAGTCTCTTCGATAAAGGCAAGCGGGTGGCCCTCAAAAACCGCGTCTCCTGGACTGACGGTGAGTTGGCGGATACGGCCGCTCGTTTCAGCTGAGATCACATGTTCCATTTTCATGGATTCCATGATCAGAAGCTGCTGGCCTATGTGGACGGGGTCGCCCTCACTCACCTCAAGACTGACAATGGTCCCCTGTAAAGGAGCAGGTATGGCAATTGTACCGTCAGGACCGATTACCTCTACGGCGTGAATCTGCACGGCAGGAGCGGTAGCCGCAGCTGGCCTAGCCGACTTGCCATGATCAAGCACAGCTAAAGGATCAACTGTATCTATTTTGACGCCAGCAAGCGCTGGTGTCCCCGCCTGAACGGTTTCTTGATGAAAAAAGAAGCGTTGGTGGTCACCTGAGTCAACCAGCTCAGCAATATGTTCCTCAACAAAACGAGTATAGACCTTGTTTTTCGTAACGTCACTATGCTGCAAGAGACTCTGTAAGAATGGGATATTGGTCGCGACGCCTTCGATCTTAAACTCACACAGCGCACGGTATAATCTGGTTACAACGTCAGAAAAATCTGGCGACGGTGAATACCCAATCAATTTGGCCAGGAGTGAGTCGAAACTCGGACTAGTAGTATAACCGACGTAGCCGAATGAATCTGTTCGCAAACCAGGACCCGAAGGCACTTCAAACGCGGACAATGTCCCACCCGCTGGTCGGATCGTGCCATCAGACGCCATAGTCTCCATATTGATTCGGACCTGCATGGCAAACCCGCGCGGCTCGGGAATGGCAGCCTGCGTGAGTCCAAGGTCAGCCAACGAGCTCCCTCCGGCTATTCGTAATTGCGCCTTAACGAGGTCTACGCCCGTCACTTCTTCTGTGACAGTATGCTCAACTTGGAGGCGCGCGTTGGCCTCAATAAATGTAAATGTCCCATCGTCGCCGTTGTGTGCCGCATCAACGAGAAACTCAAACGTACCAAGACTGGCGTACTGCACTTCCTCGGCCAACCGGACGGCTGCCGTGCTCAATCGTTGTCTGAGCTGGGGAGAAAGCCCAGGAGACGGAGCGATTTCCACCAATTTCTGGTTGCGGCGTTGAATGCTACACTCACGCTCGCCCAGATGACTGACCGTGCCAGACCCGTCGCCAATGACCTGCACCTCAATGTGACGAGCACGTAGGAAGAGTTGCTCAACATACACGTCACCACTCCCGAACGCAGCTTTTGCTTCGGATTGACACCGGGTGTAAGCCGCGTCAATTTCGTCAACCGAATGAACGACGCGCATTCCACGGCCGCCGCCACCGGCTATGGCCTTGATCATCACTGCCGCATCGTTGCCTAATGACACCAGAAAATCTTTCGCCTCTTCCAGACTCGTCGAACCCGACGTCCCAGGTAACACCGGGACTCCGCATTTTTTGGCCAGTATGCGCGACTGTCCTTTGTCACCAAACAAGGCAAGCGTCTCGACTTGTGGTCCAACAAAAATGATGCCGGCCTCGGCGCACTGCCTGGCAAACTCCGCGTTCTCGCTTAGAAACCCATAGCCTGGATGAATCGCGTCACAGCCGGCTTGCTTGGCGACGGCAACGATTTGCTCGATATCGAGGTAGGCAGCGGCACCACGACCTAGCAGTGGACGCGCCTCATCCGCCTTACGGGTATGAAGTGACTGCGTATCGTCTTCAGAGAAAATGGCGACCGTGCGTATGCCGAGCTCGCCAGCAGCACGCACAATGCGAATAGCGATTTCACCTCGATTGGCGATCAAAAGACTCTTCAGACTCATGCAACCTACTTTCTAATTTTGACGATTTCCCTGATTATATCGAAGATGAGGCTGAGTACTTCGATGCCTCATATCCCAACTGTTGCCAGCCGTTGGAGGGAGACTCGCTGTTAGGGCGAGCGCATGAAATATCAAAAGGGACGGCGCGGAAGGGAGTCCTGCCCCGTCCACGTTCTTTACCTGGTTACCTACGCCTTTGCCCTTTTAACTGCCTCAGTCAACTCAGGCACGGCCTTAAAGAGATCAGCTACCAAGCCGTAGTCAGCCACATTGAAAATCGGTGCGTCCGGATCTTTATTGACGGCCACAATGACTTTAGAGTCCTTCATGCCGGCCAAGTGCTGAATGGCACCGGAAATTCCAATCGCAATATACAGATCAGGCGCCACAACTTTGCCCGTCTGCCCAACTTGCAGATCGTTCGGCACAAAGCCCGCATCAACAGCTGCTCGGCTGGCGCCCATGGCTGCACTGAGCTCATCAGCCAGAGGCTCTATATAGGTCATGAAGTTCTCGCCCGATTTGAGCCCACGCCCGCCAGACACCACGATACTGGCTTCGGTCAGGTTGGGTCGATCAGATTGGGTCTCATTGAAGGACACAAACTGCATCTTGGTTGCATCTGCATCCAAGCTGACACTTACTTGTTCGACGGGAGACCGATCGCCCGGCTGAGCGGCGTCAAAGGCCGTGCTACGGACAGACACTACTTTGATGTCGTCGGCAAGAGCGACCGTCGCTACCGTATTACCGGCGTACATGGGCCGCTGTAGCGTTCCATCGTCATTAAATTCCACTACATCGCTGGCCATCCCTACGCCAAGCCGCGCGGCCACGCGTGGCAAAAGGTCTTTTCCAATCGCAGTAGATGTGGCCACCAGCATCGTCACCTGGTTGGCTTGCACCAGCTGTCCAAGCACCGCGGCATAAGCATCGGCAAGATAATGCTCCAGGGCAGCCTCAGTGACAGCTAAGACTTTTGCCGCCCCGTATCCGGCCGCTTCTTGAGTGGCAGCATCAATATCTGAGCCCAACACGGCAACCAGTACATCGCCGCCCAGCTTGCTCGCTGCTTCTTTACCGGCCTGGATCGTAATCAACGAGCTTTTCGGCAGGCCACCTTTCTGAATTTCCGCAAAAACAAGTATATTTCCCATTCTGATAGTCTCCAGATGAGGCAGATGACATTAAATGACTTTGGCTTCGTCGTGGAGCAGCGTAATCAGCTCTTCCACCGTCTCAACCTTCTTGCCACCTTCCTTTTTGGTCGGCGGCTCCAGCATCTGAACCGTGAGGCGCGGCATTATGTCAGCGCCAAGGTCGGCCGCAGCAACTTCTTTAATCTCTTTCTTGCGTGCCTTCATGATGCCAGGCAGTGAAGCATAGCGTGGTTCGTTGAGCCGCAAGTCAGTGGTAATAATGCCGGGTAAGGCAAAAGCAAGCGTTTCCAGCCCGCCATCCACTTCCCGCGTCACCTTGACCGATTGCTGATCGTCGGACAGTTCCACCTCAGATGCAAAAGTTGCTTGCGGCCAGCCAAGAAGTGCCGCCAACATTTGTCCGGCTTGATTGGCATCATCGTCAATAGCCTGTTTGCCCATGAGCACGATCTCAGGACTTTCTTGCTCAACGATTTTGGCCAAGATACGAGCCACACCTAGAGAATCAAGCTCTTGGTCGCAGCCAACCGAAATGGCACGGTCCGCGCCCATGGCCAGACCGGTCCTGAGTTGTTCACTCACAGCTTTGGCGCCGATACTGATGAGGATGACCTCACCGGAGCCAAGCTTTTCTTTGATACGCAGGGCTTCCTCAAGAGCGATCTCATCAAAGGGGTTAATGACATACTTGATGTTATCCGTCTCAATGCCCGATCCATCCGATTTGACACGGATCGTTGTCTCTGGGTCAGGCACTCGTTTGACTGCCACAAGTACTTTCACAAGTGTTTTCCTCCTGTCGTAAAATGGACACACGCCTTCCGCGTGTATGCCGCCGGACACGCCATGGCGTGGAAAAGTATTACTTTAATTCAGCGCTTCAGCCTACGACTGTCAAGCGTGCCAGGCATGTGTACGTCGGACCAGTGGGCACAGTAACTAGCGATTTAAGACTCAGGATGGCCAAGACGACTAGAGAGGTCTTTGCCGGCTTGAATGACTAACGGTACAAGCTCTTGCTGGAGTCGTTCCGCCCCAATCCGGTATGCAGGACCGCTGACCGCCAGACTGCCAACTACCGTGCGAGTGTAGTCCCGAATCGGTACGGCAACCGTCTGGACGTCGGCTAGATGCTCGCCGTTCTCTATGGCATAGCCATTCTGGAAGACTTCACTGAGCTGTGATTTGAGCGTCCTATGATCTGTAATCGTCTTCTCAGTATGAACATCGAGTGATTCGGGCAAGGAACGCTGGGCCTCTTCTCCAGTCTGAAAGGCCAGATGCACCTTACCCACCGCCGTACAATGCAGAGGGAGACTTTCGCCAATATGCGACACGATCCGCACAGCCTGATCAGGCTCAACCATGTCGATAGGGACAACTTTCCCCTGCCGCATGACGGTCACATAGACGGTCTCACGACACGTCTGGACCACATCGAGCATAACGGGCTTTGCTTGTTGCAAGAGTCCCATGTGTTGGATATAGGTCTGCCCGAGCTGTAGGCATTGCGTACCCAAACGATAGTTCTCGGTCGACCGATTTTGTTCGATATAGCCGCGTGATTCCAATGTTGCTAGGATTCGAAAGATATTGTTTTTGTGTAGCGTCAGCCGTTTGCTCAGTTCGGTTACACCGAGTTCCGCATCTGTGTGGAATTGCTCAAGAACATCCAGGGCATGGGCGACTGCTTGAATGATATAGTTGCTTTTTTCTCGTCGCACAACGAGATCTCCTTAATAGAAAAACTGTTTTAATTTAATTCGTAATCATTTGTCAACAGAGTTATAAAATTGGACTGTAGGAAAATTCCTGTGAATGCATATGCTCCAGTTACGGTTCTCAACCCAGACGGCCGCTTTCCAGTCGTACTCACGTGCGAACATGCCTCGTGCGCAGTGCCGACCGAATACCAAAACCTAGGGCTCAACCCTGACTATCTCAAACGCCACATCGGTTGGGATATAGGTGCTCGGGCAGTTGTTCAAGAAATCATACAACATATTGATTCTCCAGCAGTTTTTTCAGGCTACTCACGGCTTCTGATTGATTGCAACAGAGATCTGTCCGACGATGATCTTATTATTCCTAGAAGCGATGGTATACCCGTGCCCGCCAATAGGCATGTAACAAACTCTGAGCGACAGCGTCGTATCAGGGACTTCTACAACCCCTATCATGCAGCAATTGATCACGTTCTGGCTCAAAAAAAGTCTCAACCAACCATGCTGCTCAGTGTTCATAGCTTCACTCCGATCCTTGGTAAGAAGAAAAGACCGTTTGATTTAGGTATACTCTTTGACCGCTATGCGGACCTCGCTCAGAAATTCGGCCAGCTGCTGAGCCAGACGGGCTATAGCGTGCGCTACAATGAACCTTATTCCGGCTATGATGGCCTTATTTTTAGCGCCTGCAGACATGGCGAGCACAACCATCTCGTGTATCTCGAAATTGAAATGAATAACGGGTTACTGTTGAATCCGGCCGGTATTGCAGAAATGGGGCAGAAGCTGAGCCAGGCGCTCAAAGACTTGTTTACTTCACAGAAAGAACATACAGCATGAAAGGGGGAGAGCTATGCGCATTATTCTCATCGGTCAAGCAGCGTTTGCGGAAAAAACACTCGATAAACTTTTGGATAGAGGAGAAAAGGTCCTGGCCGTGTTTTGTCCACCGGATAAGAGCGAAGGCAAGTTTGATCCGGTCAAGCAGCGTGCTATAGAACTCACCATTCCGGTCTATCAGCAGAAATCGATGAAGGGTCCAGAGGTTTTGGAGAAATTCAAAGAACTCGACGCTGACCTCGCCGTCCTCGCATTTGTGACCCAGATCGTTCCACTACCAGTATTTAATGCCCCCAAACATGGCAGCATTTGTTTTCACCCATCTCTGTTACCTAAATATCGCGGGGGGAGCGCAATTAACTGGACGCTGATCAACGGTGAGACCAAGACCGGAGTCTCCTGGTTCTGGGTGGACGACGGTATTGATACCGGCCCGCTTCTGATTCAGAAAGAGGTCCAAATCGGCCCGGAAGAAACAACTGGGACCCTCTATTTCAATAAACTGTTCCCGCTTGGTATCGAGGCGATAGACGAGGCGATAACCCTGATTAAAGCTGGCAATCCACCACGCATTGTGCAAGACGAGTCTCGGGCAAACTACGACCCTCTGTGCCGCGATGAACACTCGGGGATTCATTGGTCCAGGCCTGCCCAAGAGGTCTACGATCACATTCGCGGCTGCGATCCGCAGCCTGGCGCATCAACAATATGGCAGGGGGAAAAGATTCGATTATATAACTGCAGCCTACAAACGTCTGGAGGCTCGGCTACCCCTGGGCAGGTAGTTGCCATTGGCGGTGGCAGTGTAAGTATTGCCGTCAATGGCGGGGCTGTTGTTGCAAAAAAAATACGTGGTGAGAGCGGAAAGGTAGCTGCCGATGAACTCGCGGGCCAAGTCGGGATTCAGGTGGGGTGTCAGCTCGGTTGATATCAGACTCGCTTTTCTATAGGCGTTTCACTTGCCTTCCCCAGACCCTTCGGTAGTGTCATTCCGGGCCGGAGGCGAAGGATCTCTCCGAGGCGTTAGATTCTTCGCGGAGTTTATCCTGCGCGGAGCCCAAGGGCTCGGAATGACATTGGTCGATACGCCCCGGAGAGCCTTTTACTCCACATTAATTGGTTCCAGCTCAATCAAAACCTGGCCCAGTTCGACGAGATCTCCGTCAAACACATGGATTTTTGTGATCCGAGCACTGCCCTCGGCAGTCAACGCATTTTCCATCTTCATGGCTTCGAGCAGGATAAGCGTTTGCCCGGCTTCGACAGTCTCACCTTCGGCAGCTTTGACTGCGAGAATTTTGCCGGGCATGGGGGAGAGAATCTCGGGCTCAAAACCTCCGACGGCGCCGCGTTGTCGGGGACGCGATTGGCTGGGCGGCTCATGATTGAACTCGTAAGGTAGGCCTGCAATCGAGACTAAACTGCGAGGTCCATCACGAACAACGTAGGCCTGCAGCGGTTTCCCGTCAACTATGAGCGTCACCGCTCCATCACGGCTAGCGGCAACTTGCGTACGTTGGGATTTTCCGTTGAGGACGACCTCATACGCGTCACCGTCTTTATTATATTCTAGCGTCAGCTCTTCGCCATCAGCGTACAATTTTGTTTTCATGAATGTATTCAGCAGGATGAAACGGTCAACTAGGAACTAATACGCCATCCGCCGAGCTGCTGCCATGGCGTCGCGGTTTGCGGTGACGGGAAGGAAGTCTCTCCACCGCTCATAGGACTACGATGCAAGGCAGCGGCCAACACAGCAGGAAGCGTATGCGGCTTTTCACCAGGCTGCCAATCAGGAAAGTAATCGGGAAGAAATGCAGTATGCGTCTCACCTGCGATAAAGGCGGGATGGTCTATGAGTTCGATCAGGAATGGTAAATTTGTGGTTGGTCCGAGGATAGTGGTTTGGCGTAAGGCGCTAGCCATACGTCTACGGGCCTGCTCACGATCCATACCCCACGTCGAAATCTTGGCCATCATGGGATCATAATATAAAGGCACATCGGTCTGCGACTCCACGCCGGCGTCTACCCGAATACCAGGCCCTTGCGGTGCATGCCACACGAGGACCTTTCCTGGCGACGGCAAAAAGCCGTGCGCAGCATCTTCTGCATATAAGCGACACTCAATGGCGTGCCCTGTGAGTCGGACGTCCTCTTGACTGAAGCCAAGCGATTCGCCTGCGGCAATGCGAATTTGTTCGCGCACCAGATCCAGACCGGTAATCCATTCGGTAATCGGGTGCTCAACCTGGAGTCGAGCGTTCACCTCAAGGAAGTAAAAGTTGCCTTCACTATCGAGAATGAATTCCACAGTTCCGGCATTATAGTAGCCAGCAGCCTGGGCAATGGTGAGCGCTGCCGCCGTCAGCTCGTTACGGAGCGACTGAGATACGGCTGGAGAAGGTGTCTCTTCTACAATTTTCTGATAGCGGCGCTGAATCGAACACTCGCGTTCGCCAAGATGGACCAGACTACCATTAGTATCCCCCAGAATCTGGACTTCGACATGATGCGGCCGTTCGATAAAGCGTTCCACATAGACCGTGCCTTCGGCGAAGGCCGCCTGGGCTTCACGTTGCGCTGTAGACACAGCCTCCACAAGTTCGGCTTCTTCACGCACGATACGCATGCCTTTTCCGCCGCCACCCGCCGCAGCCTTGATGAGCACAGGATAGCCTAGCGATTTGACTTGTTCGTACAAAGCAGTCGGGTCGGCTGCTGGATTCTCTAGTGCCGGAATGATTGGTATACCAAGCTTGGCCACCGTCCGCCGTGCAAAAATTTTATTGCCAACCGCAGACAGAGCCTCCGGAGACGGGCCAATAAAGGTCAGGCCGGCCGCGTGCGCCGCACGCGCAAACGTCGCATTTTCGGAGAGAAAGCCATAACCGGGATGGACTGCGTCGGCGCCAGTCTGCCGAGCCGCAGCAAGCACCGCTTCGATATTGAGATAACTCTCACCTGCCGAGGCCGGCCCAACAAACACAACCTCATCTGCTGCACAAAGATGAGGCGAAGAACGATCCGCCTCCGAGTACACGGCGACTATACCAATATCCATTTCGCGGCAGGTTCGCGCAATGCGAGTCGCAATTTCTCCCCTGTTTGCAATAAGGATTTTTTTGAACACAGACGAATCACTTCCACTTGCCGTCCACTTATTGTCTACTCTTCGTATACCTTGAAGCAGAGCGAGACCTTGTACTTATTCGTGTTCCGGCTAGGTAGGATGCTCTTCATTTCGCCCCGGCATGAATCTTTTGGTATTTCCGATAATCATACCCAGTTGCCATGGTGAGCAGCATCTGGTCCATTCCGCCGGCTCGTTCTCGACGGAGAATCTTCAGACGCTCGAAAAAATCACGAAAATCTTTATTGACTCGCACTTTCTCGTCCATATGCCGAAAGAAGAAATCGCGCAGCCGAGTGAGGGTAAAACGGAAGGCTGAAAATCGCAGTTCATTGGGAAACGCGTCCCACTCAGCAAGTGTGAGGGTACGTTCAGACTGGTAGCCATGGAGTAACGCGTCAAATCGGTCAATATGATAGTGATCCTCGTGATAACACATGGCATTCACCACTGTTGCCAGATCATAAATGAATTTGCCGGAGCAAGCGGCTTCAAAGTCAAGCACGCCGGTCACTTTGCCGCCGCGAAAAAGTACATTATCTGGAAACAGGTCCGCATGAATAATGCCTTTGGGTAACTTTTCCTCTCTGTATTCTTCTTGATAAGCGATTTCGTCATCCAGAACGTGAGGAATATGCTTCAAATGGCCCGCGATACTCCCACGCAAGCCATGGTAGAGAGCCTGTAAGCGCTCAAAACTAAATCGGTTCGGAATGAACTTGTCATACTCCCGGCCAACCAGATGTAGCTGAGCGAGGACCTGGCCAATTTTCTCTAAATGCGCACTGGTGAGCGTCTGATCAGAGAAAGCTTTACCTGCTATATTACGATAGACTGATACAGCTTTCTCCTGGTAGCTGTGCAAGTAGCGCCCATGTTTGTCGGTCACTGGGCGAGGGCACGGTATCCCATGCTTACGCAAGAAGAGCAACAGGTCGAGTTCGAGCTGCACTTCTTCTTCACTCTTCACTTCATCTATTTTTAGGAAAAACTTCCCCTTAGGGAACTCAAGATAGTATTGTGTGTTCACCGATCCGGAGGGAATGCCTTTAGCTGTTGAGAGTCGTCCAAAGCCATAGTCTTTGACCAGACCTTGGACAGTTTTTCGGTCGAGGGCTGTGTAGACCGCCATGCCTTCTTCCCCAGATTGCTGTCTCGACCTCTGCCACCCCACTTCCACTGCCTGAGTGTATCGTCATACTATTGAGATAGGCACTTGTCAAGAAAAATTGACTGAGCGTCCATTCAGAATACAGTCAAAAAAAGCAGAAGGCGGACGCACATTACCAATCCTAGGACGCAGATTTGATGTGTTGGATATGCGGGGTCCGAAAATGTAAAGGCACCCCACCTTTTGCCAGTTGGTGGACAAGCGTGTTACTCACGGCGCACAGGACCTTGACCTGGAGTCCGGCATAGGTCGAAGGAAACGCTTTCAATGTCTGACAGCCACGATCAAGCAACTTTTGCGCGCCGCGATATTGGGCGCTTGAAAGTTTAAGATACCCAACAGCAAGTTGAACCAAGCCCTGCACAAAGCGTTTCTCTTCACCAATACTCTCATTCCAGAGGGTCTCCCAGATCTCGTGCGCGTCGAAATAATGCCCGGCATTGAAGGATGTCACCCCGTGCAAAAGAAGAGTATTCGGCACGGCCTTTCTCTCTTCGCTTGCCGTGTTTGTATGCTCATTCCTCATTCTTCTTGGTCACTATAGCGCTCCTCAGCTCATGGATTGCCCCACTTATGATAGCCGCGCACTTCCCAAAATTCTCGTCGGTCTTCAGCTAAAAACCCCATACCGTACAACCACTTGGCACTCTTCCAGGCGCAGAGTTTAGGGACAACTAATCGCAGCGGCTAGCCATGATCGGGATCGATATCCTGTCCATCATGACACTGGGCAAAAATCACATCGTAGTCTAAGAAAACCGCCGGGGACAGGTTCGTCGTATATCCACCATCACAATGAATCAGCACATAGCTAACTTCAGGATTGGGACGGACAAGATTCACAACATGCTGAGCAGAAACGCCCTCCCACACATTATTCAACCGTGAGCAGGTAGTCACGCAGTGGAAGTCAGCCGTCAGCTGAGTTTTGGGCAGTACACAAAACTGCTGATAATTGAGCCGCACCGGCTTTTCCACAAGCCCAGACAGGCGATACTCCCATGTTGCAGGATCAAATCGGATAGTTGACCCGTAACTTAAGATGGAAAATTTTTCAACCAGAAACTGGCCGGGTGGAGCTCGGCTGCCAGGATCGTAGTTTTTTGGATCGTTGTCCCAGGTGCTCACCATCATCGACGCCCTCTTTCGGGCGTTCTAGTGTGTTTGAGAGGCTTTGACAAGAGCATTCTTCAAGTAGAAGGAGGAAACACGAGCGCAATTTTAATGTCCATGACATTTGTCCCGGTCGATCCCGGACGAAACAGGTCGCCGAGAGCGGAAAAGAATGCATGGGTATCGTTATTGCGCAAAAAGTGGGACGGGTTGAGGTGTTTCAGCCGGGCCCGCGCTATTGTTTGTCCGTCTGCAAACGCGCCCGCCGCGTCAGTCGGACCGTCGATCCCGTCTGTTCCTGCGCTGAGAAGGGTCCAGTCCTTTTCTCCTTGGAGTTCTTGCGCAACAACGAGCGCAAATTCTTGATTGCGTCCACCTTTTCCGTTGCCACGAACCTGGACCGTAGTTTCTCCACCGGCAAGGATGCAGGTTGGGGCGGAACAGGTATGCAGCACTGAGCGTAGCGTCGCAGCAAATTCGCGGGCCACTTGGGTTGTATCACCGACAAGTGCATGCGTAAGAAGATGGGATCGCATGCCACTTCGTTTTGCGGTGTTTTCGGCAGTTCGCAGCGCAACACGGTTCGACCCAATTAAAATATTGTGCACCCGAGCAAACAGAGGATCGCCGGGTTTTGGTGTGTCTGGCACTGCTGCACGGAGTCCCTGCCGCAGATATGAACGAACTGAGGCAGGCAGTTGCGTCTCAATTCGATAGTGTTCGATCTCCCGCCAAACATCTGCAAACGTGGTGGGGTCAGGCACGGTCGGACCAGAGCCAATCACGCTCAGATCATCACCAATGACGTCGGAGAGAATCATGCTCACCACCGTAGCAGGCTGTGCGTAGTGCGCGAGCCAGCCTCCTTTAACCTGAGACAGGTGTTTGCGCACCGTATTGATGGCGCGAATATCGGCCCCACAAGCGAGCAAAGCCTGATTGACGTGTTTCTTGTCTGCAAGCGTCATCCCTGGGGCTGGACTCACCAACAGGCTCGACGCACCACCAGTCAAACAAAAGAGCACCAGGTCTTGAGGCTGCACTTGAGCAAGGCTGTTGACGAGCGCTTGTGTCGCAGTCAGGCTGCCCTGCCCCGGTAATGGATGTTCGCCCTGCATGACCGTGATCCCTGGCAGCCTAAGCATCTGCTCGCTGGGGATAATAATATTCCCGCCAGCAATCCGATCCCCGAGCAAGGTCATCAAGGCTTCTGCCATGGGTCCTGCTCCCTTTCCCGCGCCAATCAGAAAAACACGACCGTTCAGAGAAAAGGCGGACCGCTGAGTATCCTTTCCTTTGAGTTGGACGACTACCGTTTCGTTGTTAATCGAGACAATGTCTTGGATCAGACGGAGCGGATGTACCGCCTGAATGGAGGCTTGAAACAGCGTCGTGAGGCGGGACCGGGCCTCTCCTCTTACCATCTCACTGCATAGCCACAGAGAGTTTCAAGAGAGTTACGCCCTCGGGCCGATTCTCCCTTAAGGCCTTGACAACACAACACAGGAGAAGAAAGTGCGGTGTGTTGTGAAGCCAGCAAAAATGCATGAAAAAATAGGAATCCGGCACTACCCATCGTCGTCGAGATCGACCGCGTTTGACCGGCGGGGAACACGACCATCATCGACGCGGCGCTGAAAGCGGGCTTCTTTTTCAAGCTCCTCTTGGCACGCTACGCACAGCCGGGTGAACGGTAATGCTTGGATCCGCGCTTGGGCGATCTCTTCTTCGCATTGTTCACACAGACCGTATTCGCCTTCTTCGATCCGGTCTAACGCGCCTTCTATGGCCTGGAGTTTATCCCGGTCGCGATCACCCAGAATGAGATTAATTTCCCGATCCCGCTCCTCGCTCGCAAGATCGTAGGTGTCCATCCCTTCGTCGAGTTCGTTCTCTTTGCCTTCCCGAATTTCCTCATCGAGCTGCTGCAAGATTTGTTGCTTCTGTCGAGTCAGCGTAGTACGCATCTTTGTGAGAAACGCTTTTCTCATATTACCTTCCCCCTCACCAAAATCAGGACGAAAAAGGAGGGACAAGTTAAAGGGAAGGATCAATAAAGTCAATCGCCAGTGACGCCACTGGATTTTGGGTATGCGTTTCGAACAAGCAGGTTGCCCGCACGTCGTAACCGTCCACACCCGTCATGCGGGCTTGAACAATGTCGCCGATATCGGCCTGACAGTTTTCCAGCAACACAACTCCATCAATGTCAGGCGCTTGTCCCTGGGTTCGTCCCCACCACCGGCCTTGATCGTCTTGGCCACCAACTAAAACCGCCTGTTCTCTCCCCACAAGAGCGAGATTCTTTTTACGGGCAACATGAGCCTGCCTTTCCATGAGCCTGTGCCAGCGGTCTTCTTTGACCTCCTCACACACTTGGTCGGACATGGTTCCGGCTGTCGTCTCCTCTTCTTGGGAGTAACGGAATACCCCGACGTTATCGATGCCAGCCACTGTCACAAAATCACACAGCTGTTGGAAATCGTCTTCCTGCTCACCAGGGAAGCCTACGATGAAGGATGAGCGTAACACCACTCCAGGAAGAGCGATCCGAATACGATCGAGCAATCGCCGAATTCCCTCTCCACTTTTCTCACGTCGCATACGCCGCAGCATGCGGTCACTGATATGCTGAAGCGGCATATCGATATAAGGACACACTTTTTCCTCTTCGGCTATGAACCGCAGCAACGGTTCATCAAGATAATTCGGATAACAATACAGCAACCGAATCCAGGCCAATCCATCAATAGTGCTGAGAGCCTTAAGCAAGCCGAGCAAGGTCGTCCCATCCTTGCGTTCTCGCCCATACGCAGTCAGATCTTGCGCAATGAGATTAATCTCTTTCACCCCTTGCGCCACAAGGCTCTCAGCCTCTGCAACGAGAGAAGAGATGGGCCGGCTTTCCTGCCGTCCGCGGATTTTGGGAATAATACAGAAGGCGCATTTGTGGTTGCATCCCTCGGCGACCTTGAGATACGCCGAGTAAAAGTGCGTGGTCGGTATACGTGGGACCGTATGATCCGGCAGCACGTGAGACGCGCCTATATAAGTGAGCGGACCGTCAAGCAGGCGGCGCTTCTGTTCGACAATTTCTGTAATGCGTACGAATTCGCCCGTTCCCACAAAGACGTCTACTTCCGGCAGCATTTCCCGCAACTCTTGTCCATAGCGTTGGGCTAAACAACCAGTAACAATCAGCTGTTTGTGTGTGTCCCAAGCCTTATAACGAGCAAGATCCAGAATCGTCTCAATAGACTCTTCCTTGGCCTCGTTAATGAAACTACACGTGTTGACCATCAGGACTGCGGCTTGTTCCGGGTCGAGGCTGACCGTATACCCTTGCTGCGCCAGTAAGCCCAACATCACTTCCCCGTCAACCAGGTTTTTAGGACACCCCAAATTGACCAAATAGACGGTCTTGTCTGAGGACGGATTAGGCTTAGTCTTCATCTTTGCGATCCTTGCGCTGCTGCAAAAAACGTTGAAGTTCCTCAGCCATGTCCTTGCCATTGGCATGACCATTACCGTTGCCGTGACCATTGCCCCCATTTTCCGGAGGGACAGTGTCCATGAGTAGCCCTTCTTCCTGCTCCTGCTCTTCCAGTTGCTTCACGTAGGCGGCCATGTTCGGATTTTCTGCAACCGCCTTGGCCACCTGAGTATCGAATTCTGCCGCTCCTGAGACAAGCTCAGTCGTATCCAGCGCCACCCGGAGAAAAGATTCTAGCCGGGTCACTAAGGCTAAGGCCGCCTTTGGATTTGGGGAGGCAGAAATATAATGCGGCACGTTGGCCCAGAAACTGACCGAAGTCACCCCAGCTTGGCGACAGGCATCGTTGAAAACGCCAACGATGCCTGTTGGCCCCTCGTAGCGGGACTGCGAGAAATGGAGTTGGGCAGACAGCTCGGGGTCGCTGCTAAACCCTATCACCCGGACGGGTCGACTATAGGCGACATCAGCCAGCAGGGCTCCAAGGGTAATGACTAGTTTCACCCCGCACTGTTTCACGATATCTATCAGAGCAGTACAATACGTTTTCCAGCGCAGCTGCGGCTCGATTCCCAGCCCCAGAACGATGCTGCGCTTAAGTGTTGCAGTGCGACTCGCAAAGAATTCGTTCTTTGGCCAAATAATCTCTCGGTACACCCCGTCCTTTAGGCGGACGTGCGGTCGCTGCTCGCTAAAATTATAAAACTCTTCGGGATCTACACTCGCAAAGCGGTCGGCTTGAAATCGTTTGATCAGGAATTGCGTAGCATGGGTCGCGGCTCCCCCAGCATCGTTCCAGCCAGCAAATGCTACAATCAGAATAGGATCCGTCAGTTCCGGTATTTTTTCGACAGTCAACGCGCTCATGATTTCCCCTCCCTGGAGCTGCTTTCTCCCTCGTACTGTATAGGGGCAAGCGTCGCAGGAGTGTACCTGCTTCCGCACTGATTGCCAAGAGATTTAGCCTGGGCAACCATGAGACAGCAAGAACGGAACGACCCCAAGTCTAAGTGCGAGTGGGGCAAGAGAAACGGCCCATAAGCCACGTCTCTCCGTACCGTATCATTCCACGTGCCGTTCTCTACCCCGTCAGTCAGCAGTCGCCTGCTGTAGTAAATAGGCCTCAATAAACTGATCAATCTCCCCATCCAAAACCGCATCGGTATTACCCACCTCGACTCCAGTACGATGGTCTTTCACCATCCGGTAGGGATGTAAGACATATGAGCGAATCTGACTCCCCCAAGCAATGTCCTTTTTACTTTTATGCAAATCTTCCATCTTCTCCTTTTGTTTCTCCACCTCCAGTTCATACAGCCGAGCGCGGAGGATCTTCATCGCCAGGGTACGATTACGGTGCTGAGAGCGTTCATTTTGACATGCCACAACAAGCCCGGAAGGTAGGTGGGTCAGGCGAACCGCTGAGTCGGTTTTGTTCACATGCTGGCCGCCTGCACCGCTCGCCCGGTAGGTATCGACCCGCAAATCTTCAGTGCGAATGTCCACCTCAACCGTTTCATCAATGTCAGGATAGACAAAAAGGGAGGCAAATGAAGTATGCCGACGGGCGTTGGCGTCGAAGGGTGAGATGCGGACAAGACGGTGAATACCCGCCTCCGCCCGCAAATAACCGTAGGCGTATTCCCCGTCAACGGTGAAAGTAGCGCTTTTGACCCCGCCGCCTTCACCCGGCAGATGTTCGGCCATCTCCACTTTATAGCCTCGCCTTTCCGCCCAGCGGAGATAAAGCCGCAGTAGCATATCGGCCCAGTCTTGGGCTTCCAGGCCACCTGCTCCTGGATGGAGACTGACGATCGCACCTTGGGCGTCGTGTTCTCCGCCCAGCATGCGTTGGAACTCTGCCTGGTTGACTCCAGCCTCAAGCTCAGGGACCGCCCGCTCCACCTCTTCAATGGCTTCCGCGTCTCCGTCTTCAGCGAGTTCCAAGAAGACAAGAGCGTCAGCAGCAGCCTGTTCCTGTTTTTTCCATTCCTGTATTGAACCCAGCAATGTTGCGCGTTCTTTTAAGACGGCTTGGGCATTCTCTTGATCTTGCCAGAATTCGTTGGCGAGGGTCTTCTCTTCAAGTTCTGCGGCGCGGGCTTCTTTTCCTAGAACGTCAAAGATGCCTCCCAAGACTCTCAATGCGCACGCTCAGCTTTTGCAATTTATCTCTCATTTCTACGAGCATACCCGTTTCCTCCGTTTCGTCGAAAAGACGCTTTGATGTATAGGTATCCCAACATAACGAGTACACTCACAGCGCTGAATTTTGCGAACCAATCGCCGCACTGCGTGTAGACAGACGTGACCTGTGGCCAAGCAATCTCTTCGGCTAAAAAAGCTGTTTCGGAAAGAGCGGTCTGAGCCTGCACCTGCCCGTCAATACCCACAATGGCAGAAATGCCGGTGTTTGCCGCACGCACCAAGGGAACTCGATTCTCAACCGCCCGCATGGCCTCCATGGCGAGATGTTGGTACGGCGCCGAGGTCTCCCCAAACCAGGCATCATTCGTCATATTGACGAGCAGAGTTGCCCCGTTCTGGACAAAACGACGAGCCAAATCTGGAAAGACTCCTTCGTAGCAAATCAGGACACCAAATTCGCCAAACGGAAGAGAGAAAACAGTAGGCGTCGTCCCTGGCGCAAAGTCTCCAATCCCTTCGACCCATTTATCCAGGAAAAAGAGGATACTGCTCTGAAAGGGAATATATTCTCCAAAGGGTGTCAGAATTATTTTGTCATACTGTCCCAGGATAGTTGTCTCGGGAGACATGAGATAAGCCCGATTAAATAGTGTGATGTCTGTTCCATTCCTGAGAAAGGCGGGACTGCCAAACAGGAGGGGCGTTTTCGTCTCTTGCACGAGATCAGGGAGCCGGCCGCGGTAGGTCACGTCAGATTGAAAGAAGAAAGGTATTGAAGCTTCTGGCCAGACAATCAAATCTACCGTTTGCTCAGCAACGCGACGCGTCAACTGCTCATACCGGGCCAGTGTGGTCTCTTGGTAGTCTGCATCCCATTTTTTGTCTTGTGCGATATTGCCCTGCGCAACTCCAACACGCAGCGTGTGGGTTTTCGGCAGAGCGGCAAGCTGCTCTCGACGCCAGCCACCCCAACCCCAAAGTCCAGTAATGAGAAGCAACAAGACCAGTAGCAACCGGCCACGCCCAGGGCCCTGACGCGACAACACGCTAAAGAGAACAATATTGCCAAACACCACAAGAGCCGAAAGGCCATACATCCCGGTAAATTCGACAAACTGGATCAGGTTTAAGAAGTTATACTGCGAATAGCCCAGGCTGACCCAGGGAAAGCCAATAAAAAAGAACGAACGCACCCATTCCAAGGCTACCCACAAGAGCGGCCCAAGTAGCATAATGGGCAAACCATGTTGGGCATAGATACGTAACCCGGCGGTAAAAACAGCCGTGTAAGCCGCCAGAATAGCGCACATGAGCAGCAGCGGGCCGACGGCAATGAGGTAGGGGATATTGCTGTATAGGCCAATTGTATGCACGATCCAGTATAGCGTGCCTAGATAAAACCCCATGCCGGCAATCCAACCTAACGTAAAGGCGCGCCACACCGTTTGCCCCTGAACAATCCATAGGAGTGGTACAAAGGCCACCCACGCCAGGATATTCCAGTCCACTTTTGGGAAAGCGAGGGCAAGCAGGATACCGCTCAGGGCGGCCAGCCCGGTTTGCTGCAGGCGACTCATATACGCAGCAGACTAGCCTGACGACCGTAGGCTGGGAAGGCCGTTACGCAGTCGAGGCTTTAAAGCGTGGCCTTTTCACTGCTCATTCGAACAAGCGCAAAGAAGCGAGCGGAAGCGCTGTGCCCTTCAGAACGAGAGATGCGCTGTAGTTTATGAACGCTGGTTCTCCAGGAAGGCTTGCACTGCTCTCTCCTTTTTGTGCATCCGAATAGCCTCGCTCCGCGAGATTTCATGATCGTAGCCAAGCAGATGCAAAATGCCGTGGATGAGTAGCGTGA
This sequence comes from uncultured Enterobacteriaceae bacterium, assembly GCA_964639795.1. Lineage (GTDB taxonomy): Bacteria > Desulfobacterota > Binatia > Bin18 > Bin18 > Bin18. The sequence continues at coordinate 6,238 of CAZXFE010000009.1, read as the reverse complement.
GGACCTCTTCTCTGAGGGAGTTCCGTCTTCGCCGTGCTTGACGTTGCGCGGAATCAATCGATATGACCACATCTCCCAAGAGCCAGGGGTATAAGTCGTCGGCGAGAGGAAAAGACAACACATCGGTCGGCTTGTCTTTGTTCCGATATTGACTATTCAGCTCGTGGATCGTCTGATCCGTCACGAAGGCCAGGCTCAGCTCAGCCGCTTTCTTTTCCAGGTGACGCAGGATCGTTAGGCTCCAGCGCCGGATCTCGATCCGGCTTACTCCCGGAACCGTGCCGGAGATGTCGATGGTCAGGCCGGGCCTGGAAATGCCTGCGACGGCGCGTCCGGCGTTCTTCGTCGTGGCGCTCTTGTTCTTCTTGGTCGCGTTCATATGCAGTGATAACGTCTTGGACGAGACGATGGCGGACTACGTCTTTTTCCGTAAACAGAGTAAAATTGATCCCGTTGATATTTCGTAAGATGCGCTGCGCTTCTCTCAAGCCTGAACGCGTCCCGGTGGGCAGATCAACCTGCGTGACATCACCGGTGATCACCGCTTTGGACCCATAGCCCAATCGCGTAAGAAACATTTTCATCTGCTCGCGGGTGGTATTCTGCGCTTCATCCAAGATCACAAAAGAGTCGTTCAGCGTCCGCCCACGCATAAACGCTAGAGGGGCGACTTCAATCACTCCACGCTCGATCATTTTTTGGGCGCGGTCAAAATCAACCATGTCGTGGAGCGCATCGTATAGGGGACGTAAATACGGATTGATCTTCTCGGCCAGATCGCCGGGCAGAAAACCGAGTTTCTCCCCTGCCTCAACCGCAGGACGGGTCAGAACAACACGGCTCACTTTGCGTTTCGTGAGCTCCGCAACCGCAATGGCCATAGCCAAATACGTTTTTCCGGTTCCAGCTGGACCTATGCCAAACACGATGTCATGCCGACGAAGGGCATCAATATATGCTTTTTGGGCAAGACTCTTGGGTGTAATGGTACGACGATTCGACGACACGTAGACGGTATCGAGAAAGATGTCCTTCAGATTCGCGGAATGATCCTGGCTGAGGATGCGAATCGCATAATCCACATCACTCGGATACACGGGATAACCGCTCTGAATGAGATCGTATAATTGGGTTGTGACACGACTCGCAATATCGCGCTGGTTTTCATCTCCAGCGATGATGAGCGAATTCCCCGAGGCGGATATTTTGACCCCAAGCGCTTTCTCAATGCCACGCAGGTGTGCGTCTTGCTGACCGAGGAGATCACGCAAGAAACGTTGGTCGCCAAACTCGAGTTGACAAGTTGCCGATGCTGCCTGATCCAAGCGTCCTCCGCTATGCACCCTTTTCAATCAGCTCATACACCTTTTGCAAGGCTTCATCCAGACGCGCGGGATCTTTTCCGCCGGCTTGTGCAAAGTCAGCCCGACCGCCCCCGCCCCCGCCAACGATGGGGGCAATGTGTTTGATAATATTCCCGGCATGATACTGCATGGTCAGATCTTTACTGACAGTAGCTAGCAAGGAAACTTTCTCTCCCCGCATCGCACCGAGCACGATGACGGCAGGCTGTAACTTGTCACGCAGCTGGTCCGCCATGTCCCGGACGGCTTTATCATTTACCCCTTCGACCCGGCTGGCAACGACATTCACACCATTTGTTTGGCGCACGCGGGACGCAATATCATCGGTCTGCGAGCCGGCGAGTTTGCCCTGGAGCTGACTCAACTGCCTTTCCAGTTCACGCTGCTGACTCAGCAATTTCTCCAAACGCTCAACCGCATCGTCCTCAGAGCCTTTCAGGATACTCTCCATCTCTTTAAGTACGTGCTCACGGTGTCGGACCCAGTCGAGGGCGCCTGCCCCAGTCACGGCCTCGATGCGCCGCACGCCGGATGCCACACCTGCTGCGGCTTTGAATTTCAGTAGTCCTACATCCCCAGTTCGGCTGACATGCGTTCCGCCGCACAACTCGGTCGAAAAATTCCCCATCCGCAACACCCGGACACGCTCACCGTATTTTTCACCAAAGAAAGCCAGAGCACCTTTTTTGATCGCATCGGCAAAGACCATTTCTTCACTAGTGACCTCCGCATTGTCACGAATATGGGCATTAATCAGGTCTTCAATGTCTTCGAGTACATCGTCTTTGACCGGGCTAGTATGCGTGAAGTCGAAACGCAGTCGGTGCGGCGTCACCAGTGAGCCTGCCTGACGGACGTGCGAGCCCAATATCTCACGCAGCGCTGCGTGAAGAATATGGGTAGCAGAGTGATTTAAGCGGATCGCCTCACGTCGTTCGGCATCAATACTGAGCTGAACCGTATCACCTTTCTGTACTGCCCCTTGGACGACACGGCCGGTATGCACAATAAATGATGGGTGCGGCCTTTTGGTATCAAGAATCTGTATCAGATCTCCCCGGCTGGTTTCGATCTTGCCAATATCACCGACCTGTCCACCCGACTCGCCGTAAAAAGGCGTCTCTGCGGTGATGATTTCAACCTCTTGCCCTTCACCCACGGCATCGGTGCGCGTCTGTCCATCAACCAAAGTCGCGAGCACTTCAGACTCGTACTCTCCCTGGCGATCGCCGACAAAACGAGAATGCAGATCCGCGTCTGTAAGTCCAGCGCTAATATAGACGGTGCCCTTTTGTCCTTCGCGGGCACGCGTGCGCTGATCTTCCATGGCGCGCTTAAATTCGTCTTGGTCGACGCTCAAACCTTCAGACGACAGGAAGTCTTCAGTGAGATCAAGCGGAAAGCCATACGTGTCATATAAGCGAAAGGCAGTTTCTCCCGCCAGCGTCGTTACCTGGCGCTGGCGCAGATCATGAATTTCTCGTTCGAGTAGAGCGAGCCCTTTTTCCAATGTTTCCGAGAAACGTGTTTCCTCATTGCGGATGACTTCCGTCAGATAGTCACGCCGCTCAACCAATTCAGGATAGGCTGATCCCATCAAGCGCACTACGCTGTCCACTACTTGTGAGAAGAACGGTCCCTCAAAGCCGAGTCTCCGCCCATGGCGCAACGCACGCCGCATAATCCGCCGTAGCACATAACCACGACCCTCGTTCGTCGGCACTACCCCATCCGTAATGGCAAACGCCGCCGTGCGCGCATGGTCGGCAATCACACGGAAGGAAACATCTTGCTCACTCTCGTCACCATAGCGCTTGTCACCTACGCCTTCGGTAAAGGTAATGATATCTCGAAGCAGATCGGAGTCATAATTGCCGGGCACGTCTTGAAGCACAGAGACAATACGCTCTAAACCCATTCCGGTATCGACGTGAGTTTCGGGCAAATCGCTAAGCGATTGGTCAGTGTTGCGATTATACTGAATAAAAACGAGATTCCACAGCTCTATGTAACGGGGGCAGCCACCGTTCACCGAACAGGTGTGGCCGGACGTATTGGCCAGCTCACACGCCTGTAAACCGCGGTCGATGTGAATTTCCGAGCAGGGTCCGCATGGACCATACTCACCCATTTCCCAGAAATTATCTTTTTCGGCAAATCGCAGGATCTGTTGCGGGTCAATGTCCGTCTGTTTGCGCCAGTATTCGTCGGCTTCATCATCGGTCGTGTACACGGTTGCCCACAGTTTATCCTTGGGCAGTTTCCAGACGTCTGTCAGTAGCTCCCAGGCCCAGGTAATCGCTTCTTTTTTGTAATAATCACCAAATGACCAATTCCCCAGCATCTCAAAGAACGTATGATGATAGGTATCGCGACCGACTTCTTCGAGATCATTATGCTTGCCGGATACACGCAAACATTTTTGCGAGTCGACGACACGAGTATGCGTCGGTCTATCCATACCAAGAAAAATATTCTTGAAGGGTACCATACCCGCATTGGTAAACATGAGGGTCGGATCATTAGCCGGGATCAAAGGCGCACTCGGTACAACCTCATGGCCGCGATCAGCAAAGAATTGAAGGAAGCTGTTGCGTATCTCGTTCCCTGTCATGGGTGCTACTCTTTCTCTTCGTAGTCGTCCTGCCTGTCCCTTCCTAGCACGCTTGCTACGACACTGGGAGAGTATCCCCGTCGCAGTAATAGCCGAAACGCACGAGCGCGCATCTTCGGGTCTTGGAGTGCCGAAGAAGAAAAACGCCGTTGCACGAGCCGCTGCGCAATGCCGACATCCGTCTGCTCGAGTTGCCCGCTGAGCGCCTCTTCAATCACGCTTTCGGTCAGCCCTTTTTGTTTAAGCTTAACCCAAATAGCGCGTCGTCCAAAGCCTTGGTTTTGAAACCATTCCGCAAGCCCAACGGCCAGCCGCGTGTCGTTCACGTGGCCACGCTCCCTAAGCGTTTCAATTGTAGCGGTCGTGGCCTGTGACAAGAACCCCTTGGAATGTAATTTCTCGACTAAACGAGCCTCACTATAATCGCGCTGTGCGAGCAGTCGATACGCGTAGTTGAGCGGCGTTTGCGCAGAGATGCGAGAAGAACGAACAGTACGCATACACGAAGAATACGTCCCTACGCTTCGTTGGCCACTTTCTCAACCACTTTCTCAACCACTTTCTCAACCGCTTTCTCTGTCTTGGGTTCTGTCTCTGGCATGCTTAGGCCGAACTTCTCCCGAACTTGGCGGTCGATATCTTTCGCGATCTCGGAATGCTCTCGTAAATATTCCTTGGCATTCTCTCGCCCTTGGCCGATCCGATCACCGGAAAATGAGTACCAGGCGCCCGCTTTCTCAACAATATTTTGATCCACACCGATATCAATCATCTCACCTTCTTTGGACACGCCGAGTCCATACATAATATCGAACTCGGCCTCTTTAAACGGAGGAGCAACTTTGTTTTTGACCACTTTGACCCGGGTGTGATTCCCAACGACTTGATCGCCTTGTTTGACCGCGCCGGTGCGCCGGATGTCCAGCCGTACCGAAGCGTAGAATTTGAGCGCATTGCCTCCGGTTGTGGTCTCTGGATTGCCGAACATGACTCCGATTTTCATCCGAATCTGGTTGATAAAGACGACTAAAGTTCCTGAACGCGCGATGGTACTCACCAGTTTGCGCAACGCTTGGGACATGAGCCTGGCTTGCATTCCCATCTGGGGATCGCCCATATCGCCCTCGAGTTCAGACCGCGGGACGAGGGCGGCAACAGAATCAATCACGATCACCTCCAACGCTCCGCTCCGGACTAAAGTATCCGTGATTTCCAAGGCTTGCTCACCGTGGTCGGGCTGAGAGACCAGCAGCTGATCAGCTTTTACTCCAAGCTGGCTCGCGTACCCTATGTCCATAGCGTGCTCAGCATCAATATAGGCGCACGAGCCACCACTTTTTTGCGCCTCTGCGACAACGTGCAAGGCTAGGGTTGTTTTTCCAGACGACTCGGGTCCATAGATTTCAACCACCCGTCCACGCGGCAGGCCACCGATACCGAGCGCAAGGTCCAAGCCGAGCGAGCCGGTAGAGATCGAAGGAATGTCACGTTCGATGGAGTTCTCGTTCAGCGTCATGATCGCGCCCTTCCCAAACTGCTTTTCGATCTGACTGACAGCTAAACCCAGCGCTTGTTTACGATCTTTGTCTTCTGCCATACGCTTGCTCCTTACTTGTGTGGATGGGGAATTTTACGCGACACTCAAGGCAACCGATCCCAATGGCGTGTAGACCGCTCCGCCGGGCTGGAGGTCGCTCTCATACAGGGTCAGGGTGTCAATGATGCTCTCGCTAAAGTCTTGCTGCAGGTGTTCTTTGATCTTTGCTAGCACCCGATCCCAGCCGCGCTGAGACCGCAGCCGCCCGAGGGTGATATGAGGTCGGAATGCTCTGCCGCCCGCAGGAAAGCCGAGTGGCATCAGCGCCAACTCAATTCGTTCACCAAGTTCGCTCAGTCCTTCTCCGCCCAGACGAGTCAACAGAACTCGTGGCCGCTTGAGGGTGGGAAACGCGCCCAGCCCGTGTGTCCGAATTCGCAATGTAGGTTGAGTTTTCAGCGTCTCCCGTAAGACGTGCAGAATGGGCTCGACTTTGGCCTCATGCATATTGCCTAGAAACTTCAGTGTCAGGTGAAAGCCCTCGGGTCGGACCCAACGAATATCGCCTTGCACCTCTCGCAGAAAAGATTGGACTTTCGCCATTTCTTCGACTATCGTTACGGCTAGATTAGCTGCGATAAAGGCCCGAATCAACAGGGGGCTCCCTACTTTTTTAGCGACGTATAAATCCTGATTCTCCAATAGGAATTTCTAATAGCGCAC
>CAZXFE010000008.1:18479-36402 GCA_964639795.1 uncultured Enterobacteriaceae bacterium | reverse complement strand
TAAAGAAACCATACGTGCCCGAGGCCGAGTTGCGACCATACAGACTGATAGGCGAAGAAGCCCAGGCTCCATCTAGGCCTAGGTCTCCCCACGTAGCTGCGTCAGCTATCGCACCACAGCTGCGGTTTTTTGAGAAAAGGGCATCCACTTGCTGGACGTTCAGGCCCTGAATCGGATTATCTTTGTCGACAAAGATCGCCAAGGCATCGAGTGCAGTAGGGATCGGCGTGGACTTGTAGCCGAACTTGCTCTCAAAGGCATCTTGTTCTTTATTCTTCATTTTGCGCGACATGGGGCCGAGCTGGGCAGTCGCTTCGATCAACGCGGGTGGGGCCGTGCTCGAGCCTTTGCCTTCAATCTGAATATTCACGTTTGGATATATTTTCTTAAATCCCTCCGCCCACAGGGTCATTAGGTTGTTCAAGGTGTCAGAGCCAATACTATTGAGATTACCGGAGATGCCGCTGACCTTTTCGTACGCGGGGAGATTGGCATCAACTGGGATGGTTTGGGCGGTAGCCAGAGAAGCACTTAGCACTACTGCCCCGCACGCTGCCAAAATTTTCTTTATTTGCATCTTGTTTCCTTTGTGCCAAAAACTGCTCTGGATGTAATATTTCCCAAACTCCTGGTTCGATGGGCTCGGGATTGCACAGGCTGTTAGTAGAAGACCATGAACCTGCTCTGGAGGATGTTCGCTGCTCCTGAATCCTTGAGATCTGCATGGATATAATTAAACGCAACGCGCATATTGGGATTCAAATACCAGTTGATGCCAAAGGTAAGATTCCCTAACTCGCCTCCCTGAATATTATTATCGTTAAGATCGAGGGTGGAGTACCGACCCGCTAGCTGCCAGGCGCCCCAGCCGCCATTCCAGTCGAGGTTTCTTAACGGAGTAATTTTATCAAATGAACCAACTGTTGGTCTGTATGAACGATGCTCACCGGTGAGGAAGTAGGTGCCAAGAACATAGAAACCGTGAAAATGGGCATCAGTCTGCTCGGGACGGTTAACGAAGGCGCTCATCCATTCAAATTGCATCGAGGCGGGCCCGTATTGGAAGCCGAGCTCTGGATTGAAGATATTGACACCTTCCGCAGCAAATGTGTCGGTGTCAACAAAACGAGGGCTGAGGTTGGCTTCGGGCCGGGCATGGTAGCGTATGCCCCGTCCATCGCGAAATTGATGACTGTACGACAAACCAAGGTGCAGGAGCTTCCGGCCTTTTCCTTCATACCAGGGCAAGCCAGAAAAACGAGCCGTGATGTTGTAATTGCTGTCCGGACCGAAGGAGTTGCCAGAATCGTCAGCGTCGCGAAAGACACCGACGCTCCATAAGGCGCGTTTGTCGAAAGCTGTGTTGTGGAGCATGAAACCCGTATTCCGTTCGGGGGAAAACGTATTTGGCAGACCTCGCTCCATAAACGTAAAATGTTTCCGGCTATTGGCCTGTTCGAGCGAGAACGGCTCTTTGTAATGGCCGACCCGCAGATTGCCAAAGTAGGGGATCTTGGTGATTTCTATATACACATCCTTAAAATCGGTGTCCGTGCCCTCAAAATCGAGCTGAGATTTATACTTCATATTATTGTAGACTGATCCGGAGATCAGGATTCGGGCCTGTCGAAATTCCGTCCCGTCGCCAATCGCTCTGCCGCCGTTCACATCGCGATCGGTGTCAAAGAGTGCCCAATCACTCAATATCCGGCCCCCAATTTTGAGCTTAAAGTTCCTGTCAAGCGAATCGAGTCGCAAACCACCTTTCCAGTATGGCATCAGATAATTTTTGGGTCGGTCGTTGACGTTCTCCGCCAGGTGGGAAACGGTATCCCTGAGGTCCGATACTGCTTGCGATTGTTTTTCCTCGGCTCGAGCCTTATCTAGTAGGTCTTTATACTGCTGGTCACTGATTTGGCCGCTGGCTTGAAGAATGTCGAGAATATCTTCCGCTACACTCTTCCTGGCCTGCGCCGTCGTGATGCTCCACGGGCCAGCGAGTACTAGCCCTATACACAGGGCCATCCCTAGTACCTTCATGTACATCCTTTCCTTCCTCCTATGGGATTTCTCCGATCGAAGGTAAGTCGAGGATGTTACAACAAGGTGACAAAGCAATGATATATCGATGACAGATGGCGCTCCCGCCTATGCCGAGGCAGGGGGTGTAGGTTTCATTCGGAGGTGTTCAGTCGCTTTTTAAAACACTAGCTGCAGCTGAATACGCGCCTCGAGTTCATCTCTGGCTCGTCGTTTCTTGCGGGCAGTGCTGATCGTGCCAATATCCGTCTGTAATTTGATATTCTGATTGTAGAAGTAGTAGTTCAGCGCACCACGAATTTCATCTCGTAACGTAAAATCAAGGGCGTTGTTGTTTGGATTAACAAAGGAGTACCGAAATGCGGCTTCCAGGTGGTGGGGAATGAGGAAGTAGCCGGCTTGACCATACCAACCGTGGGCATCAAACGTGCGGTTTGGGCTGCCGCTGCCAAAGTCGAAGGCCCGATCCGTTGTGATATTACCGAAGTAATATTCACTGACAAGACTAAAGCCGCGCCATTTAAAGGCCGCATCCGCCGTGGATGTCCAAATATCGATATTATCACCGCTGAACCCTGGACGAATAATAATGTTTTCTAACGCATCGTTGTCGGCGTTGAGGCGGGTGATGTCTTTTTTACCCACTTTGTTGAACTGACTTGATAGGCCGAACGACACGCGTGGGTGTTGAAGATCGTCGATCTCTGGCTCCCCGGCTGGAAAAGGGCCGAGCGGGTCAAATTGGAGGCGTCCCGAATATAAATAATCGGTCGACCGCTGGCGCTGGTTCAAGCCATTCCCGTTAAAGATGCCAAACCGATAGTGCAGCCGCTTTTCCCACAGGCCGCCTATCAGCTCTGCCCCGGTATCGCGGCCGACATTGAAAAAGTCATTGGCAATAGACCGTTCGGTGAACTGCAAGGCGACTATTGGCGTCGTCTCTTGACGTGACTGACCGGGCCAAAACTGCCCCAACCGGACCCCAAGCCAGGGTTGATATTGATAATGAAATATAGCATCGAGCAGGCTGACGTCCCCATTGAGCATCTCGGTTTGGAAAAAGTACCGCAGCTTCGGGGAGAAAGCTTGTCCCCGCAACACCAGTCGGGCCGCCGCAATCCGAAACTCACTCTCATCCGATTGGCCAGTCGCACCGCCATCACGGTCGGTATACCCCCACCGCGTGAGTAAGCGCCCGCCGATAGCCAGGGTATGCTTGCCATCTGCCGATTCAAACTGAAACCCTCGGCCAGGTTTGTAGTCGACCTTAGCACGAGCTGGTGAGGTTGGCGAAGCCTGAGAAGAGTCGGAGGCGTCAGCTTTCCCTTGCAGCTCTTGATATTGCTGTTCCGTAATCTGCCCATTGATTCGTAAGACCTTTAACAGCTCTTCGACCGTGGGATTGTCGTGGGCCAGCCCAGATGCGTGCCACGCACTGCACAGAGTCAACACAATCAGAACAATGAGTTGTTTGTGCCACTTCATTCTTTCCCCTCCTCCTCATTAGAAACTCGCTCATTATGCCTTAAAGTCATCGCCCGAAAAACTCTTTTGAAGATAGACAGGGCATACATTGACTTTTAGCTGGACAAATGGCGAATCCGTTTGACACTTCTGCTAAAATGTCATAGTAAGTCGCAATCCATCCAGATCCAATTATCGTTTGATAGGCGTTAATGACACTCAAGGCACGATCAACAACATGGCTGACTTTCTCACGATTCGTATGTGTGTCGATCTGCCTTTGTCTCTTCGCCGTCCTACCAGCTCCTCAGCTTGCCGTGCTGACATACGCAGCACCGGCTGAGGCGGAACCTCCCAGACACGAGGGCTCAGAGAGCTCTAAGGAAGAATTGGTGGTTCGCCCTGCGGCACGCCGCAACGTGAACCGCCGATGCGGCAGTCACCTCAGTCGGTCTTATGATACCTGCGGCCTGCTCCGCCAAGTCGCGTCATACGCCGGTCATTTCCTAGCGATCGTTGGCCATCAGCTTCCGAATGGCTTCCGCGCGCCTTTGCTGATTTGAGCGTCACGCACTCTCTGGGCGTCGTGTCCCTAGGGATTCTTTGCAGAATCCTAATCAGAATATTGCGGCCGAACTAGCCAAAAAACTTGTGGCTGGACTGACTGTTACTTTCGTGGCGATCAGTCGGTTCGTGGTACAGGATGGATGAGGGTCCACATCAATGACTCAAGAAGCAAACCAGGTGCCGAGAGGGACACTCCAAGGACTTCGTGACGTTTGGAAGTTCGACATCCTTTCGGGTTTTCTTGTCTTTCTGATTGCGCTGCCCCTTTGTCTTGGAATCGCCCTGGCGTGCGGATACCCGGCTATTGCTGGTATCTTCACCGCGATTATCGGTGGAATGCTGGCGACCTTTTTCAGTAATTCAGAACTCACTATCAAGGGGCCGGCAGCGGGCCTTATTGTTATAGCGATTGGCTGTGTCACTGAATTTGGTTTTACCGGGGGGACGGATCCGGTTGCCGACATGCAAGCCTATCGACTCGCCCTTGGAGTCGGTGTAGCGGCCGGTATTCTTCAAATTCTCATTGGCGTGTTTCGAGCTGGGATCCTTGGCGAGTTCTTCCCTACTTCGGCAATTCACGGGTTGCTTGCCTCAATTGGCGTGATCATCATAGCTAAGCAATTCCCGGTTACCTTGGGCTTGGGACCCGAAGGCGCGCCGTTGGAGCTGCTTGCAAGGATCCCACAATTTATCATGGATATGAACCCCATTGTCGCGCTCATTGGGATCATCAGCCTGGTCATTATGTTCGGCTGGGAACATATTAGGATTCCGCGTCTTCAGGTGATTCCTGCCCCTGTGGTGGTCCTTCTTATTGCCGTCCCGATCGGATTATATTTCGATCTTGGTCAAGAGCACACCTATTCGTTCGGCGGCCGTGAGTATCCTCTTGGAGGAAAATTTCTCGTCAATGTCCCCAACAATATGGTCAGCGCCATCGCATTTCCAGACTTTTCTGGCGTGGGCACTACTACAGGGCTGAAGTACATATTGATGTTTGCGTTGATTGGGAGTTTGGAATCTCTGCTGAGTGCGAAAGCAATCGATGAGATTGATCCTTGGCGCAGAAAAACCAACCAGGACCGTGATCTGCTTGCTGTCGGGGTGGGGAATACCGTCTCCGCTCTCGTTGGTGGGTTGCCGATGATCTCGGAAATCGTTCGGAGCAAAGCCAATATCGATAACGGGGCGAGAACCCGATTCTCCAACGTGTTCCATGGGTCCTTTTTGCTCATCTTTGTCGCGCTCTTACCGGGATTGATCAATCAAATCCCACTTGCTGCTTTGGGCGCGATGTTGGTCCGCGTTGGTTTTCGTTTAGCGGCACCGCAAGAATTCCTTCACATGTACAAAGTCGGGCGCGAACAGCTGGTCATCTTTGTCTCAACGATTATCGGTGTCTTGGCAACGGACCTGCTCAGCGGGATTGCCATTGGCATAGGCGTCAAGGTAGCCTTCCACATCTTTAATGGCGCGCCCTGGCTTTCTCTTTTCCGCCTACGAGTCAACGTCGAGCGGGGAGAGAATGACGGGATAACGGTTGCCGTGAAAGACTCTGCAATATTCAGCACGTGGATCGGATTAAAGAAAAGATTGGAGCACTTAAAAGGGGAGCCCACGGTTGTTCTCGACTTATCGGAGACCTTGTTTGTTGATCACACCGTGATGGAACGGCTCAAGGAGATGGAAAATGAATTCAAGGAGAATGACTCGACATTGGTCATAACCGGATTAGACCAACATCGAAAGCTCTCGGATTATCCGACTGCCGCCCGGAAAAAGTGAGGAGGGTCGTGACACAAGTAAGAGAGTCGGAACGGATGTCATTTGAACTGACTCCGGAGCGGGCTCATTCTCTTTCCTCGGAAGAGCGAGTGCGCGATGCGGTTGCTGAGGCGTGTAAGCCGATTGCCCAGTCTTGGCCGATGAAGACGTTTGCTTATCGCAATCCTCTTCGCGGCTGGGAACACTTGCCGTTTGACGAGGCCATTCGCGAAGCCAAATATCTGCTTGGGGGAAGCGGTTACATCCCGAACGACGACAACCGTCAACTGTATCGGGAAGGGCGCGTTACGGAGGATGCCGTCAAGCAGGCTCTGCAGGCAGTCGCCTCCAGCGTCGGTACGCAGACTGTCACCGTAGGCTCTCGTCAAGTCCTGACATCGGAAGTGTTGCGTCTGCATCTTGTGTTCGGATTCGATCGGCTGGACCCTGCCCTGTTAACCTGGCAGCTTGGCAGCGGAGGCGCAACAGAGCAGTTTCGTGTTGATCTGCCATCGGAGTCCAGGAAGCCAGACGATGGTGACGCGTCATACGTGTCGAAACTGTGGGAGAGCTCGTTATCCGCGCTCGGCCTCTCTGTTCGGACCGACGATCTGCCGGAACAGGACCGGGAGGATGGAACGAGTCTCGGCGTAGATTTGCCTTCCGGGAGAACGCTCAGTGATTGGCTGGGATTACTGGCCGGAGCTTCTTTGGTCGATCAGATCAACGACCAGATGATAAAGTGGGCCGGTGCCTTTCTTGATGAAGGAATGGCCGATTGGGAGATGCCCGGCCGGCCGGCTGGGTTTTATCGCGCGTGGCGAACGCTCGCGACAAGGGACTTTTCCGGACGTTTCCTTGGCATCAAACAGTTCGCGACGAAGGTCCACGATTTGCCGGACTCACCGGAAGACGCAATCGCGCGCAGCCTCCAGAGGCTTGGGATCCCCGAACAGGGATGGGCGGATTACCTGTCACGGCAGTTAGCCCAGTTGCCGGGTTGGGCCGGATTCATCCGTTGGCTGGGCGAAAACCCCGGTTATGCCGCTCAAAAACAGCATCCGATCGACCCGCTTCAATATCTGGCGGTTCGCCTCTTCTATGAAGTCGAACTCGTCGATACGTGCTGTCGCCAAGAGTGGCGTATTGACGGGACGCTGCCCGCCATCGTCTCCTATTGGCAGAGGCGCAGCGATGAGTACCAGAAACTCGGAGGGCGTGATTCGCACGCGGCCGACCGCTATGTTCGAGCCGTGTGTGACGATGCTTGGCGCCTCTTTCATTTGGCGCAGTTTCTGCAACTGTCTCCCGACGATGTTGACATGCTTTCACCCGCGGACGCGCGGACCCTGCTGGCTTGGTTGGACGCGCTTCCCAGTGATGAGCATGGTCGGGTGTGGTTAGGCGCGCTCGAGTCGAGCTATCGCAAGAAACTGATCGAGCGGCTCGCCAATCATAACGCTGAGCCATCTACCAATGAAGACCGGACCGAAAACCGTCCGCGGGCCCAGCTTGTCTTGTGTATCGACGTGCGCTCGGAGTCGTTCCGCCGTCACATTGAGGCCGAAGGGCCCTATGTAACATTCGGCTATGCGGGATTCTTCGGTATTCCTATCAGCTTTCAAGCGTTTGACAGCTCCGCACGAGCCGCTTTGTGTCCGGTCATCGTGCCGCCGGGGTACAATGTCGACGAGGTTCCGCGCAGCGGCGAAGACGGTCCGCTCAACGATTATGCGGCGGGATCAAGGTGGACCCAACTCGGCGCGCACCTGTTTCATAACTTAAAGAGCAATCCGGTCTCGTCGTTGATGTTGATCGATGTGCTGGGCCTGTTTTTCAGCGTGCGGCTGTTCGGAAAAACGTTTTTGCGCACGCCGTACGAAGCGATCAAAACGCGTCTATACGACTGGTTTATTCGCTCCGTGGCGACCCAGGTGCCCGTCGATCACACGGAAGATGGACAAGATGGGTACGCCGAACCGGCCGCCGGACCATCGTACGGTTTCACGCCAGAGGAACAGGCGACGTTTGTTGAAAAGGGACTGCGGGCGATTGGACTGACCCAGAACTTCGGCCGGTTCGTTGTGCTGTGTGGCCACGGGAGCACGTCGGACAACAATCCTTATTTCGCCGCGTTTAACTGCGGCGCGTGTGGCGGTGGTCACGGTGATCCGAATGCACGAGTGTTCGCGGCGATGGGGAATCAGGGGCACGTCCGGTGGGTGCTTAAAGAGCATGGACTGGATATTCCGGACGACACGTGGTTTCTTGCCGCGAAACATAACACAGCGACCGACCGGGTTTCGTTGTATGACGAACAAGAGGTGCCGGCGAGCCACGCCGACGACCTGCGACGGCTCACCGAGGACTTGGAAGAGGCCGGCCGCCATCAGGCGCTCGAACGATGCTTTCGCATACCGCAAGCGCCCACGGACATTTCGCCGCAAGCCGCCACCGACCACATGCTGTCGCGTACGGTCGACTGGACGAATGTTCGGCCCGAATGGGGCTTGTCCAGCAACGCCGCATTCATTCTCGGACGCCGTTCGCTCACCAAAGACCTTGATTTGGGAGGGCGGGTTTTCCTGCACTCCTACGATCCGGACGCCGATACTGAGGGGGCTATCCTCGAAGCGCTGATGAATGCACCGGTGGTCGTGGCGCAGTGGATCAGTATGGAATACTACTTCTCTGCCGTTGATCCGGCAGTCTACGGTAGCGGCAGCAAAGTGACGCACAACGTGGTCGCTGGTGTTGGTGTGATGCACGGCAGCCACGGCGACTTACAATCGGGCTTGCCGTTGCAGGGCGTCAACGACGGCCCGCGACACTATCACGAACCGGTCCGTCTGCTGGTCGTCATCGATGCACCCAGGAGCCGTATTGCCGCGGTCATCGACAAGCACACTTTGTTACAACACTTGTTCCAAAACCAGTGGATCGGTCTGGTGGCAATGGATCCTGCGACCCGAGCGTTTCACCGATTTCGCCCAGACGCGACGTGGGAGGTGTGCGGGTGAAATCGAGCTACCATTACACGTTGGCGATCAAAACCTGCGCCTTTTTCCTCATCTGGCTGCTCTTGTCGGGGAGGTTCGCCGGACCGCAAGTGGTATTGGGCGTCGTAGTGGCATTCGGCGTCGCCTGGTTGAACACCGAACACTCCTCAACCCGGTCGTCTGTCCGCGGCTGGCGCCTGTTGTGGTACTTCTCTTGGCTGGTGGGCCGCATTCTGCGAAGCGGTTTCCATCTTTCCCTGCTCATTCTGCATCCGGCTCTCCCAATCGACCCGAAGATGATTCATCACCGGACCGAGTTGCAGGACGACGGCAGCATCGTGCTGCTCGGCAATTCCATCACGTTGACACCTGGCACGATCACCGTCGAAGTTGATGCTCAGGAATTGGTCGTCCATGCCATGGACGACAGTTCCGCCGCCGACGTTACGAGCCGGCGGATCGAGCAGCGGATTGACAGCGTGTTTATCGCGAGAGGAACAAAATGAACGCTTTTTTCCTGTTTGTGCTTATGACCATCACCCTTCTGATCGCCATCTACTTGTACCGCGTTCTCCGCGGGCCGACGGTGTTTGACCGGGTGTTGGGTTTGAACGGAATTTCGACCAAGGCGATTATCCTGCTGGTTGTGATCGGGACCGTCTATGAACGCGTAGACATGTTTGTGGATATTTCAGCTGGCTATGCCTTGTTGAACTTGGTTGGCTCGCTAGCCATCGTCAAGTATCTGGAAGAACGGGGGGAGATCTTTTAATGTCTCTGAATGAACTATCTGCAGCAGTACAATGGCTCATCACGCCGGTGTCGATCGGCTTGATTCTGGTTGGCTTGTTCTTTCTGTTCGTGGCGGCAATCGGAGTACTGCGCTTGCCGGACGTCTATACACGGTCGCACGCTGTCTCGCTGACCGATTCATTGGGTGCGTTTTTTATGCTGGGCGGATTGGCACTCTATGAAGGTTTCAGTACCAACCTGGTCAAGATCCTGGTCGTCCTCGTCCTGTTGTACTTGCTGAATCCGGTTATCACCCACGCCACGGTTCGATCGGCGTATCGTTCCGGCCTTCAACCTTGGAGCAAAGACGAGGCATGATCTACTCGATCGAGATCCCGCTCTTGATTCTGCTGCTTATGACCGCTGCAGGTGCGATCATTGTAAAGGACTTGATCAGCTCGGTTTTTATTTTGGGGACATATAGCTTTCTGCTCGCCCTTGTTTGGGCATGGCTGGGGGCGGTGGATGTGGCCTTTGTTGAAGCCGTGGTGGGAGCTGGTTTGGCGACGGTGTTCTTTTTATTGACGCTTTTCGAAACGGCGCCGAAAGACATACGCATTCGGCGATCCGCACCGCCGCTAACTGCCTTTGTCGGGCTGCCCGTGCTCGGACTGTTGTTGTTATACGCGGCGGAAGATCTTCCTAAATTCGCGGACCCGCATTCGCCGGCCAGCCTCCATGTGTCCCCTGCGTACCTTACAAACAGCCTGAAAGAGACGGACACGCCAAACGTCGTGACGGCGGTGCTGATGGATTATCGGGCGTTCGACACGCTGATTGAAACCGCAGTGATCTTTATCGCCGGCCTCGCCTGCGCTTTGCTGTTGCGGAGGAATCAAGAATGATCCACGGACACGACAGCATCATAGTCCGGACGACGAGCCGGATGCTGATTCCGTTGATCCAGTTGTTTGCGCTGTACGTCCTGTTCTTTGGCCAACTGGGACCGGGTGGTGGGTTCGCCGGCGGAGTTATGCTGGGCACGAGCGTCATTTTGGGGATCCTCGTATTTGGCCCGGATGCTCCCGTGTGTCGCTTGGCGAACAAGGTCATTCGTGGTGACGGGGTTGGACTGATGATCTTTGTCGGCGTCGGAGGATTGTGCTTGATCGGAGGTGGCGAATTTTTGAACTACGGGAACCTGGAGATCCCTTGGATCGATTCCGCCGCGCGGCGGCGTTCCTTGGGTATTGTGTTGACCCAAATTGGGGTCGCCTTAGATATCGCCGTCACGGCAATCTCGATTGTTATAAGTTTGTCGCTCATTAACAGCGAGGAATCTCATGATTGAGTTTATCGAAGCGATCCTGCAAAGACCCAACTTCATTGCCTTTGTGGTGCTGTTTCTTTGGGGGCTTTTCATCATGATCACCCATCCAAACATGGTGAAGAAGTTGATCGGCATGTACATTGTCCAGACAAGCATCCTTCTTTTGATCGTCACAATTGGTGTCAAGCAGGAGGCAACCGTTCCCATCCTACAGGGAAGCGACGCGGTGCTGTCAACAGCGGACCAGATGTCCCCCGCCGATTACACTAATCCCTTGCCACACGTTTTGACCTTAACGGCAATCGTGGTGCAAGTCGCGACCTTGGGCGTCTCGCTGGCTTTGGTCGCCGCACTCTACCGGAAATACGGCAGCCTGGATGAAGACGAGATTCTGCAGAGGATTGAATGAGCGAGCATCTTCCTGTGATCCTGTTTTTGCTGCCCTTTGCGACGGCCATCTCTATGCCGATGGTTGGTGTGAGACGCCGCGCTTGGTGTCGTCCAATGGCGTTGACGGCCGTGTTTGCCATGTGCGTCGTGGCAGTGATCAATGTCTGGATGGTTGTCGAGCATGGGGATACGCGGTACGCATTTGGCGGCTGGCCCATCAGTACAAGTCTGCCAGATCACCCGCTTGGCATCGAATGGGTCAACGATGGTTTGGCGAGTGCGATGCTCGTCGTGCTCAGCTTCCTGGCCTGGTTGTGTCTGTTCTATAGCGGTCCTCTCACGCCACGGTCACTGGGTGCGCGCGAGGTCCTGTACTACGCCTTGCTGCTGCTCTTGATTTCTGGTTTGACCGGGATTGTGCTGGCTGGGGACATCTTTAACGTCTTTGTGTTCCTGGAAGTTGCGGCACTGTCCGCCTATGCGCTGGTCGCGATTCCCGGCGGTCGAGCGCTGATTGTTGCGTTTCGATATCTTATCCTGGGAACGCTCGGCGCCTCGTTTTACTTGTTGGGGGTTGTTTTCTTTTATGCGTCAACAGGCACCTTGAACATGGCGGATATGGCGCAACAAATAGCTGTCAAGCCGGAATTGATGGCCTCGAAAGCCATCATCGGCGGGACGACGTTTATGCTCATCGGTCTCGGGATCAAGATGGCGCTGTTTCCACTCCATGGTTGGCTACCCGGCGCTTATACCCGCGCTCCAGAATCGATTTCGCCGCTGCTCGCTGCACTGATGACAAAAGTTGCCCTCTATAGCTGGGTCCGCATCATGTTTTGGGTGCTCGGTGCTCGTGCGGAGATTGGGCAAGTCCACGTGCTGACCGTACTTGGCGGTCTGGGTGCCCTGGCGGCGGTGGTTGGCGCCCTGTTGGCATTACGCCAACAGGATGTGAAGCGGATGTTTGCGTATGGCGGCATTTCCCACGTTGGGCTTATTCTGGTTGGCGTAAGTCAGGGGAACCAAACCGGGTTTGCCGGGAGCATGTTCTACCTGATCAACGACGCCGTCATGCAAGCTGGACTGTTCTTCATCGCAGGGGCGGCGATCCACCACTATGGAGCGCGAACGATGGAAGACCTGTCGCGTTTGCGGCAATCACCCTGGATGATCGGGACGATCATCGTATTGGCGATGTCCATGATTGGCATTCCCCCAACCGGCGGGTTCTTTGGCAAATGGTACATTATCCTGGGTGCCATCGAAGCGGGCAACTATCTGGCTGTTGCAGCTGTCGTTGTCGCCACGTTGTTGACGATGGCGTATTTTCAACGCGTGTTTGTCCGCATTTTTGGCGACACTCAAGAGTCGCCAACCACGGACGGACCTGATTTGCATCCGTCCCTTAAACTGAGTATGGGACTGACGGCGGGAGCGGTCATTGTCTTGGGGCTGTGGAGCGACCCTATCATCAAGTTTTTCAGGGAAGCAGCCACAAGCGCAGGACTGTGACCAATTTTTATAGCGAGTAATGTTGAGGGAACAAATTTGATGTCGTTTGTGTATGTGCTGATCCCGCTGTTGCCCTTGCTTGCCAGCATCATTATCGCGTTGGCTGGGCGGCGCTTGGGAGAGGACAGTGGTAAGCTCGGGGTCCTCGCGATTGGCATCTCATTTGTCTTGTCGGTCGTGGCCTTCGTTCAGGTCGTCCGGCACGATGATCCAATTGTCATCAGTCTGTACGAACTGCTTCGGTCTGGAAATCTGAGTGTCGAACTGGGCTTGTATGTTGACCAACTTGCAGTGTTACTGTTGCTGTTGGTGACCGGCGTCAGCTTTGTGGTTCACGTGTACTCCTCACGATACATGATCGGGGATGCGCGCTACAGCCGGTTTTTCGCGGTGATGGCCCTGTTCACTTTTGGCATGCTGACGCTGGTCATGAGTAGTAACCTGCTCATGATGTTCATGTGCTGGGAAGTCATGGGCATCTGCTCCTATCTGCTGATCTCTCACCAGTCCGATCGAAAGGCGGCTTGCAACGCGGCGACGAAGGCCTTTCTCGTCAACGCCGTGGCCGACATTGGTCTGTTGTTCGGCATTGTTCTGACCTTTGCCACGTTCGAGACGCTGGATGTCCGGCAAATCCTCAGTCAGTCCGCGAGCGTCAGTGGACAGGCCATCAACTTGTTGGCGTGGGTCGGCCTTGAATGGCACGTTCGTACGGTCACGTTGATTACGCTCTTGCTGTTTATGGGATGTTTGGGTAAATCAGCTCAGGTTCCTTTTCATGTGTGGTTGCCTAACGCAATGGAGGCCCCCACCCCCGTCTCGGCGCTGATTCACGCTGCCACGATGGTCAATGCCGGGCCTTATTTGTTGGTTCGCTTCAGCGAACTGGTACAACTATCGCCTGCGGCGATGACGGTGATCGTCATTATCGGCGCAACGACCGCGCTGTTCGCCGCGATGGTTGCTCTGACGCAGAGTGATATTAAGAAGATCCTCGCCTATTCCACGATCAGCCAAATCGGCTTCATGATCATGACATGCGGCCTGGGCGCGTTTATGGTGGCTATCTTCCATATGTTGGCACACGGATTCTTGAAGGGCTTCCTGTTTTTATCGACAGGCAACGAGCTCGCATCGGCAGGCTCGCACGCACACCGCGTACCTACACGACCGAAACTGTCGTCGCCGGCATCGCTCGGGTCGTTGATCCTGGCCTGCGGTCCGCCCGTGCTGATCTTCTCGGGTCCATATGAATCGCTGTGGACTGTCCACAATTCGAGTGCCGCTCAGATCGCTTTCTGGGTGATCGGCTTACTGACCGTCTTCTTCACCGCAATGTATCTTTTTCGCGGACTCACCTCGTTGTTTCACCCAGCCCCATCCGCGCTCGTTCAGCCGCATTTCTTTTCCCCTTTGCATCTCGTGGGTATCATCGTCGGATCGTTCGGGCTGATCGGCACTTTGTTGGCGCTCTGGGTGTGGTTTGTACCGTTCCTGGCACCGGCGATAGCGACGCCGTATCCACTCACAGACGGCATCTGGCGAGCGAGTCATGTGCTGTCGCTCGTATTGGCTATGGTGGCGGCGCTGGCTGGCTGGGGCGTGGCGGCGTTGCTTCAGGCAAGACCCATGCTGTCCCTCGTTCCTCGCTCGCACTTTGCACAAACGATGTACGTGCTGTTTCTCAACAAATTCTATTTCGATGAGGCGTACAGCATGTACATCGTTCAGCCCACGGTCCGAATGGTCAAGTGGCTGTGGCGTGAGCTCGACGTTGGCGTCATCAACGGCCTGATCCATGGGATGGCTGCGAGGTTGGTTCGCTTTGGCCAGTGGCTGTGGGAGACAGTCGACGTTCGCGGTATTGATGGCGTGGTTCGTCGTCTTGCAAGGAATACTGTCCTTTTTGGCCAGTGGCTGTGGGAGACAGTCGACGTTCGCGGCATTGATGGCGTGGTTCGTCGTCTTGCAAGGAATACTGTCCTTTTTGGCCAGTGGCTGTGGGAGACAGTCGATGTTCGCGGCATTGATCGCATGGTCGTCGAAGGTGGTCAACAGAGTGCAGGGCTATCCCAGTGGTTGTGGGAGGCAGTCGACGTTCGCCGAATCGAGAAAGGCGCGGACCAAGTAGATCGTTCAGCCGAAGCCAGCGGGAAGAAACTGAACGAAGTCGAACCACGGCCGATTCAAGACCACTTGGGTGTGTTGATCGTCTGGTTAGTCGCGGCCATCCTGTTTTTCTATTGGCTCGTATTATAACAATTTATAACAAGGTGCCCTGAAGAGTTGATGCTATGAATGAACACCTCCTGTCTTTGATTATTTCCGTTCCTTTTGTTGGCATTGTGGTCCTGGCATTCGCGCCAAGCGAGCCGTGGGTGCGGCGAATTGCGCTTGGCTGCACGCTGCTGGCCTTCGGGCTCTTCCTGATTCTCTGGTCCGGGTTCGACCCCAATGAGCAGGGCATGCAGTTTGTGGAGCGTATGCAGTGGATGCCGACATTCAACATTCAATATGCGGTTGGTGTAGATGGCATCAGCATCCTCTTGGTGTTGCTCACAACGCTGCTGTCCCCTTTGTGCGTGTTGTGTTCGTGGACTTCGATTACCTCGCACGTGCGGGCCTTCATGATGCTGATTCTCCTGGTCGAAGGCGCCATGCTGGTGGTTTTTACGGCCCTGGACCTGTTCCTGTTCTTTATGCTGTGGGAAGTCACGATGATTCCTATGTACTTCATGATCATCCTCTGGGGCGGACCCGGACGGATTGCCGCGGGGTTGAAGTTCATCCTGTATAGTTTGACGGGAAGCCTGCTACTGCTCGTGGGGATTCTGGGACTTTATGTCCAAGGCGGACACACTTTTGACATGATTGCCCTGGCGGAGCAGACCTATTCTTCCACATCCCAGTTTTGGATGTTTCTAGCTTTCGCGTTGGCCTTTGCCATCAAGCTTCCGATGTTTCCGTTTCACACCTGGCTGCCTGACGCCCACGCTGAGGCGCCCACGGCCGGCAGTGTCATTTTGGCCGGCGTGCTTTTGAAAATGGGGGGATATGGATTCTTGCGGATTTGTCTGCCGATCCTTCCCGATGCGTCAGCGAGCTTTGCTCCCTTTATGCTCTGGTTGTCGGTTGTGGCGATTCTGTACGGCGGGTTTATGGCCCTCGCCCAGGAGGACATCAAAAAGCTTGTCGCCTATTCGTCGATCTCTCACATGGGGTTCGTTACGCTGGGTATCTTCGTTTTCAATAGCCAGGGGATCCAAGGCGCGATTCTCCAAATGTTCAACCACGGGATCGTCACCGGAGCGATGTTCCTTGCGGTCGGCGTGTTATACGACCGCACGCACAGCCGACTGATCGGGGACTACGGCGGGCTGCACAAACAGACGCCACGGTTTGTCGCCCTGTTTTGTGTTTTCTCGGTGGCATCTTTCGGGCTGCCGGGGACGTGCGGTTTTATTGGCGAGGTCTTGGTATTGCTTGGGACCTCAGAGGAGAGTTTCGTTCTGGTCTTACTCGCCATGGGAGGCATCGTACTGGCGGCGTCTTACATTTTATGGATGTTCCAACGAGTGGCGTTGGGACAGGCTGGCACGCAAGTCGCCTCGCAGCTTTCTGACATCACCGTCCGTGAAACGGTAACTCTCGCGCCGCTCGCCCTGGTGGTGTTTGCGGTCGGCGTCTATCCACGCCCACTTATGGAATTGATCGACGCCGGCGTCACCAAACTCGTGGAACTGACTCGTCAGGGAGTGCCGCCCGAGATGACGGGCCTTTTCTAGTCGGCCAGCTCACTCGTCAACAAAGACCAACTATCCGGTGAAGCCATCCAGCGGAGAGATTGGGAACGGCTGTGTGAACTGAACGCGGTCCAACAGGTTAACGAGGATCTTTCATATCCTGTCTGAATGGGGCCCCTGAATCTGCCCAGAGCAGGAGTGCGAGAGAATCTGTCAAGTGTAATGCGTAAATCACATGCCTGTCAGTTCCCCCGCAACATTGTGTTCTATGTCCTTCCTTCCAGGCGCCTTGACATGGTCCGATTAGCCGCTCTTCTGCGTGAATCTCAACATCAGTTAGAAAGGGTATGGGCCACTCCCCGCAGGCAGGTTCGACAGCATTGAGACAAAACAGCTCTGTTATAAGACAATGGCAGGATTATGATGTATGTGAAAATCCCGGGCTGGATTTCTATTCAAATTCGAGGCTGCAGCCCGGCAGGGAGCTCTAACTTGTTGCCTGAAGACCCTCAGCGGCAGGAGGGAAGAAGGCTTGCTGCACGGGTAGTAACAGTTCCGCAACGGAAAAAGATTTGCTTAGTCAGTGCTAGACGGGAGGTGTTTGAGTTCCTGTTGCTGCTTTTGAGAATCCAAGACACCGACAACAATGATTGGGACATCACGGATACGGGCATTTTGATGGGGACGGACTCTTCGAATATCTTCTAGCCGTTTTTGAGGGGCAGCCGTGGTTCGAGGATCGCCAGGTCGAGCAGAAATGATTCGATGAGCAAGCAGGCCTGTACCCCGTCTCTGGCCGCTTTAAAACAATAGCCGCCTTGCTCAAAGTTGTAGGTGATCAGGGTGGCAATACTTACCTCATTCTCCGTCACAAGAATCTTCTCCAATGGTGCGATCCCTTCTAATGTGATCCAAAAACAAAAAGATCAATTCGAGATCGCCAAAAGATTTCATTGAGGTGACGGGTCCATGAAGAAATTATGACCATGGCTTGTCGGCTGTTTCACAAGACCGTCATACTCTTTTCATCTATATGAAGGAGTCAAGGCATACAGTTCCAAGAAAAATGTACAGAGGAGAATATGCGCAACAGGACTGTTTACCCTGCTGGCGGTGTTCTTGACTCCTGAGTGGCGTGAGCGCGTGCAACGTGTTGCTGAAGCCCGTGGTACCCCACCCCATGAATTTATGCGTGAGGCCATTGAGGCTGAGATCGTCAGACGCGAGATCCTGATCGGCAAACAGAAGACCGAGAAAGCGAAAGAATCGCTGCCGATCATTCTTCACTAAAGAAGTCGAAGGATCCACTAGCATAGCCTGGACAACAACTCTTTCCTTCCTTCACCTGAGGCTCGACGAGGTGTACGCACATTCGCACCTGG
>CAZXFE010000008.1:0-18469 GCA_964639795.1 uncultured Enterobacteriaceae bacterium | reverse complement strand
GTAGAGGGCGGTTCATTGAAAATGACTTCTTGAACAAGCCCTGCAAGGTTTTCACGAGTTGCGGGGAGGCTTTCTTTCCCGCTCCTTGTCAGTTCACAATAACGTCTAATCCGGCCGCGGATAATCGTGGCCCGACTTCTCAATAATGTTGCCTGCTTTGACGAATGGAGCAGAGGATACAGGCTGCCTGGGCTAATACGGTAGCCCAACCGGTCAAGGGTTTTGCTGAGCAGCCCACCATATGTCTCGCCCGGGCCCGCTTTGTAAAGGACGAATAACTTGACCATGCCCGAGTGTAGATATACCGCACGACCGACATTTTGATGAAGGAAAAATCAATTCTGTGTGACAGTTGTGTTACGGAGAGCTTATATAATGGGAAGGAAACGGCCATCAGTGCTAGCGGCTTGGTCTTCTTGCGCGGCGCCTCCAAGAGCGGAGGAATGTGCGCACATTCCTCGCGCGTGATTTCACTCGGGTACTGATGCCCCACCCTTCCCTCCTCTGCAATCCGGAAGGATTACCACTTCACCAAAAATTCATCTTGAACAGGCTCTTAGATATCGGTGAAAAATTTATAGAAAAGGGATGGGCTGGATTATTGAGCAGTTGTGGTCGTTGTTCGTTGTTCGAGATGTTGCAGTGCCTTTTGCACATCTTCTGCCGATGCTTGAAAGCGCATCATGAGCGCACGGACATCGATTAAGTCATGCGGCTGGTGGCGCAGGTGGTGGATAAGACGTTGCGTCGGTTCGGAAGGACTATCGGAGCAATCGATCTGTTTCTGATCTTTGTGCGTCATGTGTGTCAAGGTTCTCCTGTCTGTTCGCCTGTGTATCCTACTCATTCTACCTGAAATAGCTGTGGCGGAGAATAAGCAGAGTGTTACAAGAGTGTTACAAGATAATGAAGTCTATGTGACATATAAAATTCGTCAGGGAAAGAAAGGCCCGTGGGGTAAAGGAGGGGAAACCCACGGGCCTTGGTACACGTCGAGTCGGGGAAACTCAACCGTGTAAACGTTCATGACGGGACCAATATAGCATGTGAATATTCTCTATGGAAGATAAGTCAGGCTAAATTAGTTATTTTTTTATTATTAGAAAACTTTATAGCTCGAGCAGTCCATAATACGAGGAATATTTGAATCGGGACGATTCACACAAAACGTAAGAAGAGAGTCAAAATTCCCAGAAAGGACAGAAAGCCGCAGATATCGGTACAGGCCGTCACAAACACGTTTGACGCTACGGCTGGATCAATGCCCACACGTCGCAGGGTGAGAGGGACGATACTGCCGACGAACGCGGCGACTACTAAGTTGACCATTAACGCCAGGGCCAAGACTATGCCGAGCGTTGGATTGCCCTTCCACAAATAGGCCACGAGTCCCGCTGCACCGCCTAAGGCCAGCCCGTTGCCCAGCGCAATCGTTAATTCTTTGACTAGTACCCTTTTGGCGTGGGTCAGGGGCACCTCGCCTAAGGCAATACCGCGCACAATGACAGTCAGCGTTTGAACCCCAGCGTTACCACCCTGGGCGGCAACAATGGTCATAAAGGCGGCGGCAATTGCGACTTGCTGAATCGTGCCTTCAAAAAAGGCAATGACCAAAGCGCCCAGTGTGGTTGTGACCAAATTTAACGCAAGCCACGGGAGGCGCAAGCGGATGGACTGCCAGGCCGAGTCAAGAACCTCTTCTTCTTCATCAAGACCGGCCAGTTTGTAAATATCTTCAGTTGCTTCTTCTTCCAGTACATCAACCACATCGTCAACTGTAATCCGTCCTAGTAGCCGGCCTTCGACGTCGACCACAGGCAGA
This sequence comes from uncultured Enterobacteriaceae bacterium, assembly GCA_964639795.1. Classification (GTDB taxonomy): domain Bacteria; phylum Desulfobacterota; class Binatia; order Bin18; family Bin18; genus Bin18. The sequence continues at coordinate 16,647 of CAZXFE010000008.1, read as the reverse complement.
GAAATAAGGTCGTATTTTTTGAACATGAGCGCGACTTGTTCCTGGTCGAGGTCAGCGCGGACCGAGATGACCTGTTGGTCCATGACGCTTTCAACCACATCGGTCGGCTGGGCGAGGATGAATTTCCGTAGAGGCAGAATGCCGACGAGATGACGGGTTTTATTCACAACAAAAACAATATTGATGTCGGGAACATCATCGATACGACTGCGGATCATTTCAATGGCATGGTCCATGCGGGTGCCTTGCGGCACGGCCATATACTCAACCTGCATGATCCCACCTGCAGTATCGGGTGGATACTGCAGGAGCTGAGAGACTTCGTCGGACAGATCCTGGGGCACCTCGTCGAGGACGGCCTTGGCTCGGCGGGCAGAGAGTGAAGCGAGGAGATCTGCCGCGTCATCAGAGTCAAGATATTCGACTAGGTCGCCGAGTATGTCGTCAGACAATCGCTCAACCAGCGTGTTTTTGGTGTGAGGAGAAACTAGGCTGAGGGCTTCTGCCGCGTGGCTCAGCTCCAGAAAAGCAAAGATTTTATGCTTGACTTCGGGCTCTTCCACAACGTTCAGCAGCTCCGCCGTATCCGCCGGATGCAGGCTTGCGACTCCGGTCCGCACGATCTCGTCTTGACCCAACTCGGCTTGGATAACAAGAAGTTCCAAAGACGTGGGACGATCCGGTGTGGGTGAGTAGGACGCTTGAGTCACCATAGCTATGTTCTCGTATAGGAATCAATCGGATGAGACGAGAGCGTGCGTTCTTTTCTGCTGTCTTTTGGTGAGGGCGTGCCGTTCATGCGCGAGCGCAGTGAAAAGGGTGCTCACTGCGGAGGTAGGTCTAATACGGACCCCGGCTGTATGTGTCCGTTCTCCGCTCTTACATCGGCAAGCAAATGCATGGTTTCATCCGCGTGCGGTTGGTTCCGGATAAAGCCAAAATTGAACAGGTCGTCCTGTGCGTACAAGAGTCTTGGGTTGAGGGTTGGATCAAGCTGGGTTTGGGTCACGGCTGGAGCCATGCCCGCATTCAGTGGTCCAGTGATCAGTTCATGAAAAATGAGCAGATCGCCGTCCCCGTTGGCATCAAGTGCGTACCGAATCGGGGTCGTAAAGTGGACGTCGGTAGTGATAAAGACAATATCGTTTACATTGGTTTCATCTAGGATGTGCAGGAGATCAAGGAGTTCTCGGTCAAATCCAGTCTGGCCCGTCTGAGCAGAAGAGTCTGGACCACTCCCATTCGCCCAACCATCTCGGCCGAACATATGGGCTTGGCTTCCGGTTGGAATAGACAGCGGAACATCGCTACTGATGATTTTCCAGGTCGCTTGTGTATCTTGAAGCTGCTGTTTCAGCCAAACGAATTGTGCCGAACCGAGCAGTGTCTTGTGGGTTGGTTGCGTATCGGCCAGATCATTCCGGCTTCGATACGAGTGTGCATCGAGCAAAAAAAGTTCGAGGTTCTGGCCCCACTGAAAGGCGTGATATCCGCCGGGACTCGTCTGGATGTCGGCCGATAGGCGAGTACAGATAAAGTGTTTCCCCACCAACGATGACAAGATTGGGATAGCCTGTTCGTTCTTGTGTCGTTTGCGCCCAGTATGTCCACCGCGCCCCAAAGTCGTTCAGTACTTTATGACCGTCCCACTGAGCATACATGGGCACGTGCTGGAAGAAGTGCTGTACTGCAGGATCCGCGCGATTGTATTGCCCGTGCAGGCGATAGACTCGCCGTAGCTGGTTGAGTTAGATCCAATCCACTGTGGGCGAGAGTACGCCGGGAAACCGGCCTGGAATATTCTTTCAGACCGGAGGAGGCGAGTTGTGTGGTTCGTCCGCTCCAGCTCCAAGTGGTGCAAGTGGCCGTTCAGGTGGACAACCATCATCCGCATAAATCATATCGCCGTTGGCAACAAAGAAGTCCGGTTTCAACGCAGCCATTGAAGTGAAGATGGCATAGGCTGTCTGTTTTTGGCGACACAGCCCTTGGCCGCCTAGATCGCCGCCAAAGACGAAGGCCACAGGCTCGAAAGATTCATCATCTGGAGCAGTTTGAAAGCTGCCTTGCGTCATTGTTGACTGCTCCAGCGGATTTCCTGCTGGCTCAGCTGTGAGCCAGACGCGGTAATAGTAGCGCGTGCTGGGTTGCAGCCCGGTCAGCATGACCTGGCCGGTGTAGTCCGACTCGTGTGTGACGAAGATAGGCCATGCAGTCTTGAGCTGAGAGAAGTCCGGACTCCTATCGTATGCGACATGGAGATAGACCTCGTGATTGGCTCGTGACCAGATAACGACACTGTGTGATGTCACATCGCCCCTCGCAATACCGTGGGTGAGCGTTGCCACGTCTGCGATTTGTGCAGACTGGCAAAAGTGGAAGGCATACGGCAACAAGAACATGTCGATTAAGAGAAGACTGACGCCCATTCGCAGCCGAGGCATAGTTCTTCCTTTCGTCCTTGGCACTGATTTACAGCATATACAAACAAACAAGCCTGGCGAGGGGCAGTGCCCCTTCCTTGTGGTCTGCCAACTGCTATCGTGTGTCAGTTTCATATTGTCATATCGCATGCGACCATTCAGTGTCATCTTTTTTGTGATCACGGCCTTTCTGGTCCTAACCGTGGCTGTAGTCCAGCAGGGCCGGGCGCAAGTTGATCCGCCCGTCCCGCTGTCTTCGGTTGTGGCGATCACGCACCACGAAGGAAAGAATATCGCTGAATTCGTCAAAGCCCAGGTTGCCAGTTTTGCGAGTGGAAAGACCTCCGCTCCTTCATTCCCGCTCGCCCCTGCCACATCCGATACGGTTCGTGTGCTGGACGCCCTACACAGTCACGTGGTGGTGAAGTGGCTTGATGCGTTAACAACACGGACAGGAGTATCGGCCCCCCGCTTTGGGGCGAACAATGATTATCTTGCTTATTTTGGTGATGACTGGGATGCCGACTGGCAGGGCGATGTGCCGGGCAGCGCGCCGCAATTTAACGGTAGCGGGCAATCCGGCTGGCTGTGGGTGAATCATGAGTATGTATCAAACTTTCCACCGACCCTGACTACTGCGCCGACCGGTCAGCACTTGACTCTTGCGAAATTTCTGAAAGCCCAGGGCATCTTGCAAAACGATGTGGAGGCACCGCTCTGGCCGCAGACTGCGCTGGATATCTATATCCGGCACCACAAGCAGCAACTGGGCGGTTCATGGTTGCGGATCGTCCGTAACCCCCAAACCGGTCGCTGGAGTGTGGATCGTTCAGTCCAGGCAGTCCGGTTCAATGGGACCAGCCAGACGCTCGTTACAGTCACGGGCCAAACATTGCGTTCCCGTGACCATGATGACACTGGTAAGCCTCTACCGGCTGGTGTGGTCGTCGGCATCTTGGCCGATTGTTCGGGCGGGCAAACACCGTGGGGAACAATAATGACCGCGGAAGAAAATCAGCAGTGGTTTTACGGAGACCTAGAGATTTGCTGGGATCAAAACCAAAAATTTATAGCCAAAAAGGGATGTGCTCCTGGAGCGCCCATCGCCATGCCGACTGAGCCGAGTCTAGCCTCTGTATTTGGCCAGACTTCACATTGGCAGGAGCGCCATAGTCGCGAAGGCTACGGCTATCTTGTTGAAATAGATCCGCGGAGTGCCCCCAATATTTTCTATACAAGTGTCGCTGAGGGAGGCACTGGCAAGGGGCATCGCAAGATTGGCAGCATGGGCCGCGCGCGCTGGGAGAATGTGGCCATCGTGGTAGACCGGAATTGGCAGCTTCAGTCCGGCAAACGAATTGTGCTCTACGCTGGCAACGACCGGCGCAGTGGCCGCATTTATAAATGGGTCAGTAAAGAACCCTACTCTGCAGGCATGACCCGGGCCCAGATTCGGTCATTATTAGATCAGGGATCGCTCTTTGTGGCCTATTTTGCCGGGCTCGATAATATGACTGGAAAGACGCTTCTGGGTGGGACGGTGCCGACACAGCAGCAGCCTGGCTCCGGACAGTGGATACACCTCAGTATTGACAGTCCCGATATTGCTCCGAACGCTGAAGTTCTGGGTGATGCAAAAAAGACCGTGGGCGCCGCGCTTCAGGATGTGGACTGGAACAAAATGGGCGGCTTTCAGACTGATGATGACGTCAGACGCGCGCTGTTCACTGCTGCGGCAAAGGTCGGTGCGATGGAGCTGAATCGGCCGGAAGACCTAGAATGGAATCCCAAAGATCCAAGCGGAACGCCCCGCCTGTATGTCGCCTTTACCAATCATTTTCAAGGAACCCAGCTTGATCAGCACGGGGTGGTATTAGACCCGTCTATTGTCACTGTTCGCAAAGATGAAGATGGTGCCATTTTCGCCATCGAGGAGGCGGACGCTCAGAGCCCAGCTCAATCAAAGACGTTTTCCTATTTCTCGGTATGGCAAGGTTCAGTCGACCCGACCGACCCAGCAGCAGTTGCCAACCCTGATAACCTCATGATCGACCGTGAAGGCGGCATATGGTTTGGAACAGACGGAAATTTTATACGCACCAAAGGCAGCGCCGCTGACGGTCTGTACTATCTTGATCTTGATCCCAGCCATCAAGCGGGCAAGCCCCTCATTACCGCCCCCAGCTTTGGCAAAGCCTTTCGCATTGCCACCGTCCCGAGTGATGCCGAAGCCACAGGGCCGGCGTTTAACTCAGATATGACGACCATCTTTCTGAGTGTGCAGCATCCGGGTGAACGCTTTCCCAGCACCTGGCCGCAAACACGTTGATTGTGACTATCTTGCTGAGACCACCGGGCAGAGTTCTTGAAGACTGCTGAATTCCAGTAACACAGCGAGGCCGATTCTTAAGTCAAAATACAGAGGTGGAAACCTTGACGCCGTACGAGAACGAAGCTCGTTGGGAGGCTTCGCTGCAGAACCTACCGCCCTGTAAAACGCGGCTCACGGCGTTCCATAAACGCGCGTGGGCCTTCCCTCGCATCTTCAGACCGCAACACAACCCGTGCACAGTCGTCTTCAATTGCAAAGGCGGTTTGAAGATTCTCACCGGTCGAACGAATCAATGCTTCTTTAGCCTTGCGTAAGGCGAGTGGGCTGCCTTGGGCAATTTTGTGTGCCCAATCGAGTGCGGTTTCGGTCAGGGCGTCTGGCTCGACGAGTCGATTCACGACCCCCATGCGATAGGCGTCTTGGGCCGAAATCGGCTCTCCGCCCAAGACGATCTCCATGGCTGCAGCATGGCCGATTTGGCGGGCGAGGCGGGCAAGTGACCCACCCGCCGGAATGAGTCCTCGACGCACTTCCGTCAAGCCGAACGTCGCTTCTGTCGAAGCGATGCGGATATCAACGTTGAGCAGAATCTCTAGACCGCCTGCCAGGGCCGGACCCTGGATGGCCGCGACGATGGGCGTACACATATCGGTGTTCCGCATCAGGGCCGTATTCATGATTTTGCGATTCGCGACGAATGCCTGATCCCACGCGTCTTCTGGTTCACGCGCACGGGTAATAAGCGTAATGAGTCTGCCCAAATCTGCCCCGGCGCAGAACGCGCTGTCCCCGGCACTGGTCAGCAAGGCCACACGGATCTCCGGATCGTTCTGCACATCCATCCAGGCTTCGGCCAGTTGAATAACCATCTCCGGACTCATCGCGTTCTTTTTTTCAGGTCGGTTCAGAGTCACGTGGGCGATTCCGTCCTGTTTTTCAAACACAAGATGTGGCACAGCCGAGGGCTCCCTTCGTGTCAGTCATAGGTTCCAGATAGTATCTATCGCGTGTAAATGAGTCAGACTTGCATATCTTGATATTGGCTACAGACGGCCTCGTATACCAGTTAGGTGACGACCATCTTTCTGAGGGTGCGGCATCCTGGCAAGCGTTTTCCCGGCACCTGGCCGCCGGCGCGCTGACAATGGCTCTCTTGTTGGGGCCAGCGAGCAGAACTCTTTACAGATACACTTGCGATTGCTGCCATCAGGCTTGCCGCTTTTTGACCTCACGGGAAGAGAATTTTCCTCTACTTGGTGGTCAATTGCTGTGCTATGGCCGTGGTAGTAGCTCAGCCCATCATAAATCTCGGCTAACCCAAGACTTGGGTAAACGTTGTGTTGAATTTGTTCTACAGAAGAACCTTTTCTTATGCCAGCCCGGAATGGCCCAAACGGGAATCCGAGTCCCCACAAGAGTCGGCCTCCCCTAACAGACACCTTTTTCTGTTGTCACATAGGTATGCTTCATTTTTAGCGCGGCAGATGGCATGACTCGGCAATTCTCTTTTGTGTGTGAGTATTCTTCCTCGTGCCGTATTTTTGCTCTGGCCAAAAGAACAAGGATAAATATGGGGTTAGGCTTGAATACCTTGATGAGATAGGGCTGCTGATGGTCTGTACTATCTTGATCCCAGCCATCAAGCGGGCAAGCCTAGTATTATTGTCCCCGTCCCGAGTGGAGCAACGGTCATTCAAAAACACTAAGGCAGAGGAGGTGCCTCGGCCTCAGTGTCCGCTGTCGTTAGGGGAAGGTGGAGTGGAAGCCACTCTCATTCTCTTTCATGCACAGGGGCGAGTATGTTTCCATTGAAAATCAGGCGGACTCTATTTGGTTTGTTGGCACTCACTACTAAGTTAGTCTTTGCCACCCAGTTCACCTGGTCTCCAGGTTTCAAGAATGTTTCTTTTTTTTCAACCTGATCAATTGGAACGGACAGCCAGACTTCCTGTTTGGCCTGGATGTTGAGCCAGTGCGGACCTGGAGTCTGTGTCATCTGAGCGCGCAGGAGCGGGTCAGGGGGTATGGATGTATCGGGCAGGAGATGGAGCGCAGGGGCCGCCTGCGCAGGTTGCGGGCCCTGGACCGAAGCAGCGACTCTGAGACTAGGGGGGAGGAGGAGAGGAAGGCTCAGCGGTTCGAGGTGTCCGCGATATCCAATATTTCGCAGATACGGACTTCTGTGTTTCTGGCTGAACGAGCACCGTGATTGTGGCCGCCTTAGGAAAGGGAAGACCAACAGGAGGCCGAGCATGAAAATCGCCAATAGCATCCAGCGCGGGATTAATCGCGGTGTTGGGCTCTCCCGTTCCGATGATTCATATACTTGAACAACCGTGACAGGAATGAGTGGGGGCGGCTGCTCATCACATGACGAGATGACCAATTCGGGTATTTCCCGTCGAGAGGCCTTGCTGTGGTCCTCAGGGAAGCTCTGTTCTGCCTTAAGAGGGGACTGTTGCATTTATTTACCTTCGATCCTGGGCAACGGCCGCACTACTCAACCGGCGGCGGGGGCTGGTATTCGGGAGGGAATCAACGATACATGGTCATGGTTTCGGCTTCGGACTGAGTATTATACGGTTGGCCCACATCGCTAAGGCCGGACGTGCCCAGCTTTTCTGCCTCAACCATGGACCGTTCATATGTCGAATAGCTGTCGACGCGAGTGAATGAATGCTGGAGCACCTCACCATCAAGAAGCCACGCATCCGCTTTAGGGGCGGGGCTGTCTCCGAGAACGCGGCCTGGCGGAAGTTAGTTTCTTTGCTACGGTAGGCACTGGGTTGGACAAACGACCAAAGGCGGAATCGGTCACTGACATTCTCCGCCCTATCTTGGTTTGGTACTTCCAATGACACTAAGAATAGTGTCCTATCTGCTCGCGTCCTGGTATTTTCTGGAACACAGATACAGATCGGCTTTTCTTATGCGTTCGGCTTTGTTGCATACCGTACTTGGATGTGTGCTGGTTGCCGCTCTCACCACACTCCTACGGAGTGGGGTAGAAAACGCCCCAGCCAATCCAGATGGCCACGCGTACGATCCCCTCGCGATTGCGCGCGCTAGCATCGGGAAGACCGTCAATACAGAAGCAACCGTCCCACCGCAGTGTTATACACGGACGGCGGGCATATCCAATCCGTGTTGGACGTGTCACACTCAGCCGCTCGGTGAAAATCGTTTTTCCGATTGGCTTCTCCAGGAAGCCTATACCTTTAGCGATCTTTCTCGGACCAATCGCTGGAAGAATCTCTTTACTGACCGGCGTGCAGCCATAAAAAACATTTCCGACGCTGAAGCGCTGGACTACATCCGAGCGGACAACTATACCCCGCTGCGGGCTGCCTTACACAACCGTCAGGACTATCCGGGGTATGTGCCCGACCTCGACTTTCGCCAAGGCTTTGACGGGGAAGGCTTTGCCCGGGACTCCAGTGGTTGGCGGGCGATTCGGTATAAGCCGTTTCCCGGCACCTTTTGGCCAACGAACGGTAGTACGGATGACGTGATGATACGCCTGCCGCGTGCGTTTCAAACTGATGGGCACGGTCGACAATCACGTCAGATTTATAAACTCAACCTGGCCATTCTTGAGGGCGCCATAGCCGTTGATCCCTCTATGAAAGATATTGATAGAGAGGTTGAGCCACTCAATGAGAAGCTGGCTGGGATAGACCTCGATGGAGATGGAACAGTGCAGCCGGCGGTTACTCGCCTCCGGACACTTCCCGCATACTATATTGGAGCGGCGCATGAAATAGCAGTCCATCGCTATCTGTATCCGCAAGGCACGGAATTTTTACACACGGTTCGCTATATCGATTCGGATGTTCCTTCTCTTTTGTCTACGCGGATGAAAGAAGTCCGCTACGCTCGTAAAGTCGAGTGGCTTGATGATTGGGCTCGGCTCCGGGCGTATGAACATGAGCGGGACGAAAAAGAAGCTGGCCTCTCGCCGTTCTTTCCCGGCTCACCCTTGGTGGGTTTGCGCAATATCTTTGGCTGGCAGTTTCAAGGATTCATTGAAGATGCAGCAGGTCAACTACGGCTGCAAACTGAAGAGGAGCATCTATTCTGTCTGGGCTGCCATACCTCGCTTGGTGTGACGGTTGACCGAACGTTCGCCTTTGCGCGTAAAGTTCCCGGTATTGCCGGATGGAGACACCAGTCTGTACACGGAATTCCGGATGTTCCCCAAGTCGGACATCAGGAGCCGGAGATCTTGACCTATTTTCAGCGGGTGCAAGGCGGAGATGAATTTCGAGCGAATACCGAAGTGCTGGAACGGTTTTTCCTGAATGGCAAGGGTGGAAAAGATGGAAAGCTCGATACGGCTTTGGTTCGACGGGCGGCTCCGGGTGGGGATCGAGATATCGCTTTTCTGATTGCGCCGTCGCGCAAACGCGCACTCCTGCTAAATAAGGCTGCAATAGTCCTCGTCCGCGAGCAGAGCTTTGCGCTGGGACGTGATCCGGTTCTGGCCCCGACGATCAACGTACACACAATAATTCAAGACGATTCGACCGGCCTCGCTCCTGCCGGGCGTATCTATCGAGACGGACGTCTCTGGCTGAATTGGAGCGCCCTTTTGCCTTATTCTCAGAAAAGATGACACACTCTTCCCTCATCCTCTTCCAAGGATGCCCGGGCCGTTGGGTACATTGAAACCCTTGGGGAAATCCTCTAGCGTGCGGGGCTATGTGCGAACGAATTTGGGTCTTTTTCCTGAGCATCGTTTTGGTGAGTGTTGGTGGGTGCTCGGCGACCGTCAAACGGCCCTCAGCAAAAGAGTATTATCAAGGGGCAGCCGAGGCATTTGAAGACGAGGATTATCTGCTCTCGTCCGAGAAGTATCAGGAACTGCTAGAGCAGTACCCGCTGAATCCCTACGCTGAGGAGTCCGAGCTTAAAGCTGCCTATGGGCACTTCCTCGACGAAAAATACGCTGAGGCCATTGCCGGACTTAGAGACTTTGAACGCGCCTATCCAACTAGTCAGCACATGCCGTTTGTGAAGTATTTTCTCGGAATGGCGAATTATGAGCAGATCCGTTCCCTGGATCGCGATCAGGCGGTCACGCGCAAGGCGGACGGATTTTTCCAACAAGTGATTGACCGCTATCCGGAAAGCGCTTTTGTCCTGCAATCGGAAGAAAAGAGCAAAGCTGCGCGCGATGTCATGGCTAAACATGAATTGTATGTGGCGGATTTTAACGAAAAGCTGGGGAATGTTGCGGCCACCAAGGCACGACTCCGAACCCTTGTTGAACGGTACTCCGAGACGGACTCCACAGTTGAGGCTTTAGGCCGGCTCGGAAAAATTCTCAATGACGAAGGGCATGTCGAGATGGCTGACTTGGCCGCACGAGCGCAAGCCGCGCGCGCAGCGCAGGCTGTGGGTGCAGCGGAAGGGGATGAACCACAGGCCGATGAGCCGGATGCCGTAGCATCGGAATTGGATAGAGCCCTCGTGTCCGGAGTCGACCCTTTACTTCTGCTCGTATCCGAATTGAAAAAACAGGAAGATGGGGAGCGCCTCGCGCGTACTGAGGCAGATACGGAGAAGTTTGCTGCAGAGAAAGCGGCGGAACAGGAAGAGCGGGCGTTAGATGCGGAATTTGAAGACGCAGAAAGATCATTCGAAGTCGGTGAGGAGTATCGAGAAGAGGTTGAGCGCGACGAGGATAGTGATGAGTATCGGGAAGAGGTTGAGCGCGACGAGGATAGTGATGAGTTTGAGATGAGTGACAGCGACGCGCTGGAGTTTGATGCTGACCTTGCGGCTGACTTGGAAGAGGAACTAGCGGTGGACGATGAGGACTTTGAACTTGCCGAGGACATTGAAGCACTCGAAGCAGCAGGCGTTCTGAGTGCCGAAGAAGACGGTATGGATTCAAGTACGGCAGACAGCGTCGTCCCAGAGTCTGAAACCGCTGGGGAGCTGGCTGAGACTCCGGAAGAAATGTCTGTTGAGATTTCACAGATGGCAGACGAGGGGCCTGTATCGACCTCAGCTGGAGATGCTCCAGTTGTCCGGATAGAGGTAGAGCGCGGGACTGAAACCAAAGCGGTGGGGGACGCCGTTCTCGACGTCGATATTGAAGATATCGACTTCGAGTTCGAGGAGGAATAGCCTTCTTGTCCGGATAATCAGAATAGTAAAGATATATTGACACCTTATGGCGTATTCGGTAGCCTCCTAACAACTTTTACTGTAAAGGAATACACGGGACTATACAGGCGATATACATAGAACCTTATCGAGAGTGGCTGAGGGACTGGCCCGGTGACGCCACAGCAACCTCTTGTCCTTCCCAGGAAGAGACAAATCTGGTGCTAATTCCCACCCTCGCAAGAGGGAGAGATAAGGAGACTGATCTGAGTTCATCAGCCTCTTCCTTATCGGGAAGAGGCTTTTTGTTTTCCGTCGCCAGTCAGGAAAGGATCTGTTATGGAAAGGGCCGAACGCGCGGGGGACGCTCGTGTTCGAGACGGCAAGGTCTTAGTCGTTGGTGTTGGTGGGCTTGGTTCTCCCGCCGCGCTCACGCTGGCCTTGGCTGGCGTTGGAACAATTGGTTTAGTAGACCCGGACACGGTTGAACTGTCGAACTTGCAACGCCAGATCTTACACTTTACTCCCGATCTTGGCCGACCCAAGGTGTATTCTGCCCAAGAGAAACTGCAGCGCATGAACACTGCAATTACCGTGTTTCCCTACGTACAGTGTTTGAGCGTAGATAATTTAGCTGATCTTTTCACGGGCTATGATTTTATTATCGACGGGACGGATGCGTTAGACACGAAGTTTCTTATTAATGATGGAGCAGTGCTACTGAAAAAGCCGTTTTCGTATGCCGGGATCGTACAATTCCATGGGCAGACATTGACCGTCCTACCCGGGCACACGACCTGCTTGCGTTGCCTTTTCCCAGTTCCACCTGATCCGGGGGAAATTCCAACCTGTCAAGAGGCCGGCATCCTGGGCAGCTTAGCGGGAAGCCTCGGTGTGGTGCAGGCCAGTGAAGCAGTGAAATATTTACGTGGGGGAGAAGACCTCCTCACCGACCGCCTCTTGACCTATGACGCCTTGGCGTTGCGCTGGCGGGAGGTGCGAGTCCGACGCAGCCCCCGCTGTCCCCTGTGCGGAACGAGGCCGACCATTACGACTTTGCAGACGTTAGAGGCGAGGTCTGTGGTGGGAAAATAAGAAATGATGAGATACGAGAGGAATACGAAATGGACACAATTACTGGACTGACCTGTCGCGAGTGCGGACACGCCTACCCTCTGAGCCCGCTCCATGTCTGTGAGATGTGTTTTGGACCGCTTGAGGTCCAATATGATTACGCCAGTATTCGGCAACAGCTCTCACGGGAGATTATTGCCTCGCGCCCTGCCTCGCTGTGGCGCTATCGAGAATTACTCCCGGTCGCCGGAGAGCCGAAGGTCGGCCTCCATAGCGGTTTTACGCCGCTCGTCAAAGCAGACCGTTTGGCCGCCCATTTAGGAGTAAAAGAACTCTATGTGAAGGATGATTCGGTCAATCATCCAACCTTTTCCTATAAGGACCGGGTTGTCTCGATTGCAATTTCAAAGGCCATTGAGTTTGGCTTTGATACTGTCTCCTGTGCCTCCACCGGAAATCTGGCGAACTCCGTCTCGGCCCATGCGGCTCGCGCCGGATTACGCTGTTTCATCTTTATACCGGCAGACCTCGAACAGGGAAAAGTTGTGGGCACAACGATCTATGGTCCGTGCACGGTTGCGATCCGGGGAAACTATGACGACGTCAACCGCTTGTGCAGCGAGATCGCTGACAAATATGGCTGGGCGTTTGCTAATATAAATCTCCGACCTTATTACACTGAAGGCGCGAAGACCTACGGGTTTGAAATTGTAGAGCAGCTTGGCTGGCGGTTTCCCCAGCATGTTGTTGTTCCAACTGCGGGGGGTACGATTCTGCCCAAAGTCGCTAAAGCCTTCGAAGAACTTCAGCAGGTTGGATTGATGGAGAGTGGTCCGCGGCCGACAATTTATACTGCCCAGGCTGCCGGCTGTGCACCGGTTATACAGGCCTTGCACAATGAGACCGACCTGATTGTCCCGGTGAAGCCCAAGACGATTGCCAAGTCGATTGCGATAGGAAACCCCGCCGATGGATATTACGTTCTGCGCGCCGTGCGTGACTCAGGTGGCTGGGGAGAAGCGGTGACGGACGCAGAGATTATCCAAGGCATCCAACTGCTTGCCCAGACCGAAGGGATTTTTACGGAACCGGCTGGTGGCACGACTGTCGCGGTGACGAAAAAGCTTATTGAGCAAGGCCGCATTCCTCGGGATGAGTCCATTGTGATTTGTATTACCGGCAACGGGTATAAAACTATTGAGGCGGTGCTGGATCAGGTGCGGCAGCCCCGGCTTATCGAGGCCCGATTAGCCGACTTTGATCAGTTGTATGCCTCTCTGCCATCCGAACAGAAAGACGAACACCAGATGATAAATTCGGAAGAGCTGCATTAAAAGGGTGATTGTCAGACCGCACCAAAACCGCAACAGTAGCGGTCAACCCAAATGAGGAGGTAGTCTATATGAATGTTCAGGTACGTGTCCCAACTCCACTGCGCCGCTTGACTGGCGGTGAGGCAGTTGTCTCGGCCAATGGAGTCACGGTTGGGGCGCTCGTTGATGATATGGAAAGTAACCATCCCGGTATGAAAGAGCGGCTGTGCGATGAGGAGGGCCAGGTGCGGCGCTTTGTCAACATCTTTGTCAATGGCGAGGACATTCGTTTTCTCAATAATCTCGAGACTCCGGTCAAAGACGGAGACGAGGTTTCCGTTGTGCCTGCCATTGCCGGAGGGTGAGACGTGTCCCTTTTGCCTGAACGTTCCGAGGGCCCCCCCCCGTCCGGACTGCTGCGTGTCCCGTCTGTCCTTCATTTGATTGGAAATACGCCGCTTTTAGAGATTACCCGGATTACCACCGGCATTTCTCCGCGCGTCCGCATCTTTGCTAAGCTCGAAGGTTTTAACCCTGGTCGTTCAGTCAAAGATAGACCCGCGCTACGCATGATCCAGGAGGGAATTGAGACCGGAGCACTGACGCCGGGCAAGGTCATTCTAGACTCGACTTCCGGCAACACTGGCATTGCCTTGGCCATGCTTGGGGCGGTGCTTCAATATCCCGTCGCGCTGGTCATTCCATCCAACGTCAGTATAGAACGCAAGAAAATAATTGCCGCCTATGGCGCTCAAATAATTTTTAGCGACCCCATGGAGGGGTCGGACGGCGCTCTCGAACAGTGCCGTGAGATGTTGCATGAGAATCCGGAGCGTTATTTTAAGCCTGATCAATACTTTAATCCGGCCAATTCTTTGGCTCACTATGAGACGACCGGACCCGAGCTGTGGTGGCAAACGCAGGAGAAAATAACGTACTTTGTGGCGGGCATGGGCACTGGGGGGACGCTGATGGGAACCGGTCGCTATCTCAAGGAGCAAAACCCTCACATTCAGATTGTAGGGGTTGAGCCGGATGATGGGTTGCACGGTCTGGAAGGCCTCAAGCACATGGCCAGCTCCATCGTGCCCGGCATTTACCACGAAGAGCAACTTGACCGCAAGATCAATGTTTCGACTGAGGATGCGTACGAAAACGTGTATCGACTCGGCAGGGAAGAGGGGCTCTTAGTCGGTCAATCTTCCGGTGCTGCGATGTGGGCGGCGTCGCAGATTGCACGCGAAATCGATGACGGTATAGTGGTGACCCTCTTCCCGGATTTTGGAGATAAATACCTGAGCACGAACCTGTGGGTCGGCTGGAAAGACTTTGATCTCCGCCAGGAACACGCTGAGACACGGGGCAGGCATGACTGAGAAGTTCTATTTGACTTATCCCACAGAGCGCATCAAGGAGCCCCTTGTTTATCTTGTTGGGCAGCAGTTTCATTTGGTGACGAATATCCGCGGGGCGAATGTGTCTGAGGAGATGGGACTGGTCGCACTGGAAGTCGAAGGGGAGCAGGCGGATATCGACCAAGCCGTAGCCTGGCTACGAAAAAAGGGTGTCACGGTCGAACCGATCGAAAAGAACGTCATTGAATAATCTATGCTCTCTGACGCCCAGATCGAACGCTATAGCAGACAGATCATCCTGCCCCAAGTTGGAGGCAAAGGACAGGAAAAGATCCTGCGCAGCCGAGTCCTTGTCCACACTGACGGGCTGCTGGAGGCAGCCGCTCTCTTGTATCTTGCTGCAGCCGGGGTTGGGACTATCGGCGTTGTCCGCTCGCAATCTGTCCCATCTGTCACACCTGGCACGGCTCGCACGTTATTTCCGGCTTTGGATGAGGACGCGAATGAGTCAGACCAGGATGAACAAGATGGGCAGGACATGCAGATCAAGACGCTCGGACGTCTGAATCCTGATTGCACCATTATCACCCACACCGGAGGGGACGATGAAAAGGCTGATCTACAACCTGAACGACTCGTTGAACATTATGACCTCGTGTTAGGTGCAACAGCCGTCCTCCACGATGCCTGTTATGTCGCACGGAAGCCGTTCATTTGGGCGCACGTGGTGGCGCGACATGCAGATCAACAGGCATATCTATTAGTTTGTCGCGGCGACAAGCCGGACTGGCCGTGCTTACGCTGTCTCTCGTCCGATTCTCCAGTTTCTGATCTCTTGTATGGAGCGCCGGCATGGGGAGCCGAGTCAACAGATGCTGTAGCGGCGTTATTCATGGGGGCGCAGCAGACGACGGAAGCGCTCAAGCTGATCGTTGCCGCCGATGAAGAAACCGTGCCAAAACTCCTGCAGTGTACATTCCCGGCTTTTCATTTTACTGAGCATGGTGTAGAGAAAGACGCCCTGTGTTCCTTGTGCCGGCCCGGCCTGACTCGTTTGTGCTGATTCTTGCTGAATCTGGCTGAGCCTGGAGTTTTTGGGTCTCTGTTTTGTTTCTGCGTTTGCGTATGATGAAAATATCTAGTCTGGTCGGGTTGAGAAGTGAGCTGGGGGATTGGAGAGTCGTACCGAAATGAGTTTGACAGAAAACAATTCTGGCGGAAAAAATTCCTATGCTCTCACCCATTTGAAATGTCTTGAGGCAGAAAGCATACACATCATTCGGGAAGTTGCGGCCGAGTTTGACAATCCGGTCATGTTGTATTCGATTGGCAAGGACTCCGCCGTCATGCTGCATTTGGCCCGTAAAGCATTTGCCCCAGGTAAGCCGCCTTTCCCCCTCATGCACGTTGATACGACCTGGAAATTCCGGGAAATGATTACGTTTCGAGATAACTACGTCAGAAAAGAGCTGGGGTTCGACCTCATCGTGTATACCAACCAAGACGGCGTCAAGGCCGGAATTGGGCCTATTACTCACGGTTCAAAAAAGCATACCGATGTCATGAAGACGCAAGCGCTCAAACAAGCCCTCGACCAATACGGGTTTGATGCTGCCTTTGGCGGAGCGCGGCGTGACGAGGAGAAATCCCGGGCCAAAGAACGAGTGTATTCGTTTCGGGATCGTAATCATCGCTGGGACCCGAAGAACCAACGTCCGGAGCTGTGGAATTTATACAACGCGACTGTGGACAAAGGAGAAAGCATTCGTATTTTTCCTTTGTCAAACTGGACAGAACTGGATGTCTGGCAGTACGTCTATCTGGAGAATATGCCGATCGTACCGCTCTATTTCGCTAAGGAACGTCCGGTTGTGGAGCGGGATGGCGTGCTTATTTTGGTCGACGATGACCGTCTACCGTTCCTGCCCAGCGAACGGCCGCAGATGAAGAAAGTACGTTTCCGCACGCTCGGTTGTTATCCGCTGACTGGGGCGGTTGAGTCAGAGGCAAACACCCTGCCTCTGATAATCCAGGAG
>CAZXFE010000007.1:0-38303 GCA_964639795.1 uncultured Enterobacteriaceae bacterium | reverse complement strand
ATATCCTTATACCGAAAATACGCCCGGACCTTTAATGAGTAGGGCGACAATTCCACACCAAAGAGGCGGTAGGGCTGAGCCATAGCGTGATCTCCTCACCCCTCGACCCTTAGCGTCCGCCTTTAAACTGAGGCCTACGCTTCTCTAGGAATGCAGTAATGCCTTCTCTCCCGTCCTCGGTCTTGGACCGTGCAGCAATGGACTGGGTTTCGTTTTCCATCTGTGTTTCAAGCGTTTCCGTCCAACCGCTATGCAGCAGCCGTTTGGCTCCGCCAAACGCACCAGTCGGCCCCGTCGCCAGCTCACCAGCAAGCTTCTCGGCTTCAGCGAGTAGGTGCGCATCCGGTACGACCCGATTAACGAGGCCCCACTCTGCAGCTTCCTGGGCTGAAAGGATCCGATTCGTGATTGCCAACTCTAACGCCCGTTTCATACCCACAATGCGCGGCAGAAAATACGTCGACGAGCCATCCGGGGTAAGTCCAATGCGGGTGTAGGCCATAGTGAATTTGGCCGATTCGGCAGCCAAAACAATATCGCACGAACAGGCAATACTCAGGCCTGCGCCCGCAGCTGTTCCATTCACCGCACCGATCAACGGCGGGTCCATACGTGCGAAACGTGAGATGGCACCATGCAAATACGTGGTCACTTCTTTCATGTGGCCTGGCAATTTCTCCCCTTGCGCAGAAAAACTCTTCAGGTCGCCTCCAGCACAGAACATCCGGCCGCTTCCAGTCATCACCACCGCCCGGATTTCGGAGTCCTCATCACATTCGAGCGATGCATGCATGAGATCATAGGCAAGGTCGAAGTTGAGTGCATTGGCCGCCTCTGGACGGTTGATCGTGATCTTTGCGATATTGTCTTTCTTTTCAAACAGGATGGCCGTGTAGGACATGGATTCCTCCGTATTGCTCCTAGATGGGTTAGACGGATTAGATGGATTGTAGGAAACTGGCAATTGCTTGACCGATCTCCTGCGGAGCATCTTCCTGTATAAAATGGGCCCCTTTAACGGTGATTTCTTTCTGGTTCGGCCAGGTACGGCAATACTCACGCTGCGGACCAGCCAAGATCGCACCAGGGTCGGCGTTCACAAAGAGTTTGCGAATATCGCTACTGGCCAGCCAATTCCCATATTGTTCGACGATCTCTACAACATCTGCTGGCTCGCCATCTATTGGAATTTGACGAGGCCAAGTCAGCGTTGGGCGGCGTGACTCACCTGGCTCCGTGTAAGGCTTACGGTAAACTGCCATTTCTTCTTCCGTCATCTTCCGCACCACACTCCCAGGCAAAACGCGCTCTACAAAGACGTTATTCTGCAGCACCATCTCCTCTCCAGCGGGGGAGCGAAAGCCTTGAAAAACCTTGCGCGCTGCGTCAGGAAAGGTTTCCCAGGTTAGGGGGCACACAATTGCTTCCATATAGACAAGGGCTTTAATCCGGTCAGGGTGACGGTGCGCCCAGTGGAAGCCCAAGGCCGAGCCCCAATCATGAATAACCAAAGTAACGTTTTTCGTATTCTGATCGAGCCCAACAGCGTTAAACCAGGTATCCAAATATCGGGAATGGTCAACAAACCTATAGGATCCAGCCGGATTTTCACCCGAATCACCCATCCCGATTAGGTCAGGTGCTAGGCAGCGCGCACCGCCTTCAACATGCGGGATGATATTCCGCCACAGATAAGACGACGTTGGGTTGCCGTGAAGGAAGACAACGGGATCTCCACTGCCGGCATCAACATAGGCCATCTCACTGTCGAGTACGGACACCCGTTTACGTTCATACGGATCATTAGCTGAAATGGATTCACTCATTTTTCTCTCCTAAAAATCCCCTCTCCCCTGGCGGGATTAACCTACTGATTCGTCCCCGCCACATCCGCCATCAAGGCCAACGCCTCGGGCTGACTCGACTGGACCATCATGGTTGAAACGCCGGCGTCATCCCAGGCTTTGAATCGTTCACGAATCCGAGCTGGGGGGCCACACAAGGAGATCTCATCACACAGCTCATCCGGGACGAGGGCGGTGGCCTCTTTCTTACGGCCCGACAGATAGAGGTCTTGGATCTCAGCAGCGACATCAGCGTAGCCGTACTTCGAGACCATCTCATTGTGGAAGTTCTTGCCTTTGGCCCCCATCCCGCCAACATACAGAGCCAAGGTCGGCTTGAGCTGGGCAAGGCAGGCGGCGACATCGTCTCCGATGACGACCGTACATCCAGCTACCACATCAAAATTGTCTAAAGACTTACCATTTCCCGCGCGCTGAAAGCCCTTTTCCAAATCAGGGGCAAACAGATTCATACGGTAGGGTGAAAACCAAATCGGCAACCAACCATCGGCGAGCTCGGCCGTAATACGGATACTGAGCGGCTTCATGGTCGCCAGATAGACCGGTAGACGCCGTGAGTGCAGGATCGACTTGAGCGGTTTACCGAGTCCACTCGCATCTTCGCCTTGGTAGGGCATATGATATACCTTGCCATCAAAGGCAACGGGCTCTTGACGATCCCAAATCTTGTACAAGACCTCCACATATTCTCGAAGACGCGCGGCGGCCTTACTGTACGACACGCCATGCCAGCCCTCGATCACCTGCGGACCGGACATACCCAGGCCTACCAGTACGCGGCCATTAGAGAGCGCATCCAGAGTCGACATGGTCATGGCACACATGGCCGGCGTACGAGCCGGGATTTGCATAATGCCGGTGCCAAGTTTAATCCGTGAGGTTTTCGCGGCCAAATAGGCCAACGGCGTCACAGCGTCCGAGCCATACGCCTCCGCGCTCCATACTGAGTCATAACCTAGCTTTTCCGCCTCAAGTATCATGTCCATGGGCAGCTCAACCCGCCCGCCGGAATAGCCAACGCCGATCGCAAGTTTCATGGGAACTCCTTCCTCGTATGAGGTGAATGAATGTTCGCCGTAGGGGCCTGTTTATATCGAACAGCTGGACGTACGGCTACTCGGGTATGGAAGATATTTGCTTAAAAATAAATGATGGAACTCGTCGGAAGGAGCCCGTCCACCAAGAAGGGCTTCTTGTTTTACACTAAAACGTTACGCATCGTTCAGCGCTCCTGCTACCCGCTCATATTCCTCAAGGCGCGGTAGGAGCAGCGGGAGGTCCACACCCGCCAGTCGATACTCGGCTATACCTTCTTTGCATTTTTCTTTTGGCCCAATAAGGTAGAAAGACTCGACCATTTCATCCGTTATGAGCCCCACGGCCTCTTTGCCTTCATCGTTTGCATAAGACTCTCGCAGGGGTCCAAGAATGGTCGGATCAAAGCCTCCTTTTCCCAGTAGGATCTCACCCACATACGCTTCGTCAAGTAAACGCACAATACGTCTTTTCAGCGTAGGCAGCAGGGCCTCAGGTTCGTCGGTCATACGCACCACAAGCATGCAGGCAATATCGATAGACTGAGGATCACGTCCAGCCTCTTTGGCTGCGCTGCGAATCTCTTCAACCGCGTATTTGATGTAGGATGGAGGAACATAGGCGTTCAGCAATACGCCATCGGCAATCGCTCCAGCCAAACGCAGCCCTTTTTTCCCAATTGCGGCAAGATAGATGGGCAGGTTTTGTTGAATTGGCGTTGTAGCAAGGCGAGCATGCCGCAGTTTGAAGGGGCCTGCGGAGTCGGTTACCCGTTCACCAGATAAGAGACGTCTGACGAGCGAGACTGCGGCCTTCATCGCTGCCTGGGAATTGCCGTAGGGCACGCCCATCTTGTCTTGGATAACACTGCGCTCGCTTCGTCCAAGCCCCAGCAAGAAGCGTCCGCCCGTGATCCGATCCAGTGTTGCAGTTGCCATGGCTAAGAGAGCGGGATTCCGTGTGTAGGGGTTAGTGACGCCAACACCGAGTTTGATCCTTTTTGTAGCAGCACCAAGATAGCCAAGCATGGAAAAAATTTCTTCGTGGAAATAGCGCTCTGTCACCCACATCGACTCATAACCCGCGTCTTCTGCAATCTGCCCGTACTGCTTGAGTTCTGGACCACTTTGAAGGCCATGGTAGAGAACGAGACCTAATCGACCCATATTACTACTCCGTTCCGACTCCTCTTAGGCAGTCTTCTCCGCCACAAACGTCCAATACGTCGGGATGATGTCCGGGTTCTGTTCAGTCACGCTAAACCCCGTGTCTTTTAACATTTGAACAATATCACTCTGAGTGTTCACGATATTACCCCAGGTCACCTCAAACCACTGCTCCAGAATGCTCAGGGTGAAGCGTCGGTCATGTAAATCTTCCCCAGTCTCAGGCGCACACCGATCAACAACGAGTAATACTCCGTCAGGCTTGAGACTACGGTGGCACCCAATCAAGATATCTATTTTCTTTTCATCCGGCAGCTCGTGGAAGACCTGGACCATAGTAATGAGATCAAACTCGTTCTGAAAAGGCAGTTCTTCCCCGCCGACAGACTCTACCTGCACCCGGCTACTTAGCCCTTCGTCTTGAATCAGTTTTTGAGAGGTCTCCACAAAATATTGCAACGGCTCGATGCCGGTGACTTGGCAGGTCGGAAACTCTTCGGCAAACCGGACGAGGACTGTTCCGCTGCCGGAGCCGATGTCCATGACTTTACCGCCGGTACTCAGTCGGTCTTCCATACCAGACAGTCTGCGGGCGGCGGCAACCACGACAGGCGCACGCAAAGCCGAGATTTTACCTTGATGGTGGAAGAAATCTTCGTCATGGTCGTGGAAGGTTTTCAGTGCGCCAGTCCGAAAGGCTTCCGGGTAGGCAGGAAAGTCTCGTGATAGGCTAGCCAGGACATGGGTCGTGAGAAGTTCAGGCGAAGTATCGCCCAGGAGTTCCTCCATAAACGGCGCAAAGGTGAACTGCATATCACCGTCTGCTTGCAGCACACCGACCGCACTCGCGGCTTGACACCAGACTTTTGTCCGCCAGGGGTCAAGTCCCAGAGCTTGCGCAAGCTCTTCAGCCGAGGCTGTTCCACCGCGCCGACGCATTTCGGCGAAATAGCCGAGCCGCCCACCAATATCGGTAATATGCGTGGCATGCAGGCCGAGCATCCAACTCCGCATCATACGTGCCTGACTATTTTTGGTTATTTCTTTGTTGGGCATAGTCGATCCTTACCTCTTGTGTTTCTGCAAAAATGTCAAAATCGCGTCTCTCGACTGAGCGGGCTGTTCCGCCCAGAAAACATGGCCGGCCGGTTCTAAGACCACAAGTTTGGAATCAGTAATATGGTCAGCCAAGAGTTGTGAGTTTTCCCACGCAATCAGCGCGTCGTCTTTACCCGTAATCACAAGTGTCGGACAAGTAATCTGGGACAACCGCTCAAACGTATTATGCGCATGCGCAGCTTGCATTCTACGAGCAAAGCCTGTGGGGTCGAGCGGCTGCTTACGCCGGGCTTCGATCAGCGCGGGAATTATCTCCGGGTGCTGTTCAATATAACCGTGTGTAAATGCCGTTTTGGCGAGCGCTGTACCGCGTTCTTCCGCTGATAGATCTTGTGTTGAATGAGAGCGCTCTATGCTCTCCCCTTCTAGGCTGACCGCTTGAGGACCTCCGGGAGTGGTGCAGCCCAGCACCAGGGAGCGTACCGCAGGCCCGTGGCGAATGGCCAACTCTTGGGCGATCATTCCCCCCATTGAGACCCCATACACATGCGCAGACGAGAATCCAACGTGGTCCATGAGTGCGGCGGCATCATCCGCCATCATGCCCATAGTGTATTCCACATTAGGCTTTTCACTCTGACCCGAGCCACGTTGATCGTAAGTGAGAACCTCAAATTGATCCGTAAAATCCGGGAGCATGCCGGTAAAGATGCCGCGGTCGCTTTGCGCGCCATGAATGAGTATGAGCGGCTCACCCGTCCCGTGGATCTCATACACCAATTTAACTCCATTTACTCGTGCGCGTTGCATACTCCCCCTCTTACGTTGCATCTGACAAAAATGTCGGCTTTCTCAAAAAAAACAGCAAGAATACCCCAAGAAAATTCAATCCCGCACTCAGCACAAACGCTATCTCATAATTTCCATAGATATCGTACAGATAACCGGCAACCCCAGGACCGAAAGCGGCCGTTGAGCCAGCAACGCCAAAAATAAAGCCGACGATGGCACCCACTGCAATACGACCGAAAAAATCTCCGATGATAGCCGGAAAAAGCGCCGTTGTGCCGCCATAGGAAGCCCCGAAAACGGCCACAGCAGGGTAAAGCAGATCGAGGCTGGTGCTATACAGAAAACCAAGAAAGGCCAGACCTTGCAGCAAAAGACAGAAACCTAAGGTGGGAATACGCCCCAAGCGGTCAGACACTGGTCCTATAAAAAGCCGTCCAGCAAATCCGGCCAATCCAATAACACTAATGAGTGTAGCGGCACGGACCTGCGAAATTCCGAGGTCGACGGCAAACGGGACAATATGGATCAAGGGCATAAACACTACCAACCATGTCAGCGTAAAAACCACGACTAACGTCCAAAAGGCGAAAGTCCGTCGCGCCGAGGCAAGCGTCCACGCATCTTCAGCCAACACCCTAACCGAGGCATCAAGAGGCAGAGTTGGTTCGGCAGGTGCAGCCCCATCCGGTTGCAGTCCAGCCGTCTCAGGATCGCGCACAAAGAAAAGTGAACACACGACTATCACGGTCATACCAATGAGTCCGATCAGCAGATATGTCGTCCGCCAGCCGTATGCCGCAATAAGCGTGGCGACAAGCGGAGGCACGAGAAAATTTCCAAAACTTGCCCCGCTAGTACTGATACTCAGCGCAAGCCCACGTCGCTCAATGAACCAACGCACGACCGTCGAATTACACGGCACAAAGGCAGCGCTCATGCCAAGCGCGGCAATGCAAGCGAGAAACACGTACAGCTGCCAGAGCGCATGCACTTGGCTCATCAGCATAGTACCGCTGCCCAGCAGGAGGCCGCCAACCAAGATCACACTGCGTGGCCCCCAACGGTCCGTGCACCAGCCGCTTACAATACCAAGGCCGCTATAGATAAAAACGTAAAATGCATAGGACAGGGAAAGATCCGTTCGGCTCCATCCCATTTCAGCCGATATCTCTGACATAAAGACGCCAAAGGAAAACTGAATACCGTAAGCAGCGGATAAAATGGTAAACGAGCAGGCAACAACCACCCAGCCATAAAAGAATTTCTGCTGGCTAGGGGTCTGTGTACCAGACTCCGTATTGACAGGTTCGATAGCCCTCACTGCCTTGCAGTATCCGGGGCGGGAAAAGGTTGGTCAAGGGACAGTAAGGGACAAAAGGAAGCGCGCGGGTACTTTAAAGTCCCAAAGCCTTGGCAATATTCACCCGCTGGATCTCATCCGTTCCCCCAGGGATACGCAGATTACGGGCGATCCGAAATATTTTTTCAATGCCGGATTCCTTCATGAGTCCATGGGCACCGTGGAGTTGTACCGCTCGGTCGGCTACGCGATACAGCGCTTCATCGCAAAAGACCTTGAGCGCACACACCGTCTTGATGAGTTCGAGATCGACCTTGAACGCCCACAGGTTTCCCTGGTCGGCCTGCCACAGACTTTGAAGCGACATGCTGCGCATGGCTTGGACATCCAGGTAGGAATCCACAACCATCCACTGCAGGGCTTGAAAACGGCCGAGTGAGCCGCCAAACGCACGCCGGTTTTTAACATAGTCGATACATCGATCCAACAGATATTGCCCCAAGCCGGTGCACATGCCCCCACGGCGCACGCGAATCCAGTTGATCATGCCCATGCTGAGGTAAAAGCCTTCACCCTCCTGCCCCCACATGTTTTCCTGTGGTATGTGGCAATTCTCAAACCGCAACTCCCCGGTCATTCCGTCATCCATAATGGTTCGGTAGGTTCGCCCAATTTCGAGCCCGGGATTGTCTCGCTCCACAATAAAGGCGGTTGCTCCCGCACTGCCTTTGCTCGGATCGTGCATGGCACACACGAAAACCAAGTCGGCGTACTGGGCATTTGTAATATAAGCCTTCGTGCCGTTAATCACCCAGGCATCGCCACGCTTTTCCGCCTGGGTCTGCATACCGAGCACGTCGGAACCGCCTCGATACTCAGTGATGGCGTAGGCGCCGGTCGTTTCACCCCGGATCATCGGCAGGAGGTATTCTTGCTTCTGCTCCTCGTTGAGAAACATCAGCATCTGGTTTGGTCCCTCCGTCCATGACAGCATCCATTGCGTTACCCCGATGCCATGCTGGTAGACGGCCTCATGGACAAAGAACATATCAGTCAGGCTCAAACCGCCACCGCCGACTTCTTTGGGCATGTGCAGAGCGTACAAACCCTTCTCGGCCGACCGTTTCCGAATCGTCCGCTGGGCTGCCAACACCTCGGGCGCAAGGCGTCCATCTTGGCGCAGATAGAGGTGTTCATTGATGAGGTGTTGCGAAAGATCCTTCTCAATGGGTGCGAGATCGTTTTCAATGAATTGGTGAATGTCACTAACTGTCTTCTCAACATGCGCGGCAGGGGAGAGGTCGATCATACCCCAGTTCGTAATAGATTACTAAAAGAAATGCTATCCCACTAACAAAGAGCGAAAGCCAAAGGAATGAAAATGAGAAAAGACGGGGTCCTGCTTCACAGGAGGCAATAAAAAAGGGGGCCATTCGGCCCCCTCTCTTGCAATAGGATTGCGGTGTTACAGCTTAATAATCATCATCACCAAAGTCACCACCATGGTCATGACCGCCCGCTGCTGGATCTACTTTCTCTGGTTTTTCAGCGATCGCGGCTTCAGTCGTTAGCATTAAACCCGCTACACTAGCAGCATTTTGTAATGCCACCCGAACAACTTTTGTTGAGTCGATGACGCCAGCCTTGAAGAGGCTCTCATATTTTCCAGATACAGCATTAAACCCGATATCACTTCTGCTATTTTTGACTTTGTCCAGCACGACTGGAGCATCAAGTCCGGCGTTCGTAGCGATTTGTCGAATCGGCTCTTCAACCGCCCGACGGATAATATCAACCCCCGCGGCTCTATCATCGTCAAAAGACAGCTCATCTAGCTTGGCCAGGGCTCGCAGCAAGGCAACACCTCCGCCAGGCACAATGCCTTCTTCCACAGCAGATTTTGTGGCATGCAGCGCATCATCAACACGGGCTTTGCGTTCTTTCATCTCCACTTCCGTGGCTGCCCCAATCTTAATCACAGCCACCCCACCGGCTAATTTAGCTAAACGCTCTTGAAGTTTTTCTTTATCATAATCAGAAGTCGTTTCTTCGATCTGGGAACGAATCTGATCAACGCGGCCCTGCATATCCTTCTTTTTCCCCGCGCCGGCGATAATCGTAGTATTGTCTTTATCCATGATTATACGCTGACAGCCTCCCAGGTCGGTGAGCTCAATATTTTCGAGCTTCATACCGAGTTCTTCTGCCACAACTCTGCCACCAGTCAGAATGGCAATGTCTTCCAGCATGGCTGTACGGCGATCACCAAAGCCGGGGGCCTTTACCGCAGCGCAGTTGAGAGTACCCCGGATTTTATTCACCACCAATGCGGCCAATGCTTCACCTTCAAGGTCTTCGGCAATAATGACAAGTGGGCGCCCACTTTGCGCTATTTTCTCTAGTAGAGGGACAAGTTCTCCCATGTTCGAGATTTTTTTTTCGTGCAAGAGGATATACGGCTCATCGATTTCGGCAATCATCTTCTCAGGATCTGAGACAAAATATGGAGAGAGGAAACCGCGATCAAACTGCATGCCCTCAACAACGTCGAGAACCGTGTCCAACCCTTTCCCTTCTTCAATAGTAATGACACCTTCTTTTCCCACGCGCTCCATGGCATCGGCGATGGTGTCACCGATGGTTGTTTCCCCATTCGCCGCGATCGTCCCGACTTGTGCAATATCCTCTTGCCCCCTGACATTTCGGCTCTGCTTTTGTACCCCATCCACAATTTTCTCAACCGCGGCATCAATACCGCGTTTGAGCGACATAGGATCAAACCCGGCAACTTGCAAACGCAGCCCCTCAGTCAGCACCGCCCGCGACAAGATTGTTGCGGTCGTGGTCCCGTCACCCGCAACATCAGAGGTCTTGGTTGCCACCTCGCGGACCATCTTTGCTCCCATGTCCTCAAATTTATCCTCAAGTTCAATTTCTTTCACAACCGTCACACCGTCTTTTGTGACGACTGGAGCCCCATAACTTTTTTCTAAAAGGACATTGCGACCCCGTGGTCCGAGTGTCACCTGAGCCACATCAGCTATGAGATTGACGCCTCTCAGAATCCCCGTGCGGGCTTTATCATGTAAATAGACCAATTTACTCGGCATGCGAACGATCTCCTTTCATCGACCTCTTTTCAAAGCGCAGATGCAACTTAAGCATCTTTTGTCAGTATGCAAGCGCATGCTACCGTTCCCAATAGATTATCGACGAGCATGCGTCCACCTGGCCTGGGGAATATCCTTTGGGCTCAAGGCCGAGATAACGGCGAGCGTTTGCTTACCCCGTCGGACAACTATTTCTCCAAGAACCTGATGAAGCAGGACGGGTGCTGACACCTGGCTGGGAATTTGCAACGCGACGGATACAGCCCCGATCTCGTCTTTCCGAACAAGGGGCGCAGCCATTGCTGCGGCGACCGGTTGGACGGCAGACATGCTGCCATTCTCAACCCGAATCTCGACCCACAGTGGAGCTCCTCCCTCTATGAGCTGCAGCCGCGTAAAATTCGTGAATCCCCACTCAAGCAAGTCCTTGGCGATTCGAAAGCGTATAGTACTGGTTTTCCCGCCAAAGACAATGGCAATGAGACGCACAGAGCTACGTTGCGCAGTCGTCACAAGATTGAAACGGGCCTTTCTTGTAAATCCTGTCTTTAACCCGTCAACTCCGTTTGTTCGACCAACCAGCCGGTTGGTATTTGGTAGTCTCTGGCGACCATTTCGAAACGGCATAGATTGCTGCGAAGTCCAAGTAAGGACGTGAGGATGGCGTAAAAGCGCCCGGGCGAGGATGGCGATATCCTCAGCAGGGGCCATATCGGGAGCTGAATTTCGTTTTGTCGGCATTCCGTTTACAGTGCGATACTGGGCACGCTTCATACCCAGTTCCTGGGCTCGGTCGTTCATATGCTGAACACATTTGCTCACCGAACCACACACATGCTCAGCCACTGCAACAGCAGCGTCATTCGCAGAGGTCACTAACACTGTTTGGAGGAGTTCATCTAGAGGAAACACTTCTCCGGACCGCAAGCCGATTGTTCGGCCTCTCGTCCGACTGGCACGCCGACTAATTTTCACTGGAGTACGCAGCGTGACATTCCCCTTTTCAATTTCCTCCAGAACGACCAATCCTAACATCATCTTGGTCAGAGAAGCCTGAGGCCATATTTTCTGGCTGTTTTTGGCAAACAACACCTGGCCAGTCTCCGCATCTTGTAGGAGAACCGCCGCAAAATTCTGAGAAGCTGGGAGTTGAGGGACCCGTCTGTACTCCTCGTAAGCAAAGGCGGGCTTCATAAGGCCTCCGAGCAGGCTGCCCACACCCAAGACAAAAGAGCACCACATCCACCACGTTGACCGCATCCACCCCTCCTCTAGCTCTACGTGTCTTACTTTCTGTGGACGGGGTCGTCCCGACCCCCAAAAGGTTTCTAGTGTTCCATGCTACCACACGACATAAGGTCGCATCAACAAGAAACTTTTTCTTCTTATCAGGGCAGGCTAAAAACGAATCGCCTAGCGTCTTTCCGCACTCAGGATCTTGTGCAGAGACCGGATGTCCTTATGAATCTCGTTCAGAATTTCGCGCTGGTCAGCCTGGAGTGGTTGCACCTGAGACACAGCAGCACCTTCTTCTTTGTCCCCATCTTTGAGGCGCTTTTTTGCCCCAGCAATGGTGAAGCCTTCTTCGTATAAGAGGTATTTGATCTCGAGCAAGGTCTCAACATCACGGCGACGGTACAGCCGGTGGCGTGAGGGGGTTTTGCCTGGCTTGAGAACAGAAAACTCTGTTTCCCAGTAACGCAACACATAGGGCTTCACACCGATGATCTTCGCGACTTCACCGATGCGAAAGTAGAGCTTATTCGGGAACTCAACCTGATCCACTATACGCTCAGTTTGGCAAAAGTGGGTTAATGGCCTTCTTTAATACCGGACTCGGTTTGAATGAGAGAACACTACGGCCTGAGATGATAATTTCCTCGCCCGTTTGTGGATTTCGCCCTTTACGTGGATGCTTTTCATTGATGACAAAATTCCCAAATCCGGATATTTTTACTTTCTCCCCTTTCTCGAGGCGGCCCTTTATTATTCCAAATATCGAC
Source organism: uncultured Enterobacteriaceae bacterium (assembly GCA_964639795.1). Taxonomy (GTDB): domain Bacteria; phylum Desulfobacterota; class Binatia; order Bin18; family Bin18; genus Bin18. The sequence goes on along the minus strand of CAZXFE010000007.1, from coordinate 25,973 downwards.
TCCACGACATCGGTCGCCTCTTTTTTTGAGAATCCCACCTTTTCATAAATTCGTTCCACAATATCTGCTTTTGTCATAAGTCAGCCCCCTCTACAATTCTCCTCAATAAAGGTCAAATTCCCCGGTTTGATATTCACACACGAGCATCGATAGAGGAAAGGGAGGTTGAGTTTTTGCGCCGCGCACTGACTGTCTCGACCAGCCGATCTCCTTCCGTAACGCATACTCCATCCCACACAACGACCAAAAAATGCAATAACGAACCCTGTATAGATGACGGTGCGAACATAATAGAGCCAAGTCTTGAAGTCAAGTTTGCGCGCCCAACGCGGGATCATTCGGCACAACACGGGAGGGCTTTCCGCACAATACAGGCACCGCTAGGATAGGGACCTAATAACGATATGGAGGAAAGACCTTGCAGGACATCCATGCCCAGTTGAGCAAAGACCTCGCTGCCGCCACAACGGATCAAGAGCTTGAGGAAATTCGTATCCGTTATCTCGGCCGGAAAGGAACGATCACGCTACTCCGAAAAAATGCTGACTTCTCTGTGATGTCACCAGATGAAAAGAAACATTTTGGACAGCAGTTCAACGAACTCAAGAGTTTTGCTGAACAGCAAATTCGGGATGCAATCGCTCAACAACAGAGTACGTCAGGACCCAAGGCGGTTATCGATATGACCCTGCCCGGTCTCAATAACAACATCGGCCATCTGCACCCAATTTCTCTTGTCCAAATGGAATTGGAAGAGATCTTTCAGTCTATGGGTTTTATGATCCTGAGCGGCTACCATGTTGAGACTGACTATTATAACTTCGAGAGCCTCAATATTCCCAGTGACCATCCTGCCCGGGATATGCAGGATACGTACTGGCTCAAAAACGGCCTGCTGCTACGCACCCATACCTCTCCCAATCAAGTTCGCGCGTTGGAGCACTATGGCGCGCCAATTCGAGCGATCTTTCCTGGCCGCTGCTTTCGTAACGAAGCTATTGATGCGAGTCACGAAAATACCTTTTACCAGCTTGAAGGCCTAATGGTGGACAAGGAAATCTCCGTCGCAAATTTGATTGCCGTCATGCGTACGTTATTGACTGCAGTCTTCCATCGAGAGGTCGCTGTCCGATTACGCCCGGGATATTTCCCCTTTGTCGAGCCGGGATTCGAATTAGACATTCAATGTCTGATATGCCGTGGCAAGGGATGTTCAACCTGCAAAAAATCCGGCTGGATCGAGTTGTTGCCGTGCGGTCTGGTGCACCCCAAAGTGCTAGAATTCGGCAAGCTCGACCCGGATGAATTTAGTGGGTTTGCATTTGGCCTCGGGCTAACACGGCTCGCTATGATGAAATACAACATCCCGGATATTCGGCTGCTAAATTCGGGCGATCTCCGTTTCTATGAGCAGTTTCCAGCATCCGTCTGAGTAGGAGTGGTCGATGAAAATATCTCTCGACTGGATTTCCCAGTATGTGGACTGCTCTGATGTCTCCCCTGAGACGGTCGCCAATCGTCTCACTATGGCCACGGCGGAGGTCGAAGGCGTGGAAACACTGGTTCGCGCGCTGGACGGCGTCCGGATTGCCAGTGTCATGTCCGTTGAGCCACTCAACGGGTCGCAGACCTTCGTACACCTTCAATGTGGTGCCGATCAGTTTACTACGGTCTGTGGTGCTCCCAATGTTCGAGTCGGCATGAAATCCGCTTTTGCCCCAGCCGGAGTCCACATTGCCGGGGGACACGTTGTCGCGGAACAGCGGGTGGGCGGGCGTTTCAGCCAGGGCATCTTGTGCTCTTCAGATGAATTAGGAATGGGTGGCGGACATTTCGGCATTATCGAGCTGCCTGAGTCTCTCGGAGACGGGGTTGCCCTTGCGAATCTGATTCCGCCCTCGGACACGTTACTCGAAATCGATAACAAAAGCCTGACACATCGTCCCGACCTCTGGGGACATTATGGTTTTGCACGAGAGCTCGCTGCCATTTTTAGACGTCCCCTACAGCCGCTCGAGCGAGCAGATTTGTCCACATATGATGACTTACCCCCCTATCCGCTGACGATTGACGACCCGGAGGATTGTCCCTGCTACTCCTGCGTGGAGATGGCGGGCCTGACTGTCGCCCCCTCCCCACTGACCATTCAGTACCGCTTGCATGCTCTTGGACAACGCACCTTTAATATTCTTGTTGATCTCACCAATTACGTCATGCTGGAACTTGGGCAGCCCATGCACGCATTCGATGGCGGCCTGCTGCGTGCTGTACGCGTGGCTCCGTTCGGCGCTCTGGGCAATTTTACAACGCTAGACGGCCAGGAACGAAAGATGGTCCCAGAAGATCTCATGATCTGGAATAAGCAAGAACCAGTTGCCTTGGCCGGCATTATGGGTGGGCTCAACAGCGAAGTGAACAAGCATACTACTATCCTCCTCCTTGAGAGCGCAAATTTCAAAGATGCCCGCATTCGACGCACGGCCACCCGTTTGGGCATTCGCACCGACGCGAGTCAACGTTTCGAGAAACAACAGCCTCCTATCAATACAAAAGTTGCCACGGAACGTTTTCTGCACCTCCTGCAAAAAACTGGCATGCAACCCCAAGTGCGTTCTCGTTTCACCTCTGTTGGAGCGCTCAAAGGGGAAGTCCGAAGACTTAAAATTCCAACCAATTTTTTTGACCGACGCATCGGCAATCCCATAGCCCCGGAGAAGATAACAATGATCCTCAGCGCGCTCGGTTTTGAAGCTGAGGTTACCGGAGGTGTGCTCAAAGTCGGGATTCCGCCGTTTCGGAGCGAGAAGGATATCTCGCTGCCGGTTGATATTCTTGAGGAAGTCACCCGCATCAACGGCTATGACAATTTGGAGCCGAAGATGCCGGACTTCTCTGTTAAAACCATTGCCTTTAATGACCAGCTCCGTGCGGAACATAAAGCCCGACGCCTGTTAGCCCAAGCCTATGGTTTCTCAGAGATCCATAATTACAGTTGGTTCGACGAAACCTGGCTCAAAACTATTGGCTACGAACCTCAGGCAGCGCTGGAAATGGCTAATTCCAGTGCAGAACACAATATCCGCCTCCAGACCACGCTTCTCCCGAATATCCTTGCAGTGACCAAAAAGAACGCCGTCCTACGCGACCACTTTCGTATATTCGAACTGGGCCGAGTCTATCTGCCGCTGGGGGAACGAGAGCGGAAAGAGTACAATTTCTTGTCAGGAGTCAGTCTTCAAAACAAGCGAAGCACTGACTTGGAGGAGCACTTTCGTTCAGTAAAAGGCGCTCTTGAAGCCCTGGCCACGCAGTTAAATGTAGGCAGGTTGGCGTTTGAGCCCGGCAGGCGCGAGACAGCGCCGTGGCAAACCCGAGGCTGTTTTATCGACATACAGTTGGATAATACCGTCATCGGCGGCCTTGGATTCTTGTCTGACCGCCTGCTGTCTGAAATTGCACCCAAATCCCAAGTGGTCTGGTTCGAACTGAATCTTGACTCATTCGAAGGACCCATCTTCCCCGAAACGAGATATAAGGCGGCCTCCCGATATCCCGGCTCCTGGTTCGATTTCTCGATTGTTGCAAACGCAGAGTCAGGATTTGTAGAGTTGATCCACACACTCGACACATTCTCCCATCCCTTTCTGAAAAGAAGGGAGTTCATCACACTGTATAAAGGGAAAGGGCTAGCAGAAGGAATGGCCAGCTATACCTTCCGCTATTGGATTGAATCGAAAAACAGCACGCTCACAAGCGAACAAATAGAAGCGTTCCAGCAAGAATATATTACTTTTCTGAAGTCTCAGGGACTCAGTCTACGCTGAGTCCCTCATCCCATTATGCAGCCAGACGCTGCTTGGCAAGCTCCGTGACCTCAGCAAAAGCTGCAGGATCTTCCATAGCCAGAGCCGCGAGTATTTTACGATCAATCTCGACATTCGCCTGGGACAAGCCATGGATTAGGCGGCTATAATTGAGACCGTTCAGTCGCGCAGCCGCATTAATACGAACGTTCCACAAGCGCCGAAAATCACGCTTTTTATTGCGCCTATCCCGGTATGCATAGACCAGGCCGCGCTCTACGGTTTCTCGCGCCTGCCGATACAAACGTCGGCGCCCGCCCGTAAACCCTTTGGCCAGTTTCAGAATGCGCTTTCTGCGCCGCCGTGCCTTAAAGCCGCGTTTAGCCCGTGGCATATATCCCTCTCCTCTCCGTCTCTACAAGTAAGGAATCAGCTTTTTGATTGCCTTTGCATCAACGGCAGCCACGAGCGCTGGTTGATCCAGATTCCGTTTCTGCTTCCGCGTTTTTGCCGATAGTTGATGACGGAGATATGCACGCCGACGGCGCACTTTCCCCGTTCCGGTGATCTTAAACCGTTTGGCCGCTCCACGGCGCGTTTTAATCTTTGGCATAGTTACCTCGGAACAACAAGTATTGACATATTTCGCCCTTCCATGCGAGGCTGTAGCGTCTCAAGGGATGCGACATCTTCTACCTTTTCATACACACGGTTGAGCAGCTCTTTCCCAATCTCCGGATGGGTGATTTCTCGTCCCCGGAAAAAGACCGAGACTTTTACCCGGTGCTTTTTCTCAATAAACCGACGAATATGGTTAATCTTGAAGTCCACATCATGTTCGCTGGTGCGCGAGCCTAACTTGACTTCCTTCACCAGCACTTGGGTCTGATGCTTCTTAGACTCCTGAACCTTCTTTTTCTGCAAGTAGCGATACTTGCCATAATCCATGATTCGGCAGACAGGTGGAGAGGACTTCGCTGCAATTTCTACCAGATCGAGGTCTTGGCTGATCGCCGTTCGGAATGCCTCACCAAGGCGTTGAATACCGACCTGCTCACCATCAGCGTCAATAACCCGCACCTCACGAGCGCGAATCTGCTGGTTAATTCGAACTCCCGCTTCTCTAGCTATGGTGCACCTCCCGGGACACGTTCATGGCTCAAGCGCTGGATAAATGCCTCAACGAGGAGCGGAGCGATCTTCTCTCGTTTCCGCGCCCGTGGGGCAACTGTACCGGCTTGAACCTCTTTGTCCCCAATCACGACTATATACGGGATCTTCTGCATCTCCGCTTCACGGATTTTATACCCGAGCTTTTCATTCCGTAGGTCGAGTTCACAGCGAATTCCGGCCTGTCGAAGCCGCTCCTCAACGGAGCGAGCGTATGTATCTTGATTATCAGTCACCGTGACGATCTTCGCCTGAACGGGAGCCAACCACAGGGGGAAATCGCCACCACAGTGTTCGATGAGAACTCCCATAAAACGTTCTATCGACCCTAACACAGCACGATGAATCATTACCGGTCGCGCTTCTTCGCCTTGGGCCGTAACATAGATCAGATCAAAACGCTCCGGAAGCATGAAGTCAAGCTGGATTGTAGCCAGTTGCCATTCCCGACGTAGGGCATCAAGTACAATGAAGTCTATTTTGGGGCCGTAAAACGCGCCGTCAGCCTCGTTGACCTCAAAGGTAACGTCATTCGCTTTTAACGCAGAGGAAAGAGCCGCTTCAGCCCTGTCCCAGGTCTCATCGTCTCCCAAGCGGTGCTCCGGACGCGTTGATAGATAAAAATGAACCTCTTCAAAACCGAACGTTCTGTAGACCTCATTAATCATCCGCAAGACCGCACCCACTTCACTCTCGATTTGCTCCGGAGCGCAAAAGATGTGGGCATCGTCTTGGGCAAAAGAGCGTACCCGTGTGAGTCCCGATAAGACCCCAGAGCGTTCAAAGCGGTGCAAACGAGCAAAGTCGGCATAGCGTAGCGGAAGGTCCCGATACGAGCGCTTCTTTGCCGCATAAATATACGTATGGCCGGGACAATTCATCGGCTTCACACCAAAGTCCCGTCCTTCGACCTCAGTAAAATAGATATTCTCTCTGTAGTTATCGTAATGTCCGGAGCGGTGCCACACATCGACATCAAAAATCTGCGGGGTGATAACCTCGTGATAGCCGTAGCGTTGATAGAGGCTGCGCATATACGCAACGAGCTCATTGTAGATCAGGGTTCCTTTCGGGTGAAAAAATGGACTCCCCGGCGCAACGGGGTTAAAGCTGAAGAGGTCGAGGTCTTTCCCCAAACGGCGATGGTCGCGCCGCTTTGCTTCCTCAAGTAGGGCAAGGTGCTGACGCAGCTCTTTCGGTGTTGCAAACGCGGTCCCATAGATACGCTGCAGCATCTCATTCTTTTCATCTCCACGCCAATAAGCACCGGCTACGCTCGTCAGCTTAAATGCCTGGAGCCGCCCGGTTGAGGGGACATGCGGACCGCGACACAAATCAACGAACTCACCTTGGCGGTAAAGCGAAAGAACTGCGTCGCTAGGAATGCCCTCAATAATCTCGGCTTTGTAATGCTCCCCCAGCTCTCGAAAAAGTTCGACGGCATCATTGCGCGAGACTTCTTCTCGCTTGACCGGGATGTTTTCTTTCACAATAGCCCGCATCTCGGCTTCGATGCGTTCTAAATCTTCGGGTGTAAACGAACCATCGTGTTTAAAATCGTAGTAGAAACCGTTCTTGATAACGGGCCCAATGGTGATCTGTACAGCAGGAAAGAGGCGTTTCACGGCTTGTGCCATCAGATGGGCGGTGGAATGGCGCAAGACTTCGAGTCCCTGAGGACAGGATGGGAGAATAGGCTCGGCGTCCTCGGTGATCAGAGGAGAGGACAAGTCAACGACTTTTCCATCCACCCGTGCAGCAATGGCGTTGGGCGCACGACGGCTGAGATCTTGCAGTTCCATGCTGCCTGCATTGTCACCGACATTGTTACCAACCTTGTCAGCGGAGGCTTGTCCGCAGGCTTCGGATAGAATATTTTGAGCGGCTTCACTCATACGAAAAAGAAAAGAGGCATCAGTAACGGACGCCCCTTTCCATCCTATTCAACATAGGATGGATATATTTATCTTCCAATCCTGGACGTGTGTCGGTTCTAATTTCTTATGCAGTATAGGCACGGGCGGGATTGAACCGCCGACCCCTTCCGTGTCAAGGAAGTGCTCTCCCACTGAGCTACGCGCCTGTAAATCGCCCCGCTATAGAATATTTGTTTAGTGCGCACTAATTTTCCAATATTCCGTCAAGAAAAGCGTCAGTGTGCGCTTTCCGGCGTGACTTGAACGGTCACTTTCGCCTGGACTCCCCCTGTGAGACGGACTGGAACTTCATAGGTACCGAGCTGCTTAATGGGGTCTGCAAGGAGAATTCTCCGACGATCTAAGCTCACACCTTGCGCCTGGAGCGCCTTCTCAATATCGATATTCGTAACAGAACCAAACAGCTTTTCTCCCTCACCGGCACGAGCAGGAATAGCGATGGTGAGACCCGAAAGCCGCGACGTTAAGACGGTTGCCTGCTTTTGTACACGTTCCTTTTTCTCAGTAGCAAGACGCTTTTGATGATCCAGGACACGAATGTTCCGTCTATTCGCCACAACAGCTAAGCCACGGGGAAGCAGATAATTCCGCGCATAGCCATTCTTCACCTTGACCACATCTCCGATCTGGCCAAGACTCATTACCTCTTCTTGTAGAATAATCTCCATACTGGCCCTTACCTTACGCGAGCATCCGTAAAAACACAACTAAACACTACACAGTGCACATAGGCTCCGAGAGGACTCGATCACACCTGATCTGCAGCGTAGGGCAGCAACGCAATCGCGCGCGCCTGTTTAATCGCAAGGGTGAGTTTCCTTTGGTGCCAAAAACACGTCCCCGTAATACGGCTCGGGATAATTTTCCCTCGCTCGGTAATAAAATCTCCGAGTAGAGAAGTTTCTTTAAAGTCGATGGAATCTTTCTTATCCACACAGAAACGACAGACTTTCCGGCGCATACGCCGACGGGGATATCTATCATCGCCGCCACGCCGGTTAAATTTGCCTCGGGGTGGTCCTGGCATAATTACTCCCTTTACTGCTCAGCAGTGTTCAGCTTTTTCTATTGGCTTTATTCCTCAATCGATAATCCGAATCAGAGAAGCACGCACTTCGTAGGTATTGCGTATTGCGCCTTCTACCTTATTCCATCGACAAGGGGCCAACGTTCCTTCCACAAGAACGGCTTTTCCATTTATCAATACTGGACAATATTCTTCTGCGAGTGTCCGAAAAGCCACAACGTCAACAAAAAGATCGTCTTCTTTCTCTTTACTCGTCGGTACAAATAAGGAGAACGTGCCGACCGCCACCCCGTGCGGGGTACGCCTTAATTCCGGACTCCGATGGACTCGGCCCGCAAAGATGACTTTGTTGTATCCTTTCCTCACACAAAAGACTCACGTCTCATTGTCCTTCTGTATTTTCCTCTGAAGCCTCTGAAGCAGGCTCACTCCCCTCGCCCTCTGGAGTAACAGCCTGGGGTGCATCACCTGTCCCTTCTTCCGAGGCAGCGGACTGCAGAGCATCACTCGCTTTTGGTTCAGCAGCTTCAGCCTGCTCAGCAGCCACCACTTCAGCTTCTGCTAGAGCGACCGATGCAGCTGGCTCAGCAGCCACCACTTCAGCTTCTGCTAGAGCGACCGATGCAGCCGGCTCAGCAGGTTTAGGTGACTGAGATTTCGGATCTCGCCCCTCAGAAGGTGCAGAGCGCGCAACGGATAAGAACCGCATGGCGTCTTCGCTTAGGCGCAAGACCCGTTCCAAATCTCTGACGGCCTGAGGAGGAGAATCGTATTCGAAGCGCACATAATATCCACGTTTTTGCTTCTGAATGTCATAGGCTAAGTTGCGCAACCCCCACTCTTCAACCCACAACATTTTTGCCTGACTCTCTTCGAGGGTCTTTTGCATTCCTTCGATAACTTCCTTCACCCGAGCTGCGGACAGTTCCGGGTGAAGGATATATAGGGTCTCATAAATCGGCATGAACTCCTCCGATTGGCCTCTCTTTATCGCGTACAATATACAACGCCGAACGGATGAGGCTAGGTTTTCAAACTACGCTCTCTGCACAGGACTTGCAGGTCTCATGCTATCGGCACCGTTAAATAACGCCATGGCACGATCAAGCCCCTCAGCAAGAACGGCCTCAACCGCTGTAGCGGCATGTTGCGCCGCCGGGAGAATAAAGGCTTCTTCGTCCCGAGTAAAGGGCTGGAGAACAAAATCGGCTGGATCGAGCCTAGCCGGCGGGCGACCAATTCCGATCTTTATCCGAGCAAAGTCAGAGCCTGCCAGGGCCGCCATAATCGACGCAATCCCACCATGTCCCCCAGATCCACCCGTCCGCTTAATGCGGAGACGGCCCAGCGGGAGATCTAAATCGTCATATACAACAACAAAATCTGTTCGCTGCACTTGGGATGTTTCACACAAGCAGGCAGCAGCTTCGCCACTCCTATTCATATATGTCTGTGGCTGCATAAGGCAAACGTGTTCCCCGTGCCAGCTCGTCCGCCACAGCCGAGAAGAGCATTCGTATTGTGAAAGCTGAACTCCCCAACGTATTGCGAGTTCATCAATCACCCTAAAGCCCGCATTGTGACGGGTCTTTTCGTAGGCCCCGCCAGGATTTCCAAGTCCCATAATGACGCGCATTATTCCATTCCATAACGCCCCGGAACCCATCGGGGGCATTACTCGGCAGACCGGGCCTCGCCTTCCGCTGCTTCTCCCTCGGCTGGAGTTTCGCCCTCCCCGGCTACTTCCTCACCTTCGTCAACATCGGCCTCAGGCTCTGGTTCTGCAGCCGGAGCAATCACAGACGCAAGCATGAGCTGTGCGTCCTCCATAGACTTGACGTTCGGTGGGAGAGTCAAATCTCCAACGTGGATGGCATCGTTAATGGCTAAATGCGACACATCAACCTCAATGAAATCGGGGATATCGAGCGGCAGGCATTCCACCGTAATTTCCCGCCTGGCGTGTTGTAGAGAGCCACCAGCAGTCACTCCTTCCGCTCGACCCGTCAGATGGAGTACTACGCCAACTTGCAGAGGCACGTTCACATCGATCGCATAAAAGTCAATATGGAGCGGGTCTGCGGTAATAGGATCCTGCTGCACCTCTTTGAGCAGTACAATTTTTTCGTTCAGCCGTGCTGTCTCTGAGAGGAACTGGATGAGGTGTGATCCCTCGAGGTCTGAGACCTGCTGCTGAAACTCGCGTGTATTCACACACACCGAAACAGCGTCTTTGCCTAAACCATAGAAGATTCCAGGCACCTTGCCACTCCTGCGCAGTCGGCCAGCTTTGCCTTTGCCTTTTTCTTGTCTGGGCTCAACACTGAGTTTTATGGTTTCCATTGATATCCTTCTCTCTCTCTGGGTCTTACACAAACAAGGAGCTAATCGATTCTTCATTATGTATCCGACGAATAGCCTCTCCAATCAGCGGGGCCAAAGAAAGGACCCGAATTTTTTCGACAGCTTGTGCTTCAGGCGTAAGTGGGATGGAGTTCGTGACAACCAACTCTTCGAGGGCTGAGGCCTGGATGCGCTCGATAGCCGGCCCTGAGAGCACCGCATGGGTACAGCAGGCAATCACCGCTTTCGCGCCAGCATCCTGGATCGCGTTGGCCGCTGTCGTCAACGTGCCTGCTGTGTCTACCATATCATCAACCAGAATAGCGACACGCCCATCAACCTCACCAATTACATTCATCTCGACAACGTCACGGTTCGCTTTGCCGTCAATCTCACTTTCATCTTCCTGGGCACGCCGTTTATCAATAATTGCTAACGACGCTCCCATGCGTTTGGCGAATGCGCGCGCACGCTCCACTCCTCCCGCATCAGGAGACACCACACTAACCGGCTCACGGCCAACCCGAGACTGCAAATACGGCAATAAGACCTGCGAAGAAAAGAGATTATCAACAGGGATATTAAAAAAGCCCTGGATCTGTCCAGCGTGTAATTCAACGGTCAGCACCCGAGACGCGCCTGCCGTCGTTATTAGGTCGGCAACAAGTTTTGCACTAATGGGCACCCGGGGTGCAACTTTCCTATCTTGTCGGGCGTATCCATAATACGGGACCACAGCCGTAATACGATTGGCCGACGCGCGCTTAAAGGCATCAATCATCAGGAGCAGCTCCATCAGATTATTGTTGCCAGGAGTACAAATGGACTGGACGACAAAGATATCACCTCCACGGACGTTCTCCGTGATCTCAACCGCGATTTCACCATCACTAAACGTACGGATATCAGCCGTACCGAGAGAACTTCCTTGGGAGGCGCATATCTCTTTAGCAAGCGGGCGATTTGAATTTCCAGCAAATATTTTTAACACGGCGTCTCACATGAACAGGGCTCTTACGACCTCGTCCCAGAAAGGCAGCTGGGGAGGCAGGACTCGAACCTGCGAATGCCGGGATCAAAACCCGGTGCCTTACCTGACTTGGCTACTCCCCATCATTACGGCTGCTCTTTCCCTATCTCTGTCTGTATTCTTTTCTTCACATACAACTGGCCCAACCAGGATTTCCACCCGCCCTCCTTACCGGACAGGTTATCCAAGAATTCCATTGTCGTTCGATTGTCGAATGAAATCAGCGTATTATAGAAAATCAGACTGCCATTCGAGACCGAGGTTTTTAGCACCTTTCCTAAGGAAAGTCTACTGCGGTTATTAGCAAAAGAGTGACCTTCTCTCCCACCTGCTCCCTCGCCTGCGACAGCACAACCACGCTGCTGATGAGGACAGCAGAAATCATTATTCCAAGGCCTGCTCAACCACCGTCACAACGAACGCCTGTTCGGAGTCGGTGAAAGTCGCAGCAGCCTGCTGTGCTTGTAGCCGCTCTGTAAAGACGCCAAATACAGCGGAACCACTGCCAGACATCAGGGCCATCTCAGCACCGAGTTCAAGGAGCCGACTCTTGCTCCGTGCGATAAGCGGGTGTTCCGGCAGAACGGCCTCCTCAAGATCGTTGACAAAAACACCGAGGTCTGGCCACTGCTGAGCTGTGATTTGCAGTGGCCAGACCTCGGTGGGGAGGCCCGCCACCTTCGGGGAAAGCTCATCAAAACGTCGATAGGCCCATGGTGTAGAAACAGCAAAAGGCGGAACTACAATCACCAGCCAGTGCCGAGGGAGAGGCGGAAAAGAAGTCAGGATTTCGCCAATTCCGCTCACCCGGGCTAACCTACAAGGGATGAAAAAGGGAACGTCTGCTCCGATTTGCGCTGCCAGCTGGCAGAGTTGGGAGACATTCATCCCCAAAGAGAGCAAACGATTGAGGGCCTTCAGCACGGCGGCGGCATCGCTACTTCCGCCACCTAAGCCTGCACCAGCCGGAATATTTTTTTTCAGATCAATCGTAATAATCGCTGTGGTTTCAGTTTCTCTACACATGAGTAGAGCGGCTCGATAGGCGAGATTGGATTGATCAGTCGGTAGGTCTGGCTTGTCACAGGTCAGCGTGATTCTTAACTCGCTTTGCTCTCGCCTCTCGGCCTGAATCTCAATGGCGTCATATAAGCTCACCGGAGCCATGAGAGATTCCAATAGGTGATAGCCATCGGACCGTTGGCCAACAATACGTAGAAAAAGATTGACTTTTGCTGGGGCAAAGATACGCACGGATATACTTTCTTTACATAGCCGAGTGGCAGGCGCCAAACGCGCTTGCCACAATACATCTATGCAAGGGTTCATAACAGCCGCCCAAGATGCGGCGTTTCAAGCAGGTCTTCCCCCCAAGGAAAACTGGCTTAAAACCAAACAAGTCGAAATAAAAACCGACATGGTCGGTCTGGTCACCAATGTGGATAAAGCGGCTGATCGTCTGATTACCGATACGCTGCGTTCACGTTTTCCAACGCAAAAAATTATCGCCGAGGAGAATCTACCAGGTCCGGCCCGGACGGCCCGTATTATTGGTATATCGACCCATTGGACGGAACCACAAATTTTGCCCACACCTATACACACTTTGCCGTTTCTATCCCCCTCGCCTATGAGTCGAAGATCATGGTGGGGTGGACCAAGAACCGCTTCGGAACGAGACCTTCTGCGCCAGTCGTAACGGTGGCGTGTATTTCAACAGAAATTCGATCCATGTCTCTTCCGCAGCACGACTCGATCAGAGTCTGCTGCTAACAGGTTTCGGGTATGATCGCCGCGCGCGGAGCACATTTTATTTTCGTTACTATGAAGCCCTTATGCCGCGCACCCACGGCGTCAGGCGGAGCGGCTCTGCTGCGCTCGACTTGTGCTATGTGGCCAGGCGGCTGACTTCTGGGAGTGTCGGCTGCACCGGTGGGATATTGCAGCCGGCTCACACCTAGTCGAAGAAGCCGGAAGTCGGACGAGTGATTTCTCCGGCGCTCGTTTGGATCTCCACGGCGAGCAAACGCTTCCGCCAAACGGTCACATTCATCAGGCTGCTCTTGAGATCCTGCAGCAACTTGCGCGCGGTAGGTAGAGCCTTCCAGGGAGTCGAAGCATGCGAGCTCCGGTCCTCAACTACGCGGCCTGAGACCACTTTTCCTCCATGCCCTGAAACTCTTTTCTCAAATACGGCATGACCTCAGTGGCGAACAGCTCCATATTTTTCACTGTCCGGTAGTGCGGCATATCACCAATCTGGAGTAGGGACAGTAAAATGCCGTAGCCTAATTCTTTGATAGAAGCGGCAAGCCGTTGCTTGACGGTCTCCACACTGCCTACGACACAATAGCCGCGATCATTCAGGTCATCGAAAGACATCTTGGCATAGTCGAGATCATCAGCCATCCCCAAAATATGTTTCATGGACTCATGCGTCACATACCCCGGCGGGAAGAGCATGTTTAAGGGAATCCGCAACCCCCGGTGATAGAGCCACAGCACGTGGTCTGCCGCTTCTTCGCGAGCACGCTCATCGGTCTCAGCCACATAGATTGGGAGCAAATGACCCAGTTGGTACGGAGAGGCTGTGTATCCACATTTCTCGGCTTCCGCACGATATTGATCGAAATACGTTTTGACGAGTGCATCAGACATATACACGGCTAAATAGGGGTATTTTCGAGCCGGATCAGCGCACCAGCTCATTGTCTCTTTACTGCCAAAACCGGGGATCCAAATGGGAGGATGCGGTTGTTGAAACGGGCGTGGCCAGACGTTGACATAGCGAACCTGGTAGTGTTCACCGTCAAAGTTAAACGGGCCGGTTTCAGTCCACGCGCGAATGATCAAATCATGCGCCTCCCGAAAACGCGCAAGAGAGTGAGTAGGATTGACCCCCATGGAGTAATACTCACACCCAATACCACGCACAAAGCCGGAGATAATACGCCCGCCAGTGACAACGTCGAGCATCGCAATCTCCTCTGCCACCCGTATCGGATGATCGCGCAACGGCAGCCCGTTGCCGACCATGGCGATCTTGATCCGACTGGTTCTGCGTGCAAGCAAGGCGGCAATAATATTGGGCGACGGCATGGTGCCATACGTATTTTGATGATGCTCGTTCACGCATACGCCATCGAAGCCTAACGTTTCTGCATACTCCAGCTCATCCAGATAGCGATTATACAGATCCTGCCCTTTTTCAGGATCATAGTGCTCATTGGAGAACGTGACCCAAGCTGAGGGATATTTTTCAGCATCGCCAAAATCCTCTGGTACGTGTGGCCAGGGCATGAGATGGAAGTTGAAAAATTGCATAGTCTGCCTCCTTCTTGGCTTGCTTGATTTGCTTGATGTCTGAGCTCTCCACCATCTGGCGGCGCCCGCAATGCCACCGCTACCCGCGGTGCGGAAGCCTCCCCCTAGTCGTCTCCTCATACTGCTTTTCTACTGCACAGGTCAAGTTTGATTTAGTACCAGGGGCTGGGCTAGTATAGAAGAAGAGGATTTGCCCCTGTCAAAAACCCAAAACCTGTCATCCCTCCCCCTCTTCTACCGTGGTCCCCGTCTTTGCTGTCGATCTACAGCGAGGATTTCTTCCATCATCGATCCGCTCGATAGTCTGCCTCGGGACTTCGACCGCTGGGAGAATGTGGGGACATCCCGAAGTTGCTCGTCGCAGAGACCCTGCGCTCCATTATGGAGCAGCTGCCGGTACTTGATGTGGCTGCGTTACACGGCGAAGCCCAGCTCCGCCGGGCAATGATGTTGTCGTATTTTGGCCATGGTTATGTGCGGGGTGGAAAGAGGGCCGTGGACCATCTGCTGAGCAGTGTAGTAGTCCCCTGGCATGCTGTAGCACACCAGCTCGATCGTCCACCGGTTCTGTCCTTCGCCTCGTATGCGCTCGACAATTGGCGCCGGCTGGACCCCAACGAGCCAATCCCGTTAGGCAACATCCTTCTGCTACAGAATTTCTTGGCCTGCTTGGACGAAGAATGGTTTATTCTCATCCACGTCGATATCGAAGCGAAAGCTGCGCCGGCGGTCAGAGCAATCGGTTCAGCGCAAAGAGCTGTGAGTGAAGACCGGCCAGATGAACTCGAACATCAACTCGGTCTCATCGCTGCTGCCGTGCAAGACATACAGTTCGCACTGCTCCGTATGCCGGAGCAGTGCGAACTGTATGTCTATTACAACCGGGTACGACGGTATATCCACTGCTGGAAAGACCAGCCTGCTCTCCCGCATGGCGTTGTTTATCAAGGCGGGACGGCCTATAAGGGTCCCCCACAGCAGTTTCGAGGTGAACCCGGAGTCCAGAGTTCTCTTATTCCTTGTCTTATTGCAGCACTCAGTGTCGGGCACAGAGACGATCCGGTGCAACCCGACCAATCGCGGTACGGGCGGGAGAGGAACATTTGTGCCTCTATCGTCAGCTTGTCTGCAAAGCCATCTGTGGCGCTTGCACTCGAACCTCTCGTTTCGGAGAGGGTAAAGTGAGAGCAAGAATGGCGGAGATCATACCGGTAGTCGAACTGGCAAAAAATGGCACGCTGTAATCGCCAAACAGATTGTACAAGACACCGCCCATCATGCCGCCCGATCCCATACCTATAGATGCCACCATAAAAAAGACTCCCAAGAGGGTCCCAATGGCACGTACGCCAAAATACTCCCGAAAGAGCATGGCGTAGACGGGCATCGGCCCACCGAACCCTAGCCCAAACAGGACGGCCCAAGAGTAGAAAGAGGGAGCCTCGCGGGCTTCAACAAAAAAGGGAATCATCACAGCCTGTAAACCAAGAAAAAAGGCAATTGCCCATTTCGCGCCGATACGATCGGCTAATAGACCGTTAGCAATTTTACCGATCATGCCAAACACAGCCATCAGCATCACCGCCCGGGCGGCAACCGACTCCAGCATGCCCACGTCAGTCATATGGTTGAACCCGTGCAGTAAAATACACGAGTGACACATACAACAGCCCAAGACCATGAAGTTGAGCGTCCAAAACGCTCGTGTCCGCATGGCCTCACTCAGGGTCATGCCAGTTGCCCTAGAAGCCGAAGATTGGATTGGATCACTTCCCGTCTGACCAGAACCCTTGAGAGCCGTGCCCATGCCCTGAGCCGAAACCGAGGCAACAGGTTTATCCCGCATGAGCAGTGACAAGGGAATGACAATCAGGGTGACCACCCCAAGCCAAATATACGTCCCCCGCCAGTCATTACGGGCAAGGAGGAAAACGACTAACGGAGCAAAGACGGCCGAGCCCACGTTCTGTGATTGAGCAAGCGCCAGCGCGAGGCCCTGTCGTTTCACAAACCATTTTGTGACCAGAGCAACCATCGGCACCCCAGTCGCAGACCGTCCAATGGCTAGGATAACGCCAAAATACAGATATAGCTCCCCCAACGACTGGATCTGACTCATCAAAAACGTTCCTGTCACAAAAAAAAGACCGCCACCTATGATTATCCACTTTGAACCAAAACGATCACTCAGCCGACCACACACCAGGCTTGAGAGGCCGAAGCTGATCCAGCTAATCATCGATGCAACCGAAACAGTCCCTCGGTCCCATTCGAACTGCTCGGCAAGAGGCTTAAACATAATGGCGAAGGACTCTATGACTCCGTACATGCATAGGCTGATCACGAGACCTGCCCCGACAATGACCCAGCCATATGAAGATTGCTCCAGTTGTTGTACGGGTTGTGCTGATTGCGACATAAAGTCTACTCTCTAGGAGTCGGCAAACCTATTCAAGATAGGCCGTACATTTGATCTCGACAAAAAGTCCGGGCATAGCCAGCGCTGTCGTTCCGATGCCCGTCCAGGTAGGGAGACGGTCGAGGTTGGTTATATAGCGATCTTTGACCGAGATAAAAAGTTCAAGGTCACGCATATCCATATGGTACGTAACCATCTCCACCACATCGTCAAACGTTGCCCCGGCCTCAGTCAGTACCTTCTTTACATTTTCAAATGCCTGGGCGAACTGCGCCTCTTTATCAACGACGACTTGCAAGTTCGCATCCCGACCGACTTGGCCCGCAATATAGAGAAGATTGCCGGCTCGTACGCCGGGCGAATAGCGAAAGCGGTCTCGAATAGTCTGCATCGCTTCTGGGGTAATGTCTGTCCGTCTTGCCATGCTAGGCCTCCTTCGCTTCGTTTTCGCATAACAGGCAGTGGGACAGAAAGATAGGCGGAGACCTTCTGCCAATACATTATTGTATCCGGCCAAAAGGACATCAGAGTTGTCCACTTACCTTGACCGTGTATTGATGAAAGGCATAGAGTCGAAAGGGCAGAATATTGAGGGAAAGGCTCAATGCTACCGACAGAATCTATGACTCACACCGCAGCGCCAGCAGGAGGAATCCCTTCACCTATGCAGACGTAGGGCCGGATCAGGATTTTCGCTCCCAACTTCTCAACTTTCTTGGTGGGGCGCTGGATGGAAGTCTACTTTCTGCTCAGTTTAGTAATCGTGGGACTTATTCTCGGTCTAGGGTGGTGGCAAACACAACACATGGAAGCAGCCCAAAAGCAGTGGTTGTGGCTGCGACTCGGAGCGGGTGCCGCAGGCGGTATCGGCCTCTGGTTTCTCGTAGGAGAAGCGTATGAGCCCGTCCTGCTCTGGAGCTGTCAACAGGTCTTGGCCAGCATAGGCGTATACCCGGCTGGGCTGTTGCCCCATAATCCAGAGTACGTGCTCACCGCGCTTCCCGTTTTTCAGGGCGTACTCTTCTTGGTGGTTACGGTAATCGGTCTATGGTCCTGGCGTCAGCTACTGGTGGGTGCGGCCTCGCTATATGGGGCACAATTGGCATGTCTACTAGGCGTGTTTTTGCTCATCCAATGGTTTGGGGCAGCCGTGCACCACTATTGGGTGCGGGGGTGGATCATCGCGATTCCGTGTCTGCCCATTTGGATATTTGAATACCGGAGAAGAGCGGCGTTACAGGATCTGAGGGTCAAAGGGTAACGATCCTTTCTTGGCCTTCTTATTTCACCTCGTGTTTGTTACGAGGAAAGATCTCTTTCAGAGGACAAAACTATGGCTGATGAACTCGCCCGTCTCGATGCTATTGCCCAGGCCGATCTGGTACACAAAGGCGAAACGACTCCGCTCGACTTGGTCGATGCCGCCATATCACGCATTGAGCAGGTCAATCCGCAGCTCAACGCAGTTATTACTCCACTCTTTGAAAAAGCACGTACGCAAGCAAAGTCCCCCGATTTGCCGGACGGGCCATTCAAGGGCGTCCCTTTTCTCCTTAAGGATTTTGGCTGCCATTCGGCCGGTGATCCGTATCATCAGGGCACGCGTTTTCTCAAAGACCTTGCCTGGACGGCCAAAGAAGACACCTATATGGCGGCCAAGCTACGCGCGGCGGGCCTTATTTTCTTGGGAAAAACAAATACGCCCGAGTTTGCCAGCATGCCGACAACCGAGCCGGAAGCCTATGGTCCAACTCGGAATCCCTGGAATACAAATCATTCCACAGGCGGATCGAGCGGCGGTTCAGGAGCCGCAGTTGCATCCGGTATGGTTCCGGCGGCGCATGCCAACGACGGCGGCGGCTCCACTCGTGTTCCCGCTAGCGAGTGCGGCCTAGTCGGACTCAAGTCTACACGCGCACGCGCATCGGTTGGCCCCGAGTATGGCGAGATCTGGCAGGGCCTCGTCAATGAACACGTGGTGACACGCTCTGTACGTGATACGGCCGCCATCCTAAATGTGATCGCTGGACCCATGCCTGGCGATCCCTATTTTGCTTCCCCCCCCTCCAGGCCGTTTTTGGAGGAGGTCGGTGCTGATCCAGGCCGGCTGCGGATAGGCTTTCTCGCCGACTTTCCAGGTAAGGCCGTGCGGCTGCATCCGGATTGTGTGACCGCAGTCCAAGAAGCGGTCCAACTTCTCGGTGCACTCGGACACACGATCGAAGAAGCGTATCCCCCTGCGCTCGATGCTGAACAGGAACTGCGACGGCACGTCTGGGCTATTCTGACGAGCGCGATCGCCTCTCATCTCGATACCTTGTCCAGACAGACGGGCAAACAAATCAGTCACGATGACGTTGAGATCAATACCTGGGCCATGGCCGAAATCGGCCGCGCGCGGACTGCCGTGCGCTATATTGAGGCAATAGAGTGGCTGCAATCTTATACGCGCCGAATTGCGAGCTGGTGGCAGCCTGAAGATGGAAAAAACGGCTTTGACCTACTCCTTACGCCAACGATTTCCGAGCCACCACCAAAACTGGGAGAGTTCGTGTCTACATCAGACAATCCCCTTGGGGCGGCACGACGCTCAGCGCCCCTCATGCCCTTTACCGTGCCGTTTAATGTGACAGGCCAGCCGGCCATGTCGCTTCCGTTGTACTGGAACAGCCAGGGGCTGCCTATCGGCATTCAACTCGTCGCTGCATACGGACGTGAAGATGTGCTGTTCCGTGTCGCTGCTCAACTCGAGCAGGCCCAACCCTGGGCAGGCAAGTGGCCGTCGGTTCATGCCAAAGATAAAGTAGTACTTCGATAGTTGACTAAGGGTGGTCTCGTCGCCCGCCCCCCTTCGACTTGGCTCAGGGCAAGCTTCGACCTTGCTTAAGACTGGCTATGTTGAGCCAGTGAAGGCATGAGACGCATGTGCAAATCTGGGGGAGAGGCCGTATAATGGCTTGCCTATGAATCGTGCGCTGTTCGTCCTCTCTTTAGCTCTTTTCGCCACTATGTTGGGCAACGGTGTCGTGATTCCCTTCATCCCGATCTATGCCCAGGAGTTCGGCGCCAGCGGAGTTGCAGTCGGCATCCTGTTTGGGGCGCACTCGGCATCCCGAACCTTTCTGCTCCCCCTTATTGGCCGGGCCTCAGACCGTCATGGCCGCAAGGCATTCTTACTGTGGGGGCTGTTCTTCTATGCCTTTACCTCCGTCGCCTACCTCCTCGCTAATAGCCTGTTGGCGCTTATCTTGGTCATGGCCCTCCAAGGAGTGGCCACAGCCATGGTCCAGCCGGTTTCTATGGCGTATGTGGGCGACCTTACACCGAAAGGGCAAGAGGGCGCCTATGCTGGCTATGTCAATACGGCTTTTCTCGGCGGAGTCGCTGGAGGGCCAGTCTTAGGTGGGGTGATTAAAGATCTGTTCAGTATGCAAGCGAGCTTTATCCTTTTAGGCATCCTGAGCCTTCTGTCTCTGCTGTTATTATTCTTTTTCCTGCCCGAAGTACCAAAACCGCAGGCCGCCCACAAGAAAGACGAAGCGTCTTGGCGCGAGATTCTGTCCTCTCGGCCCATTCTCGGGGTCGCCCTCTTTCGTGTTGGCTACGCGTTATCCAGCACCCTTATTTGGATATTTGTACCCCTGCTGTCGGCTTCTCTTCTCCCGTTAAAAACCTCGCAAGTCGGGTTGTTAATTTCTTTAAACGTACTCATAAGCGCTCTTCTGCAGGCACCGTGTGGTCGTCTTTCTGACCGCATGAATAAGGCCGTCTTAATCAGCGTCGGGAGCTTGCTCAGCGCCGTTTCCTTAGCCGCTTTTCCGCTTGCGTCGACATTTGGGCAATTGCTCCTCCTCAACGCCTTAGTTGGCGCTGGTTTTGGACTGGCCTATCCGGCCCATATGGCGCTGGCTATGGAGCACACGCCCGGATCAGGCATGGGAACTGTGATGAGCACGCTCCTAACGGTCCACAGCTTCGGGATGACTATTGCTCCACCTATTTTTGGGATGGTGGTCGATTATTATAATTTGGGAAGCGTGTTTTACGGTGCGGGGGTGCTGTGCGGTGTGTGTACCATAGGGTGCTATCTCTTGACTCATGACGCTGCTGTGCCGCTTCAGTCTATGCAAATCGTTGAGAAAGAGCCGACTGTGGCGGATTAAGTCCGATGAAGAAAGCGGACGGAAAAGGATAAAGAGCAATGAGCAGAACATGTCTCTCCGTTATTGCTGCGGCCATCTGGATAGGGCTATGGTCTATCCCTGCCTTTTCCCAGTCTTCTCCCCGGTCTGGCGTTCTGCTGCTGGACAAGATCCAACTTTCTGTGGAAGGGAAGCGCAGATCAGTGCTCTTTCGTTTTTCGCGCGCGCCTGACTCGATTCACTCTTTTGCATTGTCATCGCCGTCGCGACTGGTCGTTGATGTAAACGGGCCTGTCCAGGCCATGCCGTCCGGAACATACCCGGCAGAAGACGCGCTGCTCGCGCAAGTCCGCCTCGGTGCGCACCCTCACCGTCTCCGTCTCGTTCTTGATCTGAAAGGACCCAAAATTCCGCCCTTTGTCGTCGAACAACGCCAGTCCCTCGTCGCCATTGTGTTTACTCCGAAAAACAACACAGTCAACGAAGCTTTTACGCAGATGCTCTTTTCACACACAAAAAAGGGGACACTATCTCTCCCCATCCGGAAATCGGCTCTCCCGCGCCCGCCCAAAGCACTCCCTGCAGCTCCGTCGGCACCCCTTCCAAAAACGCCACCACCCACGCCCCCTCGCCCCGTTACTCAAAAAACACCGCAATCCGATCTGCCTGGCGCACAGTCCGGGCGGACTCTATCCTCGCAGGCCCTCTCTCATCTTGAGCAGGGGCAAGTGTTCTATGACAGAGGGGAGTTAGCTAAGGCGATTAGCGAATGGAGTGAAACCGTTCGCTTGGCGCCGGCCAATGCCAAGGCACATCACTTGATGGGCTTGGCACTAGGAGATAGCGGAGAACATGCACGAGCGGTGAGCGCGCTCCATACGTCGCTGCTGCTCGACCCGGACAATGCCATGGCCCACGTTCATCTTGCCCGGGCACTGGCGAATAAGGGGGATACACAGGAGGCCATTGCCGCGTACCGCAAAGCGCTCCGGCTTGTTCCTACCTCGGCGTATATTCATGATCAACTAGGACATCTGTTGGCCTCCACGGGCGATTTACAGGAGGCCGCTGGGGAGTGGCAAGACGCCGTTGAGTTAGACCCGGACTATGCCTATACCCACGCAAACCTGGGTGAGGCATTGGAGAAGCTGGGGAAAAAGGCAGCGGCGCTCAGCGCGTACGAGCGAGCAGTTCAGCTGGCCCCTGACGCGACGTTTGTTACGGAAGTGAGACAGCGGATCGAGCACCTACGCGCCTCCGGATCGTAGATTGGGGAGCGCTCTCGAACCTGACGCAGTCGTGCCGTCTGCCTCAGGTTCGTAGACGTGACCATGGGCGTCAAGATAGTGTCGAATGGACAAAAACACAGCCCACGTTTATTTACTCAGGGTAAGCAGGCATGAGTCTACCGAAGCATGGCCACGAATGCCTCGCAGGTCAAGCGCGATATGAAGAGGCAGACTCTGAGTCTGAATAAGACGTCTCATGCTATGTCTGAAAGCATGGATGGGCGAGCAGCCGAGTCGAAGGGTGCTACAGGAATGCAAAGGAAACATCTGAAATCGCTTCAGGAGTGGAACCAGGAGCAGCAGATACTCTGGGATCAGGCACAGCCTGCACCGGATAAACCCAACGACCTGCAATGTCCAGATTGCGGGGAAGAGTTAGTAGATCCGCAGCCGTGTGTTCTAATTGCCGAGGACCCACCGGCAAAAGATGTCCGCTGCCTGGCGTGCGGGTATAAGGGACGGCGAATTGCCTACAAGGAGAGGGACGAGGAAGGAGAGTCATGAGAGTGCGGGAAAAAACTTCTATTCTTTAGTAAGACAATCAAACACATTGAAATACTGCCTGGGCGCATCAATTAAGATGGTCTGTCTGGAAAGGGAGACCATCTTAATTGATGCGCCCAGGCATTGCTGGACAGCCGTGCATCTTGCGCCTTTTGCACGACATCAGAGACAACGGTGAAATATCCCTGCACCAGCGTATGCCCTTGTACCAGCTTAATGGCCTGAGCTTCTTGCCGCCCCATAGGCTTTTCCGCACATGCCATGACCAAGCAACTCGTCAGTATCAAGACAACCAAGACCTTTTTGAGTTCGGGTGATCGCGATCGTGTCAAAGCCACTTTCCGTTTCTGCACGTTTTCTTCTCGTTTGGGATTCCTGTCTTCTGGTACAAACGATCCACACACACTTTGTTGAACGGCATACGGCACCTCCTGCTCAAGACAAAATGGGTGTCCCTGACAGTCAGCTTTCTCATGAATTCTTTGAGGCTAGCGTGCAGAGACAAAGGTAAACACACGCCCGACGACCGCAGTATCCCCCAGATGTTGGCCCGGCGTGCCAAACACAAACTCAGGGATAGCATCGCCGTTGGTGTCTCCTGGTGAGGCCATCCCGCCCGTTGTAGAGAAAGACTTCGCCCTGACCGTGAAACTCATCCACACTCTGGATGGGAGCGCCAACGACAAGCGTAGGAATGCCGTCCGCTGTGACATCTCCCAGGGAGGCGACCGACCACAGCCAAATCCAGCTCCGGCATGCTGGTGGGGAGCCTCCAAGGCATATAAATACCGACCGTCTTTGCCGCTGAAGACAAACACCTGGCCACTCCTGACTGTTTTGTGACATTCTGTAGTCCGTCCTGCGCGCTGCTCCAGCCCATGACGAGCGCTAACGCGCTCCCCCTTCTCCCTGTTAGAAGACACCAACCAGCAGATCCGGCGCCTCATCCTGATTGACATCGCCGGCAGCAGAGACGGAAAAGCCGAAAGCCGCGTTGGGCTGAGGGAACGGGTTATCCAGCGTGGGGAGGACCTTGCTCGTCCGCCTACCGAAAACAAAGGCCCGGCCTTGGTGCGCATTACCCCCTGCGGGTTGGTTATACCCACAAACCACATAATCCGGGATCTGATCCCCATCGATATCGCCTACTAAGGTAAGCGCTAAAGCAAAGGACGAAAACTGAATCCGGTCTGGGGAGTTCAGCGTGGAAATCTGAGGGCCGGTCCACACTTGGGACACTTAGACACCCCGAGTGAGACACATCACGAGAAACAGGCTGGCTAACGTATTACTGTTGGGTTGCATCAGAATCGGCTCTATTTGTTTCTGTATGAACAATATGCATATTGAAATCATTGTGACAGGGCAAAAAAGCATGCTTTTTTGCCCTGTCAATAAAACTTTGCTGGTGACGACACTGTTTCAGGAAAAAATGCTTCTGGTCACATGGTAACGCGGAAGCAGAAATGGCGCGCAGAGCACCCGTGAAGAAGAAAGCAGACCCCGCGGCTAAGTTCTTAGAATTCTTCTATCCAGTCCACGAGTAGGTGTGGATGTACTGGCTTATTCGTTCGGAGGGCGTAGAAGGTCGCCAGATACGGCGTGAAGACATCCAGGGACGCAAGCAAATCGAAAAGTTCAAAACTGATAGATCATCGTTGCGACCGTTTCATGCCGACTCGCACCGGGCCGGCCCCAGGAATCCCCCAGCCCCCACGGCCCGGGGTCGTGGCCGCTCACCCGCCAGAAGAAATTCTGCTCCAGCCGGAAGATAATATGATTCGACCACAAATAATCCATCGCGACTTTGTTGTATGCTCCCGTCGATAGGGGATCCAGCGCAAACACAAACAACGGCTGCCACAACCCGGCCGCTCCATAGCTGGTGGAAGCGGCAAAGGTGATGACAAATTCGTTCTGATCGATCTTGTCAGCATTCAGGCTCGTAAACCGCCCCGGCACCACCTCACCTCCTACGCTTGCCCGACGCACGGATGGGATGCCGCGGTAGAGGCGGCTATAGTCCATGTATCGCCGCCAGAAAATCTGTGTCGTAATAAAAAATGTCCGTAGATTATTAAGCGGTCGGATCCAGGTCGGACGGTCAATGGCCAACATCACCACCGACTGACGGGCCGTATCAAACTGATTCTGATCGGGATCGACCCGGAGCGATGCTCCGGGCGCAATGGTCACCGGCACCCCAGTGGTAAAGGTAGTCTCTAGACGGAAGACCGACTGAGTGAAGCGTTCTTCGGAATAATTGGCCGCCAAGCCTACGGTGTGCGAGCGCGGGTTTTCGGTGTTGGCCACAGCACGCAGGGTATTCCCATTGATTCGGGCCATATCCGAACGTATTTTCACCCCAGTGTTGGCCGAAAAGCCATAGAAATAGTTTAGGCTAAAATCGATGCCGCCCCAGACCGCCTTAAACCGCACTCCGGCTTGGCCATTTTTGAGCTTTTTACTCGGTTTTCCGTCCCGCACGGTGAGGTCCAGGTTAAAGAGCTCATCGCCAATCAGAGCCGAGTTGGCGACCTTGGCCAATCCATCCCCCGTAAACCCCCACGGGCGGCGCGTGTCAAGCGCAAGCTTATTGGGCTGGAAATCCCACGGGATCCAGATCCCCTCGATGAAGGATTCTTCCAACGGACCAATCTTCCCGATGTCGTAAATAACGCGTGCCATCCAGAGCGGGATGCGGATATCCTCCCACGGCTCCCAGCTCCAGTGGTCGCGCAGATCAAGCGGGTTAATCACATCCAGCGCTCGAAAATTGTCGGTTTCGCCCCATACGACTTGTTGACGACCCAGCCGAATCGTAAACGGAGGAAGGACCATATCGACGAAGGCCTCGCGCAGTTTGTACTCGAACTTACGGTTCTCCTTCTCGTTGTGGCCAAACGGTTCGCTATAGGTGTGTCGAATATCGTAAATTGAGTCGTACACGCCCCGGCCGATGAGGGTGAGCGTGGCTTCTTCCAG